>CAYZID010000381.1:0-4480 GCA_964478315.1 uncultured Myxococcales bacterium | reverse complement strand
CCCCCATGTCCACCCTCGCCCCCCCCGTCGACACGCTGTTGGCCGAGGCCCCCGAGGGCGCCGCGCGCGACGAGGCTCCCAGCGCGCGAGCGCGCTTCGAGGCCCAAGTCCTCTGTTACTTGGACGAGCTCTACGGCGCCGCCATCCGCATGACGCACGATCCCACGGCCGCCGAGGATCTCGTCCAGGAGACCGTCCTGCGCGCCTGGAAGGCGTGGGGCCGCTTCCGCGCCGGCACGAACGCCCGCGCCTGGGTCTTCCGCATCCTGGTCAACACCTTCATCAACGGCTACCGCCGCCGGCGGACCGAGCGCGACTTCATGGACACGCGCCGCCCCGGCACCTTGGCCGACAAGCACTTCGCGCGCGAGGCCCTGGAGACCTGGTCCAACCCCGCGCGCGCTTACGAGCACCGCACGCTCTCGCCGGTGGTCCAGGAGGCCCTGGCGAGCCTCAAGCCCGAGTTCCGCGCCGTCGTCGTCCTCGCCGACCTGCGCGACTTCAGCTACCGCGAGATCGCCGAGGCCATGTCCTGCCCCATCGGCACCGTCATGTCTCGGCTGTTCCGCGCCCGCCGCGCGCTCCGCGCCCTGCTCTACGAGCACGCCCGCGCCCACGGCCTGCGCGCCACGGGGTAGGCGCCGAGGCCGCCCCCCCAACGCGAACGGCGCGGCTCCCCTCATCCGAAGACGGGAGGAGCCGCGCCGTCGCTCGTGGGAGGTTGCGGTGTCTCTACCCGAGCGCCCCGCGCCGGCGGAGCACCCAGGCGCCGGCGATGAGCGCGAGCAAGAGCCCCAAGAGCCCCTGGGCGCCGCTGCCTGGCGCCGCGCCGCAGCCCCCGTCGTCCTTCTTGGGAGGCGTGGAGCCGGCGTCCGTCTCCTCGGAGGCGTCGGGCCCGGTCGTGCTGCCGGCGTCGGGCTCGGTCCCCGTGTCCCCGGCGGCCTCGGGCTGGGGCTCGGGGCCGGGCGTGGAGCCCTTGGTCCACGTGCGGTAGGGCACGGGGTCCGTCTCGTAGTTGTTCGTGTTGTGGGGGTCGTGGCCGAAGCCGTTCCACTCGTAGATGCTGGTGGCCGCCTCGCCTGGGGTCTTCCAGACGTAGAGCCAACCGTCGCGCGTGGTGATGGCCACCTCGAACAGGCCGTCGCCGTTGAAGTCCCCCACGGCGGCGGAGGCGATGATCCAGCCGCCCGTCTGCTTGGGCCAGCCGGCGGGCTCCTCGCCCTTGTAGTTGAAGGCGTGGACGAAGTAGCCGCCCGAGCCGATGAGGACCTCGGGGTTGTTGTCGTTGTCGATGTCCACGATGGTGGGCGTGTTGAAGAACTGCCAGTCCTCCATGACCCGCGGGAAGCCCTCCAAGTAGGTCCCCGTGTCCGTGTCCCAGCCCGAGAGCTGGTGGTCGAAGGCGTTGCCGTTGGGCAGCCGCTCCTCGGGGAGCTGGCCGCCGCCGGCGAAGGCCAGGGCAAAGTCGAAGCCCGCGGTGCCCTTGACGAAGTCCACGCCGCCCTCGGGGTCGATGTAGCCCATGGCGCCGTTGTTGAGCAGGATGTAGGCGGGGCTATCGGCCGAGTCGCTGAGCTCCCCGAAGTCGCGGTTGTTCATCTTCTTGTAGATCGACCCGTCCACGCGGAAGATCCAGCCCTGGGTGGAGACGGTGTCGAAGCTGATCTCCAGGAGCCCGTCGTAGTCCAGATCGGCCATGATGGGGTTGGTGGGGATGCCCTTGCCGATGACGGGCAGCACGTTGACCATGAGGCCGTAGACGGACTGGGGCCAGCCGTCCTTGACCTCGCCCGTCTCGCCCTCCAGGACGTAGGCGAGCGCCTCGTTCTGGGCGTCGTTGGCGCCGAGGGCCTCGTTCGTACCCACGGCGATCTCGGGCAGCCCGTCGCCGTCGGCGTCGCCCACGGCGGGGGTGCAGACGATGCGCTCGCCCGAGGTCTCGGCGGGCTCGGAGCCCACGCGCACGGGGTAGGGCGCCATGGGCGAGCCGTCGTCGTGCCAGATGTAGATGTGCTGGTCCATGGCGGCCGCGATGATCTCCAGCTTGCCGTCGCCGTCCATGTCGTAGAGCACCGGCGAGGCCATGAAGCCCGAGTCGTAGATGTGGTCTCGGTCGCGGACCTTGGTGAAGTCCCAGTCCACGTGCTGGGGCCAGCCGGGGCGCTGGGAGCCGTCGACGTCGTAGACGAATACCCAGCCGTCCCAGGTGGTGATGACGAGCTCGAGACGGTCGTCACCGTCCAGATCCCCCACGGCGGGGGCGAGCATCATGGTCTGGTGCACGTCGGGGGTCATGGAGCCCACCTGCGCGATGCAGCCGGTCTTGTCGTCGCGGAAGGCGCACGCCCCGCGGCCGTTCAGGGGGTTGTCGGGGTCCAGCGACAGGCGCAGGCCCGTCTGGACGGGGAAGCCCGAGAGCTCGGCGCCGTCGGGCTTGTAGGCGTGGATGACGCCCGAGGCCAAGGGGACGATGAGCTCCTCGGCGCCGTCGCCGTCCAGGTCGGCGAACAGCGGGGAGGACTCGCCCGAGCCCCCGAGGGCGATGGGGAAGGCGGGCAGGAGGTCCGGGTCGCGGTCGAACAGGAAGCCCTTGCGCTGCTCGCCGAGGATGGTCTCGCCGTCCGCCGCCTGGCCCCAGGCTTGGAGCCGAATGGTCACGGCGGCCTGGTGGGGGTCGGTGCGGGCGGCGTCGAGGTCCACGGCGACCTGGGTCAGGTCCCAGGTGGCGAGCTTGCCCTCCAGCCCGTCGGTCGTGCCGCTGTCGATGTCGATCCAGTCCTGCTCGAAGGGGCGCACGCCCACGGCGTATTGGAGCTTCCAGGTCACCGAGTCGTAGCGCGCGGCCTGGCCGTCGCGGCGGACGTTGATGCGCCCGGTGATGTCCACGCTGGGGGTGCGGTCCGGGTAGAGGACCTGGAACCAGGCGGGCCCGGTGATGTCCACCTCGGGCGGGATGTGGCCCTGCACCACGGCGTCCACGGTCTTGCGGGCGTTGTTGCGGCCGTAGCCGAAGTGGAAGTCCCAGCCCACGTCCGACGGGAACTTGGTGGGGTCGTTGTTGAGGGGGTTCACGGCGATGTCGTCGACGTTCATGGACAGGAGCTGCTTGCACTCCTCGGCGGACAGCGGCGGGTCCAGGTTGGCCTGGAGGGCGGCCGAGTAGATGAGCCCGGCGTGGCCGGAGGTGATGCCCGTGGCCTCGGACGAGCAGCCCGTGCCCGGGGTGGAGAGCAGGAGCTGCATCCCGTAGTTCGTGCAGTTGTTGAAGTTGAGGAAGGTCGTCGAGTTGGACGGGGAGGAACCGTCGAACTGGATGGCGTGGACGTAGACCGTATGGTTGTTCGTGCCGGGGAAGTTGTGGTGGTAGGCCAGCTCGTCGGCGGCGGACGCGATGACGACGACGTTGTTGTCGTAGGCGTAGTCGATGGCGCGCTTGGAGAAGGGTGTGTTGTTGATGGTCCCCAGGGCCTCCTGGATGACGGACGCGCCGGAGTCCACGGCGAAGACGGCGCCGTGGGCGAAGTCGTTGGCGTCGGTGACGAAGCTGTCGCCCACGCGGACCATGAGGGTCGAGCAGTTGGGGCACACGCCGATGTCGCCGATGCCGTTGTCGCCCTCGGCGGTGGAGTCGCGCGCCTCGCCGTTGCCGTGGCCGAAGTGGTTGTCGTCGTAGGCGTCGTTGTCGCCTTGGAAGAAGTCCCAGCCCGAGATGTCGTCCACGTAGCCGTTGCCGTCGTCGTCCACGCCGTCCGAGCACTTCTGGATGAGGTCCTGGGGGTCGAGCATCCCGTTGCCGTTCACGTCCCACTCGGCCAGGGCGTCGGCCTCGCTGCCCGCGGCGGCGTAGTAGTCGCGGATGTCGAACCAGCCCGAGCCGTCCACGTCGAAGTCGTCGGCGCCTTCGGGCGGGGTGGCGAGGGGGGTGGGCTTGCACGCGGCCAGCTCGCCCCGGTTGAGGTAGTACTTGTTCACGAGGTCGCGGTTGTCCCAGTAGGCGCCCGAGTCCAGCACGGCGACGATGACGCGGCGGTCCCCCGTGGTGACCTGCCAGGCGCGGTCGGCGCTGATGCCGGTGCCCATGGCGATCTCCTCGGTGCGGAAGCCGGGCGTCTGGGTCCACTCCTCGGGGACGTAGGACCACAGGTTCCACTGGCCGGCGAAGCCGGGGTCGTTGGGCGGGTCCAGCCGCGGGTCTTCGTCGGGCCCGTTGGGCCAGGCCTGGGCGGCGGGGGCGACCAACAGCGGCGCCACGAGCAGGGCGCCAGCGAGCAGGAACAGGGGCAAGCGGGGCTTCGACATGAGGCTCTCTCGCGGGGCTACGGGGGGCGTCGCCGCGGGCGCGCACGGGGGCCCCGATGGCCCCCCCACGCCGCGTTGACCGCACGAGCAAACCCGAAACCGAGGGCCGGCGCAAGTCGCACCCCTCGCCCCAGATCCGCCACCTGCTCTGCGGACCGAGGCGCAGGAGGCCGCGTTTGGG
>CAYZID010000380.1:0-4487 GCA_964478315.1 uncultured Myxococcales bacterium | reverse complement strand
CAAACGCGGCCTCCTGCGCCTCGGTCCGCAGAGCAGGTGGCGGATCGGGGACCATGGGGACGCTTGGCTCCCGAGGACGATAGGGATACGATGGGTGGGTGGAGTACCCGCTTACGTTTGTCTGGCTCGCTGCGTTCGCCCTAGCGCTGGCGACGAGCGCCTACGCAGCCGGACGCCTTCGGGGGCACGCCACCCGCTCCCTAGCGGTGTACCCCACCGCGGCCGCGGGGTTCTGGGCGCTCTCCGCCGCCCTCGCCAACGTCGCCACCACCCCCGACCAGATCGCCACCCTGGACGCCTGGATGTCCTGGTCCTGGGCCGCCCTGCCCTACGCCGTGCTGGTGGGAACGATCCGCTACACCGGAGACGCCGCGCGGCTCACCTGGCCTGTCCGGCTGGCCCTCGCCGGCCCGGGGGTGACCTCCGTGGCCTTGGCGCTCGGGGGCGCGCTCCACACCCGCTACGTCCCGGCGGGCGTGGACGGGGTCCCCTATTTTCGCTCGTTCCCCACTGGGTGGCTGGTGTGGGTCGGCGTCTACTTCGTCCTGTACCTGGCCGCGAGCGCGCTGTGGCTCGTGCGCAGCGCCCGCCCGGAGACGCGGGGCTACGTGCGGGCTGCCCTGACGCGCCTCCTCATCGCGGTGGGGCCCCTGCTCCTCGCGGTCGTCGGTACGAACGTCCTCCCTACGGGGGACGCGGGACCGCCGGTGCTCGGGAGCCTCTTGACGGCCCTGGGCTTCTCTGCTCTCTCGGTGTTGACCGTCCGCGCCCACGTGCTCCTGCCTCGCTTGGAGACCGCGCGGGCCGTCCGCGCTTCCACCCATCAGCTCCAGCACTTCCTGTCGCTGCTCCCAGACGCCGGGGCGCTGGTGGACTATGCGGGGCGTATCTTGGTGGCGAACCGCCCCGCCGCCGAGCTCGTGGGGGAGCTCACCGCCGAGGGGCTCATGAACCGCGGCGTCCGGGCCTTGGATTACGTCGAGCCAGCGGACCGCAAGTACGTGCTCATGTCCTTGGAGCAGCTCCGCCGGGGCGTCCCCCTGCGCGGGCTCCGCGCTCGCCTGCGCCGCCCCGACGGCCCCAGCACGCCGGTGGACGTGAGCGCGGTGACGGCCAACCCCGGCTTCGGCGAGGGCTTCTTCGTCGTGACCCTCCGCGACGTGTCCACCTATGAGCGAGCGGTGGACGAGCGAGCGAGTGAGCGGGAGCGGGCCGAGCGCGTGAAGCGGGCCGAGAGCCTGGCCGCCCTCGCAGGTGGGATCGCCCACGACCTCAACAACCTCCTCGCGGTCATCCGAGGGAACCTCGATCTGCTCCAAGAGGACGCCGGCCCCGCCGTGGTGCAGCTCCCCTACGTGGACCGGGCTGCTGCGGCGGTGTCCAGGGCCGCGAACCTCACGGATGACCTCCTGGCCTACTTGGGCCACCGCCCCCCGGCCACGAGCGCGTCGAGCCTCACGGCGCTGGTGACGAACGCCGTCGCCACCTATCGCCCCCCGAGCGGGGTCACCGCCGACATCACCGTCCACCACGAGGGACCTTCGCCCCAGGTGACCATCTCGACGAAGGACCTTCGGCGCATCGTCCACAGCCTCCTGGACAACGGCGTGGAGGCGACTCCCCTGTCAGAGACCCAACCCGGCCTGTCCGTGCGCGTCTCGGTGGTGAGGCGTGGGGGGGGCTCGGACGTCTTGGACGCTGTCACCGGGACACCGGTCCCCCCGGGGGACTACGGGGTCATCGTGGTGTCCGACCGAGGCCCGGGGATCCCGGGCAACCGAATCGACCGCATCTTCGATCCCTTCGTGACGACGAAGCGGACAGGCCGCGGGCTGGGGCTGTCCATCGTGCTGGGTCTGGTCCGAGCGCGTGGCGGGTACCTGCACGTAGACTCCGAGCCCGGCCGCGGGACGTCGGTGACGGTGTACTTGCCCATCGTGGCGAACAGCGGGGCCGGCGAGGTCGCTCCCGAGCAGCGGCTGCGCTTGGTGCGCTGAGCCGTCCTCCTCGGCTCCGAGCGTCGTGACTCCCGAAGGCACACGCCCAGAAGCCCCCTGTGCCGCAGGCCCCGGAAGTCCCCCGCCCCCTCGGCGGTCAGCTCGTCGGGCGAGAGCGCGCGCGGCGGAGGGCCTCTCGGATCGCTGTGGCGAGGCGGCGCACGTCCAGGGGCTTCTGCAGGTACACGAGCCCCGCGCGCTGTGCGTCGGACCGCGCGGCGCGCGCGTCCGAGTAGCCGCTCATGAGGACCACCACGGGGCCCTCGGCGTCCCCGCGGAGCTCCACGGCCCGCGCCAGATCCAGACCGCTGCGCCCCGTGAGCACGACGTCGGTGAGGATGACGTCCGGCGACGGCTCTCCTGGGTCCTCCAAGCGCGTGAGCGCCTCCTCGGCCGACGCGGCCCCCTGGACCGCGTAGCCCAGAGGCCCCAGCAGATCCGCGACGAGATCGCGGATCTCCGCCATGTCATCCACGACGAGGACCCGCTCATGCCCGGAGAGGTCCACATCCCGGGGAGGGGTCTCGGCGGCGGGCCGCGCCCGAGCCCCGTCACTGAGGGGGAGCAGGACCCGAAACTCGGAGCCCGAGTCCGGGACGGAGTCCACCTCGATGACGCCTCCATGCTGCCGGACGATGCCGTAGCTCGTGGACAACCCAAGCCCCGTGCCCTCCGAGGCGGGCTTGGTGGTGAAGAAGGGCTCGAAGATGTGCTCGCGGACCTCCTCGGACATCCCCACGCCGTCATCCACCACGGTCAGGGAGGCGAAGGCGCCCGGCGAGAGACCACGCGGCTCCGCATCCGCGCGGGAGAGCACGCTGCGGGCGGTGATGACCCCCAGCCGTCCGCCCCGGGGCATGGCGTCCCGCGCGTTCACGAGGAGGTTCATGACGACCTGTTGGAGCTGCGCGGCGTCCGCCTCCACCTCCAGGGGCTCTCGGCACAGGTCCAGGGCGAGGTGGATGTCCTCGCCGATGAGGCGCCGGACCATGTCCACCACCTCACGGACGAGCCCGCTGAGCTCCACGACGCTGGGGTTCAATACCTGGCGGCGGCTGAACGCCAGGAGCTGGGCGGTGAGGCCCGCGGCGCGCTCGCCGGCCACGTGAATGCTGGAGATGTAGGACTCCAGGACGGAGCCGGGGGCGACCTCCAAGAGCGCGAGTTCGCTGTAGCCGATGATGGTGGAGAGGATGTTGTTGAAGTCGTGGGCGACCCCGCCCGCGAGGCGCCCGACCGACTCCAGTCGCTGGGCGTGCCGGAGCTCCTCCTCCAGCCGCTGGCGCTCGGTCACGTCCCGCAGGTGCATGGCGACGTAGGCCAGCGATCCGTCATCCCCTCGCACCATGGAGATGTTGGAGACCACGGGAAACTCCACGCCGTCCGCCCGCACATGGACGGTCCGCACGGTGACCACGTCCTGGTCCGCGAGCGTCTCCCCGAGGGCCTTCATGCGCCCACGCTCCCGGGGCGCCACGAGGTCGATGGCGAGACGTCCAACGAGCGCGCGCGGTTCGACCCCGTGGATGCGGGCGAAGGCCGGGTTCACGTGCTCGATGCGCCCATCGCCGGGGCTCAGCGTGGCGATCCCCCAACCCGCGTGCTGGAAGATGTGCGCCCACCGCGCGGCCTCGCGGGCACGGCGGCCGGCGTCCTCGTCCACGCGCCGCGCACCCTCCCGGAGCTCCTCGATGAGCCCGAGAGCGTCCAGGCGAGCACCCACGAGCGCGGACGTGCGGCTGAGGAGTTCGACCACGCCGGCCCCCAGCGCCACCTCGCCCTGGCACACGAGCACGCCGGATGGAAGCCAGCGCGACGGCACGGGGAGGGCACACCAGGCGGCCTGCTGCCCCGGGTCATGGAAGCCCTCCCGCCGGTCCTCCAGCCAGGTCGCTGCGCTCCCCTCGGACAGCGTCGCTGCGGCCTCGGCGGGGAGCTCGAGTCGACGCCCGGACGCGAACCCCATCCCTCCAGCCCCTGCACAGGCCTGGAGCTCGACGTGCCGCATGGCGCGCTCCCCAAACCCCGCCCGCCAGATCCCGTCGAGCGTGCTCACGAGCCCCAGGTAGCGCCGGACGAGTTCGTCGGCCGGGAGATCCAACGCGGTGGTCTCTGCCACGGCCGCATGGAACCGCAACGCCGAGACGTCCCAGGAGGTCGGGCCGGGGGCATGGCCGGCCTCCACGGTCCGGACCTCGGGTCCAGGGCGTTGGTCTCCGTGCGAAGTGGAAGGCATGAGCGGTCAACCGTGGCGAGGGTATCCCACCATAGCAGGTTCCCCGCGCCCCCCCAAGGCGCCCCACACCCCCCAGATCCGCCACCTACTCTTGGGCTCGGCTTTGGATCGCGCGTGTGGGCGGCGTCGAACTGCGCGGCCCCACGAACGACTGGCCGCTCGACACGAGGCGACCACGCCTCCGCGCCCAGCCGCTTGCCTCCTTGCCCAAACGCGGCCTCCTGCGCCTCGGTCCGCAGAGGAGGTGGCGGATC
>CAYZID010000379.1:0-4515 GCA_964478315.1 uncultured Myxococcales bacterium | reverse complement strand
GCGCTGGATGGCGGGGAGGTCCGGCTCCGTGGCGGCGTCCTCCGCGAAGCGCGCGCGCCGGGAGCGCGGGGCGGTCGGCGGGCCGGGCGGCGGGCCGGCGGCGCGCACGCGGGGGCCGCTGGCCTGGCGGAGCACGGGCTCGGAGGAGGCCGCGGCGAGGGGCACCCGGGAGTCCCGGCGGGCCTCGCGTGGGGCCGCGCGCTGGGCGATGCGGCGCGCCTCGCGCAGGCCGTCGGCGAAGGCGCGGGCGCTGGGGAAGCGGTCCTCGGGCTGGGGGCTCGCCGCCTTGCGGAGGACGGCCGCCAGGGCGGGGTGGACCGGGGGGCCCGAGGGCGGGGGGGCTGGGGGCGGGAGCTGCTCCTTGGCGCGGGTGACGAGGTGCGCCATGGTGGCGCTGGGGAAGGGCTGCTTGCCCGTGAGGAGCTCCCAGAGGATGAGCGCCGTGGAGTAGATGTCGGCGCGGTTCGTGAGCTTGCCGCCGAAGACCTGCTCGGGGGCCATGTAGGCCGGGCTCCCGATGGTCTCCCCGGCGCTGGTCAGGGGGGCCTCGCTCTCGTCGCCCGAGCCCTTGGCGAAGCCCAGGTCGAGGATCTTCACGCGCACCGGCGGGTCGGGGAGCACCATGATGTTCGCCGGCGTGAGGTTGCGGTGCAGGACGCCGGCGCGGTGGATGGCCTCCAGCCCGCTGAGGATGGACAGCGCCAGGCGCAAGACCTCGGGCCAGGGGATGGGCCCGAGGTCCAGGAGGAGCTCGTCGAGGGCGTGGCCCTCCACGAACTCCGTGACGATGCACAGGGCGTCGTCGGGGAGCTGGCCGAAGTCCAGGAGCTCCACGACGGCGGGGTGGCGCACCTGGGTGAGCAGGCGCGCCTCGCGCACGAAGCGCGCGGCGATGTGGGAGCCCGGCGGGATGCCGTGGAGGACCTTGACGGCGACGACCTGGCCGTTGCTCAGGCGCACCGCGCGGTAGACGCGGCTCGCCACGCCCCCGCCGATGCGCCCCTGGACCTGGTAGCGCCCGAGGACCCTGTCACCCGCTTGGAACTCCATCGTGGTCCAGCGTCCCCCGTCCCCCTCGGCCTGTCAATCTGCGGCGCGGGGCCCCAAGAATCCGTCATGCGGGGTGCGGAGGCCGGCGGAAAGGAGGCCGCGGCGGCGTGAGAGGGGCGCCCGCGGGGGGAGGTTCGTGGTATAGGTGCTCCGCGTGGTGGTTGCGGGCGCCGGGCGGGCGCGCCGCGGTCTCGGCGCGGAGCACAAGCCCCGGAACCTCAGCACAGGGAGGTCGCTGTCCGTGGGTCCCATCCCTCCAGCCCGAGCAGCGGTTCGCCCCCGCGGGAAGCGTCGCTGGCGGGACTCGCTGGCGGCGCGGGCGACCCTCTTTCTGGTCGTGGGCGCCGGCGCGCTGCTGGGGGGCATCGCGACCCTGTCGCTGGTCATGGTGCAGGACTCCGTGGACCGCCTGCTGGTGGAGCGCACGGAGCTGGCGCGGACCATCGGCGGGTTGGTGGAGCAGCACCTCTTGCGGTCCATTGGGCACTTGGCGCGGGTGGCCGCTCCGGGGGTGCTCATCGGCGACGCGGAGGCCGTGCGGGGGGCGCTGGGGCTCGAGTACCCCACGACGATCTTCCGGGAGGGGGCGTTCGCGCTGGACGCGCGCGGGCGGCTGTTGGCGGAGCAGCCGGACGAGCACCACCTGCGCGGCGGGGCGCTGGACCTCGACGCCCTCGTGCGGCGGGCCCGGGAGCAGGGCCGCCCCGTGTCGTCGCCGCTGACGCACCTGCGCCCGGGGCGGCCGGGCGTCGTCGTCTTGGTGGCGCCGGTCGCGGACGGGGCGGGACGGGTGCGCGGGTTCGTGGGGGGGCTCCTGGCGCCGGCCACGGACAACCTGCTGAGCGGGTTGGAGCCGCCGGGCGGGGAGGGGGGCCTCGACACGGGCAAGCGGCTGGACATCGTGGACGCCAACGGGGTGGTCATCGCGTCCACGGCGCCGGGGCGGCTCTTTGGGCACACCGATCACGAGGACGTCTTGGCCCGGGCGATCCGGGAGCAGCGCAGCTTCAAGGGGCGCTGCCACTCGTGCCACGAGCAGGCGGGGGGGCGGGCGGAGACGCGCTCGGACGACGTGCTGTCCTTCGCGCCGCTGTCCAAGCTGGCCCAGGGGGTGGCCGTGCACGAGCCCGAGCGCCACGCCCTGGCGCCGGCCTTCGAGCTGCGGCGGCACCTCGTGGTCATCGTGGGCATCGTCTTCCTGTTCGTGGCCTTCGTGGCCTTCGCCGTGCAGAGCGTCGTGCGGCCGGTGGTGCGCCTCACGCGGGCGGTGGACGCGCTGGAGGCGACGTCGGACGAGACGCCCCTGCCCAGCTTCGGGCGGGACGAGGTGGGCACGCTCGCCCGGGCCGTGGAGCGCTGGCGGCGGCGGGTGCGGGACGCGCTGGCGGAGGCGGAGGCGCACCGCGGGATGCTCCGAGAGGAGGTCGAGCGGACGCGCCAGCACCTGGAGGCGCTGGAGGAGATCGCATCGCAGGGGACGTTGGGCGTGGACGTGACCCAGGTCATCGCGGCGGGGCTTCGCAAGGCGCTGGAGCTCTCGGGGATGCGGGGGGGCGCGATTCGCCTCCACTGGGGGGACGAGACCTACGACGCGCGTGAAGAGCTGGAGGCTGGGGAAGCGGACTGTCTCATCGGTCTGTGCGGGACGATCTCGCTGCGCGACAGCCAACAGGAGTGGAAGCGGACGGGGCGGGGGCGCTGCGCCGTGCGGACCATCGACGCCTCGCGCGGGGACTCCAAGCTGTGCGCGCGGCGCTTCGCGACGGTCATCGCGTCGGTGCTCGTGGCGCCGGACGGGCACTGGCTGCGCATCGCGCTGTACGCGGAGGACGCGTGTGTGGGGACGGAGGATCGGTGGCTCCACTCGCTGCTCTATCACGTGTGCATGAGCGCCACGACGCGCATCTTGCGGGACCGCGAGGCGCACAGGCGCCAGCTCCAGGAGCGCTACCTCCGCGGGGTGCTCAAGGCCCAGGAGGACGAGCGGGCGCGCATCGCGCGCGACATCCACGACACGGTGGCCCAGGACCTGGCGGCGCTCCGGCTCCAGGCCGAGAGGCTCGGGGCGCGGTTCCCCGAGGGGGCGGAGCGGGACGCGATCCGGGCGCTGGAGGAGCAGACGCGGGTCATCCTCACGACCATCCGCGAGGTGCTGCTGGACTTGCGGCTCACCGTCTTGGAGGACATGGGGCTCATCTCCACGCTGTCTTGGGCGCTGGAGAGGTTGCGCGAGCAGCATGGGATCCAGGGGGCCTTCGAGGTGGATGGGGAGGAGCGGGAGCTGCCCTATTCGCTGTCCGTGCCGCTGTATCGCATCTTCCAGGAGTGCTTGCGGAACGTCGTCCAGCACGCCGAGGCGAGTCACGTGTTCGTGACCCTGGGCTTCGAGGACGACGCCGTGACGCTGGTGGTGGAGGACGACGGGCGCGGGTTCGACGCCGCGGGGCGCGAGCTGAGCCGGGACGGGAGCGGGCTGGGGATGCTGGGCATGGAGGAGCGGGCGCGGCTGCTTGGGGGGCACTTGGAGATCACGTCGTCGCCGGACGAGGGCACCACGGTGTCCGCGTGGCTCCCGCTGACGCCGCCCCCGGGGCTCCCCATCGGGCCTGTGTTGCCCCCCTCTCGGGACTGCGTCTTGAGTACGGTCGTGGCGGCGCGCCCCCATGACAGGCCCTCGCGTGGTGGGGGGGAGGAGGAGAGCTGAGATGCCCATTCGCGTCGTCATGGCGGACGATCACGTGGTGCTCCGCGTGGGGTTGCGCTCGTTTCTGGAGGAGCAGGAGCAGATCGACCTTCAGGTCATCGGGGAGGCCTCGGATGGCAACGAGGCCATCGAGCTGGTGGAGAAGCTGCGCCCCGACCTGTTGATGCTCGACCTGTCCATGAAGGGGCTGGGGGGGCTGGAGACGACGATCGAGATCCGCCGCCGGGAGCTGCGGGTGGCCATCCTCATCCTCACCCAGCACGCCGAGGCGATCTTCCTGCGGCGGCTGCTGGAGGCGGGCGCGAACGGCTACATCCTCAAGTCCGCGCGGGGGGAGGAGCTCCTGAGCGCCATCCGCTCGGTGTCTTCCGGGGGCACCTACATCGACCCGAGCCTGGCGGGGTCGTTGGTGATGAGCGCCTTCGGCCAGAAGGAGGCGGTGAGCGACGAGGAGGCCTACGCCAAGCTGAGCCAGCGGGAGCGGCAGGTCTTGAAGCTCGTGGCCGAGGGCTACTCCAACAAGGAGATCGCCTCCGCCCTGGACGTGGCGGTGAAGACGGTCATGGCCCACCGAGCCAACATGATGGACAAGCTGGGCATCCACAACCGCTCGCGGCTGGTGCGCTTCGCCATCCGCATGGGCCTGCTGAGCGTCGAGGACAGCGGGCCGGAGACGGACTAGGCCGCCCCCTTCTACACATCTCCTAGCCCACGAGACTCCCGAGCATCTCGTTATCCGTCTTCGTCTTTATAAACGAAGA
>CAYZID010000378.1:0-4528 GCA_964478315.1 uncultured Myxococcales bacterium | reverse complement strand
CCCCGGCCCCCCGCGGCGCGCCCGAGGCCCGCGCGCTCCCCAGCGGCGGGGTCGAGGGCCTCGCCCCTACGAGGCTCCGGCTCAGAGCCGCCACGGCGAGCGCCGAGAGATCGCGCCCGTCGCAGTCCTCGTCCACGCCGTTGCCGGGGATCTCCTGGGCGCCGGGAAAGACGCTGGGATCCCCGTCGTCGCAGTCGCAGTCGTCGCCGCAGAGGGCCGCCGGGGCGCCGTCCCCGTCGCGGTCGAAGGCTCCGCGGGCGCCGAGCAGCAGGCGAGCGCTCAGCGTCGCCTCCGTGCCCACGCGCTCCAGGCCGTCCACGCGGGCGGCGCCCAGGGCGCTCCAGGCACCGCCGCTGACGGTCAGGGTGAGCAACGCCAGGACCGCCACCAGGCGCGCGCCCCCCCGCCCCAGGCTCCCGACCCAAGGCTCGATCCACGCGTACCCCCCGAGCGCGACCGCGCCCAGGGACACCCAGCGCCAGTCGATGGCCGCCCACTCGATGTCGCGCCCACCGGCCCAGGTGCCCGCCGCCACGCCCACCGCGAAGGTCACCACGCCCATCGCCAGCCGAACCCAAGGGCGGCGCAGCCACCGCAGCGCGCGCCGCGCGGATCGCGGCCAGGGCAGGTGCCAGGCGGTCCACGCGGAGAGGCCCACCGCGGCCCCGACCAGCGCCATGGCGGTCCCCAGCAGCGTCATGGAGAGCAGCACCGAGGCGCGGTAGCTCTGGGGGAGCAGGACGTCCAGGCCCGCCCGCGTGGCGGCCAGGTAGCCGTCCGCCGCCCCCGCCGCGAGCCCCGCCACGGCCCCGGCGCCCACGTGCGCCAGCCACGAGGGCGCGCGGTCCAGCCCCAGGGCGCGGCGCGAGGCGCCGGGGTGGGTGACCTCGTCGCGCCCGACCGCCCCGAACGCCTGGGGCGGCTCGATCGGAGCGCGGGCCCCCGCCAGACCGGCGCTCAAGGGCCTCGCCTGGGCCTCCAGCGCGGGAGGCCGGGGCGCCGCCGGGGCGCCCTGGGCCGCGCGCAGCTCGCCATAGCCCGGGCCGTCCAGCCACTCGGGCAGGGGGGTGCGTTCGGGCACACGCGCTGCCGGGGGCGGCGTTCCTTGGGGCCCCTTGGATTCGTCGTCTGTGGGCATGTGGGACCTGATCGCTGGCCTGTCCTCGAACCCGGAGTGGCGCTGGTCGCGCCCTCTCACTCCGCAAAGCCTCTTCCTGCGCGGCGCGAGGGCGCGCCCTCGTCCGCCAGCCCCCAGTCTTGGGTCGGTCCCGGGAACCGGCAACTTTCTCGGGGTGTGCGGGCCCCGGCCGCTGTGATAGAGCGACCGCGAGGTGGCGCCGAGCCGAAGACCGCGAGGCCCCCAAACAGCCCCCAATGGGCCCAGACGCGAGGCGGACGTGGATCACATGGCCTTCTATGACCGGCTCACCAGCTCCCTGCGGGCTGGGGAGGCCGTGGCGGTGGGGACGATCGTGAAGGTCAAGGGCTCGGCCCCCAACGACGTGGGCGCCAAGGTCCTCATCGGCCGGGGCGGGCGCCACCTCTACGGGACCGTGGGTGGGGGCGCCGTGGAGCGCGCGGTGCTCCAGGCGGGCGGCGAGGCCATCGAGGCGGGCCGCAGCCGCATCCTCTCCGCCCACCTCACGGACGAGGCCCAGGGGGGCCTGGGGATGATGTGCGGCGGCTCGGTGGAGATCTTCTTGGAGGTGCACATGCCCGCGACGCGGCTCATCCTCTGTGGCGCCGGCCACGTGAACGCGGCCCTGGCGAAGCTCGCGGCCGGCTTCGATCTGCGGCTCACGGTGTTGGACGACCGGGAGGAGTGGGCCAACGCCGAGAAGTTCCCCCTCGCGGAGATCCACCTGGCCCGCCCCGAGGCCGTGCTCCCGTCCCTGGAGGTCGACGAGGGGACCTTCCTCGTCATCGCCACGCACGGCGAGGATCTCCCAGCCCTGGTCGCCGCCGCGGCCACACCCGCGCGCTACATCGGCGTCGTCGCCTCCAAGCGCAAGGCGATCACCCTCGTCCGCGAGGCGGCCGCCCTGGGCGCGGACGTGGACGCGCTGCTCCCCCGCCTCCACGCCCCCGTCGGCCTGCGCCTGGGCGGGCGCACCCCCGAAGCCGTGGCCCTGTCCATCCTGGCCGAGATCCACGCGACCCTGTACGGCGGCGACGGGAGCCCCGTGCGCCTTCCGCCAGCGACCTTGGCCGAGCGCCTGGCGTCCTCCCGGCCCCGCCCAGAGGCCCCCGAGAGCGGCGCGGCGCCCCCCGAAGACCCGTGAGCCCACGGGCCGCCCCCCGGATCGCCGCCCTGGTGACGGCGGCCGGGCGCTCGTCCCGCATGGGAGGCGCCCACAAGGCCCTCCTCCCCTGGGGCGACGCCCCCCTCGTGGCCCACCAGGTGCACACCCTCGCCGCGAGCCTCCCGCCCGGCGCCCCCCTCGTCGTCGTCGTGGGGGCGCGCGGCGAGGAGGTGGCCCGCGCCGTGCCGCCCGCCGCCCGCGTCGTCTCCAACGCGCGCTGGTGCGCCGGGCGCTCCACGAGCCTCGCGGCCGGCTTCCGGGCCCTCGCCCCCTCGCCCGCGGCCGCTCCCGACGCCGTCCTCGTCGTCGCCGTGGACCAGCCCCTCCACGCGGTCACCGTGGAGGCCCTCCTGGCCGCCTTCGCCCCCGACCGCCACGCCCTAGCCGTGCCCACCTTCCAGGGGCGCCGCGGCCACCCGGTGCTCCTCTCGAGCCGCCTGTGGCCCGAGCTCCTGGCCGTGGAAGACGAGCCCCAAGGCCTGCGCACCATCGTGCGGCGCCACGCCGGCGCGCGCCTGGAGGTGCCCGTGGACCGCCCCGTGCGCTGGGACCTCAACACCCCCGAGGACTACGCCCGGGCGCGCGCGGCGGGGTGGGAGGCCCAGGCGCCCGGAGCCCCGGCCCCGACCTCCTGACGCCCCAAACCTCCTGGGGGAAGCCGGGCTCGGGTAGGCTCAGGGGCCGCCCCCGACCCGAGAGGCCCGCCGTGTCCCACCCTGCCCTCACCGCCCCCCTGGACCTCCCCCTGCCGTCCCCCGAGGAGGCCCTCCCGGGGCGCCCCGCGCCCCTGCCCCTGCCCGACCCCACCCACGCGGTGCTGGGCCGATCCATGCGCCCGCCCTACCCCGCCGGCGCGGCGCGGGCCCTGTTCGGGATGGGCTGCTTCTGGGGCGCCGAGCGCCGCTTCTGGCAGGCGCCCGGCGTGCTGGTCACGGCGGTGGGCTACGCCGGCGGCCACACGCCCAACCCCACCTATGAGGAGGTCTGCTCGGGGCGCACGGGCCACGCCGAGGTGGTCCTCGTGGTCTTCGACCCCCAGGTCACGACCTACGAGCGTCTGCTGGCGATCTTCTGGGAGGGCCACGACCCCACGCAGGGCATGCGCCAGGGGGCCGACCGCGGCACCCAGTACCGCTCGGCCCTCTACCCCTTCGACGCCCCCCAGCTCCGCGCCGCTCGCGCCTCGCGCGACGCCTACGCCGAGGCCCTACGCGCGCAGGGCCTCGGCCCCATCACCACGGAGATCGCCCCCGCGGGCCCCTTCTACTTCGCCGAACTCTACCACCAGCAGTACCTCGCCAAGCACCCCGGCGGCTACTGCGGGCTCGGCGGCACGGGCGTCTGCGCCCCGCCCCTGGACGAGGGCGCGCCCTGAGCCCGCTGCCAGCCCCCCCGCACGGGCGCCGGGTGAGCGAACGACGCGGCGCCTACGCGACACCCGCCAGGGGCAGCTCGGTGACCTCGCTGGAGGCCGGCGCGCCCTCGGCCGCGCTGGAGCCCGCCGCCGCGCGCTTGCGGCGCCGCCCCTTGCGGGTGGCCTTCGCCGGGGCGCGCGCCGCCAGCAGGCGCTCCACGCGCTCGCCCAGCTCGCCCTGCCCGCCCGCGAACACCCGCGCGTAGGCGAGGCCCTTGTCCGTGGCGGCGAGGATCTCGCGCTGGCTCTCCTCCAACCGCGTGCGCGCCCGCTGGAGCGCCTCGCGGGCCTCCTCCACGGCCGCCGCCCGAGCGGCCACCTCGTGGGCCAGCCCGTCCAGCGTCTCCGCGTCCACGTCGGGGAACCGGACGCCCGCGAGGGGGCCGGCGAACAGCGCCAAGACCTCCCGCGCCGGAGCCGGCACGGCGGCCAGCGAGGGCGTGGGATGGGCGGCGGGGGCGGCGGGGGCTCGATCGTCGTGCATGGCGGTGCCTCGTCTATGGAAAGCTGCGAGCTCGATGGGTATCGGCGGGTTCCAGGCCTCTCCCCGCCCACGCGAACCCCGCGCGGCCCGGGAAGCCTGATACACCTGTCACGTGAACAAACGTCACCCCGTTCTTGTGCGCCATTCCCGCCCCCGTGTCAACCCGCCAGTCGGTCCCCTAGAGTTCATCCACTAGGCACCGCCCGCGCCTCCAGCCCCCGCCTCCCACCGTCAACTCGCTTTACATCGCCGCCCGGTGCCTCCTACGGTTAGGGCCCTCGCCACCTCGGAGCGCGGCCCGCCGTGACCTCCCGCGCTCGCCAAAAC
>CAYZID010000377.1:0-4558 GCA_964478315.1 uncultured Myxococcales bacterium | reverse complement strand
GCATACGCACTGGCCAGGGGTGTGGGGGGCTCGGAGATGTGGATAAGGGACAGGGGTGGGGGGCCAGCCACGGGATCTCAGTGGTCCTGGGCATAGGCGGCGAGGCCGTCCGCGGCGCGTTGGACGGCGTCCGCGAAGTGCTGGCGGACGCCGAGGCGGTTGACCACGCGCCCCAGCACCGTGGGCACGCGGTAGCGGATAGCCACGCGGACGCGGGTCTGGAGGCCCTGCGCCTGGAGGGTGATCGCTTCGGTGAGATCTTCGAGGCGCGCGCCGCCCACCAGCTCGATGTGCCACGCGAGGGCGCGGGGCGCGTCCACCAGCGTCAGGGTGTTCTCCGCGGCCAAGGGTTGCCCCTCAAAGCGCATGGACACCCGAAACCGCTGGCCCACCGCGGGCGGGCCGGGCTCACCGATGGGCTCGATGTCGGCGACGAGTGGGCTCCAGCGAGGGCGCGTCTCCAGGTCGGCCACGACGCCCCACAGCTCCTCGCGGGGCACGGCGATGACGCGCTCGGCGGTGAGCTCCTGGGCGGCCGGCTCGTTCACCGCGCGGAACACGGCGAGGGAGGCGACGAGGGTCACGCCCCCCAGGACGATGCCCAGGGCGATGACGCCGGGGCGGATGGGGTGGGCGCCCTGGCGTGCGCGGCGGACGTGCCCGTAGGTGGCGCCGATGAGGAGCCCCGGGAGGAGGGCCGCCAGGGCGTAGACGCCGGGCCAGCCCCAGGCGACCGTCGCGCCCAGCAAGACGAGGGCGGCGACGGCGGCGATGGGCGCCAAGAACACGGCGGTCAGGCCAGCGCGGCCATGGCCGGCAGGACGACCTGCTCGGCGCGGGTGATGTCCTCGCTGAAGTCGATCTCCGTCCACGGGAGGTCGCCCACGCGCTCGTAGCCGCACACGCGCTCGCGCATGAAGTCCGCGAGGCCCACCTCGTACTCGGCGTCGGCGTTGCCGCGCGCGATGTGCTCGCTCAGGATCTCCACGAGGCGCGGGCCGTCCTCGCCGGCGATGCGGGCGAAGCCCACGCCCTCGCCCTTCAAGTCCCAGCCGTTCTTGGTGGACGGGTCACGGGAGCGGGCGATGTGCAGAGCTCGCTCGCCCTTGACGCAGACCATCATCTCCTCGCCCGTCTCCTCGGTGGACTCGTCCAGGAGGAAGCAGTTGGGGTGGTCGGAGTGCACGAGCCGGGCCATGAGGGCGCGCGGGTAGAGGACGTCGGCGTCCATGGCGATGACGGGCCCCTGGGTGAGCTCCTCGCGGGCGGTGAGCAGGCTGATGATGGAGCCGCGCTCGTAGTCGTCATTGGTGCGGAAGGTCACGGGCAGGGCGCCGGGGTGCGCCTCGACCCAGGTGGCCACCGCGTCGCGGATCTGATCCTGACGATACCCCACGACCATGGTCACGCGCTCGATCTCGGGGAAGCTGGACAGGATGTCCAGGTGGCGGTGGAGCAGGGTGCGGTCCCCGACCTCGACGAGGCACTTGGGGATGGCCTCGGTGTAAGGGCGCAGGCGCTTGCCCACGCCAGCGGCGAGCAGGACGGCGTTCACTGGATGGCCTCCTCGAGCGCGGCGATGACCCCGTCGAGGGCGTCGTCGGTGAGCGCTCCCATGTTGGCGACGCGGAAGACCTCTTTGGAGAGATCCCCCTGGCCGGCGTAGATGACGTAGCCGCGCGCCCGCATGCGGTCGTGCAGCGTCTGGTAGGTGAGCCCCGGGGGCAAGCGGAGCGTCGTGATCGTGTTGGACAGCAGGTCGTCGGCCAGGTAGCGCTGGAGGCCGAGACGTTCGTAGCCGGCGCGCAGGCGTGCGGCGGCGCGCGCCATCCGGTCGATGCGGGCGGCGACGGTCTCCTCGCGGAGCTCACGCAGGGCTTGGCGCAGCGCGTAGGTGATCTGCACGGCCGGGGTGAAGGGCGTGTCGCCCCGCTCCTGCTTGGCCACGTAGTTGGGCAGATGGAGGTAGAGGCTGCGCGGCGGGTAGCCAGCCATGTCCTCGGCGAAGTCTCGGCGTACGAGGCAGAAGCTCACGCCCGGGAGCCCTTGGACGAGCTTGTTCGCCGTGCCCACGGCGATGTCCACGTCGTCGAGGTCCAGCGTCTCGCCCGCGAGCCCGCTGATTGTGTCGAGCACGAGGCGCTTGCCGTGGCGGCGCACGATCGCGGAGACGTCGTGCACGGGGTTCAACAGACCGGTCGTGGTCTCGTGGTGGACCATGGCGACGACCTCGATCTCCGGGTGCTCGGTGAGCGCGCGGTCCACCGCGTCGAGGTCGGGCCGCTGGGTCCACGGCCCCTCCACGGCGTAGTGGGGGATGTCGTGGGCCTCGGCGATGGAGCGGATCCGGCGGCCGTAGACGCCGTTGTCCAGGACGAGGAGCGCGCCCGCGCGGCTGGTGGAGGATGAGACGGCCATCTCCAGCGCGGAGGTCCCGCTGCCGGTGATGAGGGCGGTGGTCCAGGTAGCCGGATCGCGCCCGAAGACGTCGAGGAGGAGGTCGCGGACCTCGGTCTGCACGTCCAGGTAGTCCGCCTCCCGGTGGCAGATGTCCGGGGTGGCGAGGGCCTCGCGCACGGCGTCGCTGACGTTGCAGGGGCCAGGGTTCAGGAGCCAGGGTTCGGTAGGGGTGCCAGGCACGTTGGACCTCCTGGGTGGGATGCGGCGCGCCTTCGCGCGAGCGGTGCCTTAGCAGCCTCCGCGGCGGTGAGGCAAGATGCGCGCGCGGTGGACCTTGACATTCCGGGGCGCCGGGTCGGATCATGCCCTCGCCTTCGGCCTTGGATGGTGAGCCCGCCCCATGAGCGACGACGTTTGTCCGGTCTGTTCCCTCCCGTGGCCCGACTTCTGCCCCCTGGACGGGTCGAAGCTCCACGGGCCCGGGACCTGTCGCAACGCGCCGCAAGCGGACGCGGCGGCGCCCGAGCCTGCCGCCAAGCCCAAGCCCAAGCCCAAGCCCAAGCCCAAGGGTGCCGCCAAGCGCAAGGCGGCCCGGACCGACACGAAGCCGGTGGGGGGGACCAAGCGCGCGGCGACGGCCGCGATGGGGAGCGGGAACCTCCAGCGCACGGCGGAGCTCAGCCAGATCCCGGGTGATGAGGAGGTCGCGCCCAAGCCGCGCGCCGGTGCTCGGAAGGCCAAGCGGCCCACGCGCAAGCTCAAGCGACGCGGGACGGAGCCGGCTGCCTCCCAGGTGGCGGCGCCGGCGCCGGCGCACGAGGAGCTCGCGGACACCGAGCCCGCGCCCAGCGGCGACCCGGCGCGCGAGGCGGCCACTGCCAGGACGGTGGCGGACACCCCGGCTCCGGTGGCGGCGGAAGTCGCGACGCCAAAGCAGCCCAAGGCCAAGCGCCGCAAGCGGGCGGACGAGGACCTCAAGAAGACGGTGGTGGAGATGAGCGCGGTGGAGGCGGCGCCCGTGCGGCCCGCGCCGCGCAAGCGCCGTGGCGGGGCGGCCAAGCACCTGGCTCCGCGGCCGCGCACGCGCTCGGAGGACATCGCGCGGGAGGCGGCCGAGGCCCAGGCGGCCAAGGCGGCCAAGGCGCCCAAGGCGGGGCGTCGGGGGGCCAAGCACCGCGACAGCGTCTTTTCGCGCATCGCCAAGGCCATGCGGGGGGACGCCAAGGGCAAGGAGCAGGCTCCCGCGCCGGCCAAGCCTGGCCGCCGCAAGCGCGGCTTCTCCGAGACCCAGTGGTTCTTGCAGGGGGTCAAGGAGGACGGGGACATCCTCGAGGTGAAGTCGAGCGACGAGCAGTACGAGTACGACGAGAGCGTCAGCGAGGAAGAGCGCCGGAAGTTCACGCTTCGGCGCGAGGATGAGGAGTAGCTCCGTGCGCCAAGCCACCGCCTATCTGTACTGGACGAACGCCGAGGGGACCTATGAGCGCGCGGGGCTGGGGGAGGCGCCCGTGACGGTGGGCTCCGATGAGCGCTGTGACGTGCGACCGGCGGCCGACGAGCTGGCGGCGGTGCACGTGGCGCTGGTGCCCACGCCCGAGGGGCACACGGTGCGGAAGATCACGCGGACGCGCTCGCTGGTGGTGAACGACGCCGAGGTGGCGCGCCAGGCGCTGCGCCACGGCGACCGCATTACGTTGGGGGAACTGGAGCTGCTGTACGTGACGGTGCCGGCGCCGGGGGATCCCACACTGGAGCTCCTGTTCGGTCGCGAGGACTCGGACATCCAGGTGGATCTCGTGGTCGGGGGCCCATCCATCGTGCTGGGCTTCGACGACGGAGACATCCGCGTGGCGGATCCCAGCGTGTCCTCCCGGCATCTCAAGATCGAGAACTACGGTCCCGGCCTGGTGTGGGCGCGGGATCTGGGCTCCACGAACGGCAGCAAGCTCAACGACGAGCCCCTCGACGGCCGCCGCCTCCTGGAGCCGGGCGACACGCTGGAGATCGGTCGGGTCACGGTCCTCGTCTCCGAGGGCCCCGAGGGCGAGGTCCCCTCCGAACCCCGCACCGTCTCCTTCGAGCCCGACCAGGCCATGGCCTAGGAGCTTGATTCACAAGGGCGGACCGAGTCAGGCGCCGCGTCGTGATTTCAGGTGGT
>CAYZID010000376.1:0-4562 GCA_964478315.1 uncultured Myxococcales bacterium | reverse complement strand
CTTGGGACACCCTTGGGACACCCTTGGGACACCCTTGGGACACCCTTGGGACACTTCTGCCCGCTGGGCGGCGTAGCGCCCCCCGTGAGGTGATGCAGAGTTATGTGATTTCGGACAGCTAGAGACTTGGCTCGCTTTCTGCTGAGGCCTCCCGTGCCCGGTCGCGGCGGCCGGCTGGGTGCTTACGATCAGCCGCCAGGAGGTCTCCATGAACGCACCCAAGCTGTCCTCGTCCCTCATGTCCCGCGCCGCCGCCCTGGCGGCCACCTTGGCCCTGGGCGCCACGCTCCTGCCCACGCCGTCCCTGGCGGCGCCCCCCAAGGCTCCGCCCGCGCCGACCGCGCGGCCGGCCACGGGCGTCGTGAACCTCAACACGGCGACCCCCAAGCAGCTCGCGTGGCTGCCAGGCATCGGCCCGTCGCGGGCCCAGCGCATCGTGGCCTACCGCGCCAAGCACCCCTTCAAGAAGGTGCTCCATCTCGCCCGGGTAAAAGGCATCGGCCTCAAGACGGTGCGGCGGCTCCGGCCGTACCTCGCCGTCCGCGGCGCCACGACCCTCACCGGCCCCATCCCCGGTAAGCGCCCCGCGGTCCGCAAGCGCGCGGCCGCGAGGCGCGGGGCCTCCAAGGCCCGAGCCCGTGCGGTCGCGTCGGAACGCTGACGCTCTCTCGCCTCCGAGACGGGGCCCGATGCACCGCTCAGAGGCGACGCGCTCTTTGACAACCGAATCCGCTCTTCCGACGGGAACGCAACCCGGGGGCGGGGCGTGTCGCGGGGCCCACGAGGGTCTCGAGCGCGCCTCGCCCCCGGCGGGGCAGCTCACCGCCTCGGACGTGTGGCGGCGCCCACCACCACATGGGACCCATCTGCGAGTCAGGGCAGGTGGGGCTCCAGGAACGCCAGGACCTCCTCGCGCTTGGGGAGGAACCAGGAGCGGAGGTCGTCGCCCACGCGCAGGGCTGGGATGCGGCGGACGCCAGCCTGGAGCGTCCGCGCGGGGTGCGCGAGGATCTCCACGCGCTCCACCTCCAGGTCTGGGTGCTGGGCCTCGAGCTCCTCGAGCGTGCGGGTTACGACCGCGCAGCGGGGGCAGATGGCGCTCTTGTAGTACTCGATCTTCATGCGGGGCTCCTCGTCCTCTCGGTGGACGCCGCCCGGGAGGGGGGCGGCTCAAGGCGTGGTACCGCACCCAGTGCCCCGAGACGAGCAACAGGCTCGTTGCGCGAGTGCTGGCGCGGCGTCCGCGGGGGCTGTTGGTGTGGTATGGAGGGTCCGTGCTCCGAAGGCTCCTCATCTCTGCGTGGGCGCTCGCCGCGGCGGCGGTGGTCGCTTCGAGTCCCGCGCGCGCAGCGTGGCTGCGGACCACGGACTTCGCGCTGACGACGGCCCACACGCTGGAGCGCGGCGAGGTGCAGGTGGGGCTCTTTGGCCCGCTCCTCTATGGGATCACGAGCCACGTGCAGGTGGGGCTCCACCCCGTCCTGCTCATCGTCGGGGCCCCCAACCTCAGCGCACGCTGGCGCTACCTGAGCTGGGGCGCCTGGGAGTTGGCGGCGGACGCGTCCACGACGTGGTCCCTGCTGGGTCGGGAGGACGTCCAGGGCGGCGTGGCGCCAGCGGACTGCGCGGAGTGCGGCTTCCCCGGCTGGGCGCGGTTGACCACGACCGTGAGCTGGTCCGTGGTCCCCACCCTGGTCTTGTCGCTGGGAGGAGGGGTCGGGTTCAACTTCCTGGACGTCCGGCCCAGCGGGGTCGTGGCCCACTTCCGTGGTAGCGTCCACTGGCTCATGGCACCGGACAACCTCCTGGCGCTGGACGTGACCGGAGAGCTCCCCGTGACGGCCAGCGCCGTGCCCGACAAGCCCACCGCCCAGCTCCTTTACGCCCGAGCCTTCGGCACGGCGCGCGTGGGGGCCGGGGTGGCGGTAGGCGAGTTCGTGCTGAGCCGCGCCCTCGACCGCCGCGAGCGATGGTGGATCTACCCGGTCCTCGACGTCTGGTGGCGCTTCTGACGGGTCCTGTCGTGCCACAGGAGGATGTAGCCCGCCCGCGCGAGGCGCTACACGTCCGCCGTAACGCGCAGGACCTCCTCGAATGCCGTCTCGCCGGCCGCCAGCTTCTGGATGGCACCCTCGCGCAGCGTCCGCAGCCCGTCCTGACGCGCCCGCTTGAGGAGCTCGCCCGCCGAGGCCCCTTCGAGGATCAAGCGCTGCATGACCGCCGTGATGGGCAGGACCTCGAAGACCCCCGTGCGCCCCCGGAGCCCCGTGTGGCGGCATTCCACGCAGCCCTGCCCCGCCCAGACGGGGAGATCGGGGCTGGGGCCGTCGTCGGGGAGCTTCATGCCCAGGGCGAGCATCTGCTCATCGGTCAGGGAGGTCTGCACCTTGCAAGCCTCGCACACCTTGCGCACGAGGCGCTGAGCGATGACGCCGGTGAGTGTCGAGGCCACGAGGAACGGCTCCACGCCCAAGTCCAGCAGGCGCGTGATGGCGCTCGCGCTGTCGTTGGTGTGGAGGGTCGAGAGCACCAGGTGCCCGGTGAGCGCGGCCTGAATGGCCTGGCGGGCGGTCTCGGCGTCTCGGATCTCGCCCACCATGATGACGTCGGGGTCCTGCCGCAAGAGCGTGCGCAACGCCGAGGCGAAGGTGATTCCCGCCTTGGGGTTCACGGAGGTCTGGTTGAACTCCTCCACGACCATCTCGATGGGATCCTCGATGGTCGTGACGTTGACGCTCTCGGTGGCCAGGAGCTGGAGCGCCGAGTAGAGCGTCGTCGTCTTGCCGGAGCCCGTGGGGCCGGTCACGAGCACGAGCCCGTTCGGGCGGCCCAAGAACTGCTGCACCCGGGCGAACGCGTCGGCGTCGAACCCCAGCGCGTCGAGCTCCTGGAGCAGCACCATGGGGTCGAAGATCCGAATGACCAGCTTCTCCCCGAACGCCACCGGCAGCGTGGACACGCGCAGCTCCACCTCCACGTCGCCACGGCGGAGCTTGAGCCGCCCGTCCTGGGGCCGCCGCTTCTCGGCGATGTCCAGGCGAGCCAAGGTCTTGATGCGGCTCACCATGGCCTTGTGGACGACGACGGGCACCGTGTTCACCGTGTGCAGCACGCCGTCGATGCGCAGCCGGATGAGCGCGTGGTTGCGCTTGGGCTCGATGTGGATGTCGCTGGACCGCTGATCCAAGGCGTGGTGCAGCAGGTAGTCCACCGCGTTGACGATGTGCTTGTCGTTGGACTCGATCTCGTCGAACGACTTAAGCTTGAAGAGCTGCTCCAGGTTGCCCAGCTCGGTGCCCCCGCGGAGGTCCCGCTCGGCCGCCTTGAGGGTCCGCCGGAACCCGTAGATCTCGCGGATGAAGCGCTGGATGTCCGTGCGCGCGCTGAGGACCACCTCGATGGGCCCCCCGGTCAACGCCCGAAGGGACTCGAAGGCTTCGAGGTTGAAGGGGTTGTCCGTGGCGATACGCAGGGTGTTGCCGCGCTTCCACAGCGGCAAGAGCCCGTGCTTGCGCGCGAAGGGCCGCGACATGGTGCTCGTGATGAGCTCGGGGTCCAGCTTGAGCGGGTCGATCTTGTGGAAGCGCAGCCCCTCGGCGGCGGCGACCACCCCCATGATGCGGTCCTCGGTGAGCACCGCGCCGCCCGCCATCGTGAGCTCGAAGGAGGCGAGGAGCTGCGCCGGGGAGATCTCATCCCGCGACCGCGCCCCCGAGACGATGCCCGCCTCCTTCTCCAGCTTGTATCGCTGCCCGCTCTCGCGCAGGCCCACGTCTTTGGCCTGCTCGGGGGTGATCATGCCCCGGCGCACGAGCAGGTTCAGCAGGTAGTTGAGCGTGAAACGTCCTCGCATGGTCGGGGACCATAGCACCCCGAGCGGCACCTGGTCCCGGGGCGCCCTCGCCGCGCCCCCTACCAGCCCCATCAACGACACGATAACCAACCGGGAGCCCTGACCTCTAACCGCCTCGGGTTCCAACCCGACCGCACCACGCGCACGGCCCGGCGTTGCCTTGCCAAGATCGGCTGGTATAAGCCAAGGTGTATTTGCCCCCCACGGGGTCGCTTCGGCGAGCCCCGGCCATGCCTGCCCCGATACCTGCGCTGGGTGACGTGAAGAAGGATTTCATCTGCGTCAGCTGCTGGACGAGCTTCCAGGTCGATGCCTCCACGCTCGCCCATTCGACCATGGTCGCCTGCCCCTCATGCGGCGCCCAGCAACCAGCGGGGACGGCGTCCCCAGGGCCTGCGGGGCCTGGCGCCGACGCCGAGGAGGTGGACGAGGGGGGGGCCACGCTGGAGATGAAGCTCCCACCGAGCCTCCTGGCCGAGATCGGTTCGGGACAGTTCGGAGACACCGGTGGGCTGGTCCTACCGGAGCCGTCGGGTAGAGCCGCGCCAAGCGCGCGCGGTGGCTGGGGCCCCCCGGCGGCCGGCGCGGCCCCCGCCGCCTCCAGCGGCTGGGCCATCCCAGGCGCGCAACAGCCGAGTGCTCCGGCCCCCGCCGCCTCCAGCGGCTGGGCCATCCCCGGCGCGGAACAGCCGAGCGCTCCGGCCTCCCC
>CAYZID010000375.1:0-4575 GCA_964478315.1 uncultured Myxococcales bacterium | reverse complement strand
GGGCGGAGGCGGGGGACGGGTTGGCCGCGTCTCGCCCGCAGCCTCCCACCCAACCCCAGGAGCCCGCCTCCAGCACGACCAGCAGGACAGACAGCAGCGGGCGGCGGTCCCGGCTCATGCCTCGCCTCCCGGGGCTGGGAGCGCACTCGCGTGGACGAAGCGGAACCAGATGAGGTCGTCCAGCTCCGGGTCCCCCGTGGGGGGGGTGATGCGCGGGGGACGCTCGGCCCAGCGGGCGCGGAGCGCCGCGGCGTGAGCCCGGGCCTCGGCTAGGTAGCGCTGACGGGCCAGGCGCAGCTCCTCCTCGCTGAGGGGGCGCTCGTGGCTCCCCGCGCCGAAGCTCCAGGCGGACTCCACGAGGTCCTCGACGGTGAGCCGCAGGGGTGGCATCAGAGGCGCGGGCCGCTCCAGGTGCTCCCAGACACCCGTGGCCCAATCCAGGTGGTACATGGGGACGAAGGCCTCGCCCTCATCGGCCACGAACTCCACGGCGGCCAGTGCGAACTCCAGATCCTCCTCGTTCCAGTAGTAAGGAACGGACAGGCGCACCCATCCCGGCTTGGCCCCCTCGATGCCCCGACGGACCAGGGCGCGGTGGCGCTCGGAGTCCTCGCGGCTCAGACCCAGCAGCCGGTGCCCGTAGGGCCCCGCGCAGGAGCACCCGGCGCGGTTCTGGAGACCAAAGAGGTGGTCCAGGAGCGCGCTCGCCAGGTCGTGGTGGAGCCCCTCGACGTTGAAGGAGATGATCGCCAGGCGGTCCACGTCGTGAGGGCCCAAGACCTGGATCTTGGGGTGGGCTGCCAGGCGCTCCACGACGCGCCGGGCCAAGGCGATCTCGTGGCGGCGGAGGCGCGCGGGCCCCAGCAACTCCTTGACCAGCAGCGCGGCCCCTGCCCGCACGTCGGCGACGATGGCCGGCGTGCCGCCCTCCTCCCGCTCGGCCAGGTGGCGGGTGTAATCCACACCCTCCAAGCCGCCGCCCACGACGTAGCTCACCGTGCCCCCACCGGGGCGCTCGGGCCGGCGCGAGCGGAACAGCTCTCGGTTGGCGACGAGCACCCCCGAGGCCGCAGCCCCGCCCACGAACTTGTGCAGGGACAGGAACACCGCGTCCAGGTCCCCGGAGCGCCCGTCCGGCGGGGCCTCCGGGTGCATCTCGATGGGCACGTAGGGCCCGGCCGCCGCGTAGTCGAAGACCGCGTAGGCCCCGTGGGCATGGCAAACGCGCGCCACCGCGTGGACGTCGGTGAGGACACCGGTGACGTTCGAGGCGGCCGAGAAGGCGCCCACGCGCAGCGGACGCCCAGCATGGGCGGCCAGGACCTCGGCCAGCTCGTCCAGATCCGGCAGGCCGCGGGCGTCCAGACCGATCTCCACGACCTCGGCCACCGACTCCCGCCAGGGGAGCTCGTTGGAGTGGTGCTCGTAGGGGCCCACGACGACGAGGGGACGCTCCTCCGGGGGAATGTGGCGGCGCAGGTGGTAGGCCCGCTCCAAGGGCTCGTCCACGCGCAATCCGAGCAGCCCCACCAGCTTGTTGATGGCCTCCGTGGCGCCCGCGCCGGTGAAGACGACGACGTCCTCGGGCCCCGCCCCCACCGAGCGCGCCACGACGCTCCGCGCCTCCTCCCGCAGCTCGGTCATGAGCCGCCCGGTGGAGGACACGGCGGTGTGCGTGTTGGCGTAGAACGGCCGCAGCCGCCGCACCCATGCCTCCACGAAGTGCAGGTAACGCCCCGTGGCCGTGAGGTCGGCGTAGCACAGCAGCCGCCGCCCGAAGGGGGTGTCCACGGAGGCGCGCCGCCCCACCTCGTGCTGCCGGATGAACGCCGCGATGTCCTCGAACGTGCTCGACGAGCCCAAGAGCATGGCCACCTCTCCTCGTGGACCCCACCCCGGCGGACCTCGCCCGGGGGCGGGGCCGCCCTGCCAGTGCGTGCACCCTAGCGCATTCTTCCCCGGCGCTCATCGTCCGCGAGCCCGTCGGCGTCGGCCACCGCCGGCTGTGCCCTGGCGGCCGGCGACGCGCTTCGCCCTCGACGCGGCCAGCGCGATGGGTATACTTCGCCGCCCCGCGTCGTGGACGCCCTGCCCCGGCATGGGCCCCCGCGCGGGGCCGGACACGGTGACCACCCCACGCCCCCGAAGGTCGAGGTGGTCTCCCCTGCGGGCGCGACGGCTCGCGGGCGCTTTCTCCCGACGACGACACACCCAAGGAGCGACGACATGGGCAAGGGCGACAAGACGCGCAAGATGCGGCAGCGGGCGCGCCAGGCAAAGAAGAAGGCCCGCGAGGCTGCCAAGATCCCCCAGACCAAGACGCGCCGCCGGTAGCTCCATCCCCGGCCAGGTCGCTTCACCCCGACGCGGATGGGTGCAGGCGGCCTCCTGCGCGCCAGCGCACGCCGATCAGGCGACCTCGACGCCTCCGGCGCGGATCATGGCCTCCCAACCTGGGAGGACCGCCGGCCACGTGTAGGCTGCGCCAGCCGCGCGCGCTGCGCGCCGCAGGGAGCTGAGCGCCGCCGGTTCCAAAGCGGCGCGCACGGCCTGGGCGAGCGCCTGGGCCCCTGGGTGCCGCACCTCACGCTGTCCTGCGGCTCCCAGCGCCTCGCGGACCGCTTCGTTGGGGCCGCCCAGGACGGGGACCCCCGCGGCGAGCGCCTGGGCGATGACGTGCGGCCGCCCCTCGCGAGGGAGCATGGGCCCCGCTTCGCTGGGGACCACGCACAGATCGGCCCACCGGAGGGCGGCTCGCACCGCGGCGGGCGCCACGGGAGCTCGCGCGCCGAGCACCAGCCAGGCCACCCCCGGAAGCAGCTCGGCCGCCGCCCGCGCTACCGCGAGCCCCTTGCCGGGCGCGGGGCGGGCCACGGTGAGCACCCGCGGCCGCGGATCCGCCGTCCACCACCCAGCGTCGGTGCCCAGGCTCCGCCGCCCCGGGGCGACCCGAGCCCCCAGCGGACAGACCCGCGTGGGCCACGCCCAGGCGCCCCGCCGCAGCGCCAGCGCGCGGCGCAAGAGGTGTGGGGCCACGGCCACCAGCGGGCCGGGCCGGAGCGCGCGCCGCGCCACGGGGCGCGGCAACCGCTCCAAGAGGTCCACGTCCGAGCCGTGGAGGACGGTCGTGACGATCGCGCCACGGGGCGCTGCCCACGCGGTGGGCCACCAGTGCGCCATCCACAAGGGCGCCGGGCCGGGGCGCGCGGCGCGGGCCGCCTCACGCGCGGCCCGACGCAGGGATGCGAGAACGACTCCGCCCCACGCGGGGCGCGCGGCGAGACTCCCGGGGGCTCCGGGGAGGCGCGCGGGGATGAGGGTGACGCCCGGACGCCCCAGCGCCCCACCGTCGCCCGCCCAGGCGGGGGCCACGACGGTCACGGGGCGGCTGCGCGCCAGGTGCCGGGCGAGGTCGGCGACGAAGTGCCCGGCCCAGGGTGAGCGCACGGAGGGCCAGCTCGTCGTGAGGAGGATGAGACGTGCGCCCACCCTCGCCTCCTCGCCCTCGTGGGGCCCGGCGCCGCTGGGCGTCCAGCCCCCCGGCGCGGCGCGACGCCGAGCGCGGTTCAGCGCGCCCCCCCAGGCCCAAGAGGCTCCCCGGCCGGCGCGAGGGTCGCCCGGGCGTGCCCCCGCCGAGACGGTTCGGGGGCCCCTCGGGAATCCATCGGGCGCCGGCGGAGCGCCGCCCGCGCCAAGACGAAGCTGTGCGTGAACAGGGCCTTCAGCGGCCTGAGCTCCGAGCGTTCGCCCGCGTAGACGGGGGTGACCACCGGCTGCGCGAGGCGCGCCCCGGCGCGCCCGAGCATCACGATCAGATCGTTGGGGTAGCCGTAGCGCGGGTAGAGGTCCCCGAGCGGCAGCCTGCGCAGCACCCGCGCCTCGGCGGCGGTGTAGCCGCACTGAGCGTCCACGAGGTCCGGGTACCCCGCGACCCACCCCGTGAGCAGCGAGAGCGCCGAGGTCCCCCACCGGCGAACGGTGGGCATGCGACCACGGACCGCCGGGTGTCCCAGTCGGTTTCCCTTGGCGTAGTCGGCCTCCCCCCGGGCGACGGGAGAGACCACCCTCGCGAGCTCCTCGGGGCGCATCTGCCCGTCGCCGGCCATCACGGCCACGACGTCCGCGCCGGCCTCCAACGCAGCCATGTACCCCGTAGCGATAGCCGCTCCCACCCCGCGGTTCCGGCTGTGACGAAGAAGCGTCACGGGGACGCCGGTCTCGGACGCTAGCCCGCGCCCGTCGACGGTCGCGCGGGCCGCCTCCAGCGTGCCGTCCGTGGAGGCATCGTCCACGACGAACACGCGGTCCACCCACGCCGGCATCGTGCGCACGACATCCGCGACGTGCGCGGCCTCGTTGTGCGCGGGGACCACCACGTGAACTGCCTTTCCGTGCAACACCCGCGCTCTCCTGGTCCCACCGCGTCACCCCGCGCCCCAGCACACCCTGACGCCAGCGCCGCGACGCCATACCGGGCTGGGGGCTGGCGGTGTTTGTGGCGCCTGTCCGGGGGGGAGTCAAGTCCCCGATCCGCCACCTGCTCTGCGGACCGAGGCGCAGGAGGCCGCGTTTGGG
>CAYZID010000374.1:0-4607 GCA_964478315.1 uncultured Myxococcales bacterium | reverse complement strand
CCCCAAGGCAAGCCCCCGCCCCATGCGAGGCTTCCCCCGCCCAACCGCACGAACCGACGGTGACCGTCGTAGCGGACGACGAGGTCGTGGGACGGGTCAGTAGGGACAGCGGACAACCCACGCGTTCAAGGGGGGCTCCCCCAGGTCCAGCGGGCGCTGGGCCGTCGTTTGGGCCAGCTCGGCCAGGGCGTGGGTGGCGGCGTCCTCGGTGGGGTGTTCGCCCAGAGCCGCCGCCAGACGCTGGGCGAGGAGAGGAACGGCGGGGGGCACCTCGCCGTGCCGAACCGCCGCGCGGGCGCAGGTGCTCAAGGCGAGGAGCAGAAAGACGGGCCCCGCGTGGACGGTGGAAGCGAGCAGGTGCGCCCGCATCCAGCCGTCGAGGTCGCCCAAGGGGCGTGCCAGCAGCGCCTCCAGGCTCTCCGCGGGCTGGGGCCACCGCGCCCAGCTCGGCGGCGCCGGAGACCAAGAGGGCTCCCGGAGCCCCGCGCGGAGCTCGTAGAGGCGCAAGAAGCGGCCCGTCCGCTCGCGGACCTTGGGGAAGGGGATGTCCCGCAAGGCCCGGCGCGCGCGTGCGAGGTGCTCACGGGCCTCGTTCAGCCGACCGGCCCTGCGGTGGAGGTCCGCCAGGTCCATGAGGCACCGAGCACGCTCCGCGGGGAGGGAGCCCCGCGCCAGCTCGTGGGCGCGGCGCTGGGCGTCCAGCGCCTGGGCGAGGTCCCCTTGGAGGAGCAGGGCGCGAGACAGCGTCCCGGCGGCCTCGACGCTGACGAGCACCCACTCGGCGCTGCGATACGCGCTCGGGACCCGCAGGAGCTCGTCGCTGGCGCGCGCGAGCTCCCGCGTCGCGGCCTGGCCTCGCAGGGCGTCGATCCAGGCGACGGCCAGCCGCACGCGCGCCTGCTCGCGTTCGAGCAGCCTGGGTCTGGCGCTCCGGCCCCCGGCGGCCTCGCCGACCGCCACGTCGAACAGGTCTCGCGCGCGCTCCAGCCGCGCCAAGCCCTGATCCGTGTCCCCGCGGTGCAGGGACACCTCGCCCAAGACGCGCTGCGCCCGCGCCTGGTCCAGCGCCGACGCGGTATCCAGGCCGGCGACGCGCTGGGCGCGATACACCGCCGCGCCGAACTCCCCCGCCCCCAACAACCGCGCCGCCTCCTCGCCCAGCGCGGACGGCGCGGCCCGCACACGGACGGCCACGCGCTCGGCCCAGTCGTCCCCGAACAGAGAGGCGAGCCGCCGCACCCCGTCCTCGGGCTCGCCGTGGACGAGGATCGCCCCCTGGGCGCTCGCCGGCTGCTCGGTTTCGACGATCCGGCGCTTGCTCTCCACCTCGCGGATGGGCTCCCAGGCGCCACCTCCGCCCAAGGTGGCCGACACGACCACACCGCTGCGCGGCCGCTGCTCCAGGATGGCGGACACGAGCGCCATCGCGGCCGCGGCCTCGTAGGAGTCCCCGCGGATGGCGGTCTCGGGAGCGGCCGGCTTTCGCCACAGTTCGAAGCCGTCCACGTCCCCTTCGTCCATGGCGGCCGCCGAGGCGACCCAGGCCCGCACCTTGGACGCCGCGGCGGGGTCTAGCGGCTCGAACCCCTCGGGCGCGGGCTCGCCTCCCCCGGCCCCCCCCGCCCAGACGGCGCTGAGATAGCCGCGCACGCCCTCCAGCCCCGGGACACCGCGGAGCCGCCGAGGGCGTTCGAGGACCACGGGAAACCACGCCCAGCCCGGGCGCTCCAGGTCCCCCTGCCGCCGGGCCACCTCTCGCTCCAAGGCGTCCGCCAGGGCGCCCAGCTCCAGCTTGGAGCCCCACGGGACCTGGGGCCGTCGGCCGAGCGCGCGCGCCATCGCCGCGCAGGCTCCGGGCGCGGCCTCTCTCCACCGCTGGAAGAAACGGGAGGCGTCCTCCCCGGCGAACCCGCGCGAGCTCACGGCTCCAGCCGCTCGTCGCCGTCCGAGAAGCGCAGCACGAGGGTGGGCGGCGAGGCCGCACCATGGGGGACGCGGAGCGCCCAGTAGGACGCGCCGTGCCGTGAGAGGGGCCCCGAGACGGGCTCCATGGGGACCGCCTCTCCGGCGTCGCGGTCCCCGCGCGTGGGGATGTAGATGGACCGCGGGGCCTCGTCCGCGCCAGGCGAGATCCACTCCAAGAGCAGCTCTCCTCCCGCACGCGCCACCAACGAGAGCTCTCCCCCCCGCACGCGCCCCAGCACCTCCCTCGGCGTAAGGCCCACCTCGTCGCCCGAAGAAGCCGTCGCCGGGAGCGGGCTCTCCAACGTCTCCACCTGGCTGTCCACCCACCGGGCGAGATCTTCCTTGGCGCCGCGCAGCCAGTCCCGCACGCGGACCCAGGCCGGGCGTTCAGGCTCCAGCCCCGCACGGATCGCCTCCAGCTCCTCGCGGACCGACTCGAAGGGGTGGGCGGGGAGCTCGGCCCAGGCGAGCTCCGCGACCTGCTCGAACTGTTCGGCGAGGGGGGCCTCGGAGAAGAACGGGTGCACCTCCAACGTGGCGGCGACCGCGCGGAGGTAGGCCGCGGCGGGGTGATGGCGCGGCAGCCCCAATGAGGCCGAGAGGGCGCGCACCTCGTCGAGCCGGTCCAGGACCTCCTGCTCGGCGTGCAGCGCCCGCTCCAGGTCCGACAGGGGGCTCGTATCGTCCTCGGCGCGCGGGGGCAGCTCGTCGGGGGCGTCCTCGGGGGGGGCCATGGCCAGGAGCTGCTCGCCCAGCTCCGCGAGCATCTGGTCCAGGTGGGCGCCGATGCGCCGCGCCAGCGTCGGGCGCACCAGGGCCGCCAAGGACGCCAGCTCCACGGTGGACATCAGCGTGTCGGCGGGCTCGTCAAAGGGGTCCGGCGCCGGGATGAAGCGCATCTCCGTCAGGTCCACCGCCTCCACCGCCCGCTCCAGGAGCGCGCGCCCGGGCCCCAGGGCCAGCGCGACGACCTCGCCGGCCGCCTCCTCGACCTCCTCGGGCAGCCCGTCTTCGGTGGCTGCATGGGGCGGCGCGGGCCTCCCCGCCCCCGATCCGAGGGCCGCGAGGATCGAAGCAGAGCTGGTCGCGGCGAGCGTGAGCAAAGGCTCCCAGGGCTCGTCCCCGTCCACCATGGCCCGGAAAGACGGCCCAGCCAGCTCGAGCTGCTCGCGCCACATGGAGATTTGCATGGGATCCAACGTGTTCATCGCGTTCTCTCTCTCGGCCTCTCGGGTGGGCGGTCCCGGCTGGCCGCCTACGTGGAGGGCTCATGGACGCCCATGCCTGCGGGACGCCTGAGTCTCACGTCCAGACGCCGCACCCACTTCTGGACGGTGCCGACGGCCTTCTTGGCGTCTCGGGGGGCCTCCTCGCTCCAGGCCTCCGCGGGCCCGGGGTGGACCGACCGCATGAGCCACGCGATGTCCGCCGCCTCCCACTCCGGGCAGCGTTCCAGGTTCTCCTCCAGGCTCCTACCGGGACGGGCGTGGCAACGCAGACCGAACAGCTTCCACGCCTCCGCTGGCTGGCGCACGAGGCCCGCCTTGGCGCCACCGCGAGCCCGGTTGGGCACGGCGTAGGCCTGCTCGAAGTGTTCCTCCTGGAGCGGCGGCGGCGCGCGATAGAGGAGCCACGCCACGCGATGGCCCGGGTTCTGGTCCGGCGCCAAGACGAACCGGAGAGCGCGCTGGAGCTGCTCCCTCACACGGAATCGACGCTCTGGGTCTGGCTCCTCACGCAGGACCAGTCGGCTCCCTGAGGTCAGCCCCTGAGACGCGATGTTCTCCACCGGGTTGGGGTTCATCTCGGTCGGCTGGACGTAGCGGGCCGCCTGGCCCTCCCCGCTCCGCCCGGCGCCTCCGCGCTTCTGGGCGTGTTCCCGTCGGTATGCGTCGTCAGCCAGCCGATTGGTCACGCTCCAAAGCCACCCGCTGGGCTTCTCGAGAGGCTCTGCCGGGACGCCCGGGCGCGGGAGCTTCTCCGCGATGGCCTTCTTCCAAAGGTCGACCTGAAGTCGGAAGACCGCCTCGTGCAGCTCGTGGTTCGTCATCTTGGCGTGCTGCATTCGGTATACCACGACGCCCCGGATGACCCTCCTGAGAGCGGGCCGTTCCAGCGCCTCCCATCGCTCCTCGTCGCTCGCCCCCGAGTCCTTGAACAGGGGGGCCAGATCCTCCGTGGTCAGGCGAGGCACTGCTTGCTCCATGGTCACCCTCCTCGCGGGTCGGGAGCACGTTAGGGGGCTGTCGCGGGTCGCGCAACCGCGCCCGGAGGGCCCACGGCCGCGGCGCGTCCAGGGCCGCGCGCGGCGTCCCCACGCACCTCTGTTGGACGCCCCCGCGCGCCGAGCGCGGACAGTCGTCGCGCCCCCCACCCGGGCGCGCCGGACGAGACACGAGCGCTGTATGGTCCGGCGGACGGTCCGGCGCAGCGAGGACGCGCCGTCGAACGCTGCGGAGGGCCCAGGCCCCGAGAAGCTCGCAAGCCAGCCGTGGAAGCGCAGGAGCGCGCCGCCCGTCGCGGGCGTGACGGGGCCCTCGGGGAGCGGCTCCATGATGGGGCAGGGGCAAGGGCCCGGCCCCTGGGCGGACCCCGATCCGCCACCTGCTCTGCGGACCGAGGCGCAGGAGGCCGCGTTTGGG
>CAYZID010000373.1:0-4672 GCA_964478315.1 uncultured Myxococcales bacterium | reverse complement strand
CGGCTCGCCCCCCCGGGACCAAGCCGGTTCCGCCGCCGTCCGCACCCGCACCCGCTCCCGCTCCCGCTCCCGCGATCGCTCCCGCCGCCGCACCCGCGTCCGCTTCCGCACCCGCCGCCGCTCCCGCATCCGCTCCCGCTGCCGCAACCGATGCCGCTGGCGCTCCCGCCGCCGCTGCCGCAACCGCGCCCGCTCCCGCCTCCGCTTGCGCTTCCGCTGCCGCTGCCGCAACCGCGCCCGCTCCCGCCTCCGCTTCCGCTGCCGCTCCCGCCTTTCTTCCGAGAGCCCGGACGGTCTGCGTGACGATCCTTGGGCGGACCGGGGCGAGTCTCCGGGGGGGCGCGCCGTGGGGACGACCAGGATACCGGCTGGGGCGCGGCGGGCCGCAAGGCCAAGCCAAGACGCACCCGCTCCTCGCCATACTCCCTCCGTTCGCCCCAACCACTCGAACTGGCGCGCGTGGCTCCGGGCGGGCGCGTCTCGGTGCCGGCTCCGTCGGAACCCCTCTCCGCACCACCAACGAGGGTTCGAGCCGTCTTCGGAACCCCTCTCCGCGCCGCCAACGAGGGTTCGAGCCGGTCGTAGATGCGGAAGGGCTCGCGAGGGTTGCGTTCCGGGTCCACGTCTGCGTCCTCCCCGTGCCGCTGGAGGGCGCAAGGTTCACGAGCTCACCCCGTCCTACCCGCCACATCCGGAGCCCTTGGGATCGTGGGCCCCAACCGTTGGGAACACGAGGTAGTCCACGGCCTTGCCCGCCACACGCTGGGGGGCGAGCCCCAAACGTCGGACCGCGGCCGGTGGCGGCGCGCCGGAGGCGACCTTGAGGACCACCGAGCGACGCGCCACGGCCAGGGCGGCCTCCAGCGTGGCCGCGTGCAGGGGGGCGTGGTGGGCCACGAGGCGCAGGAGCTCCCAGCCAGGCTGGGCCCGGCGCGGCGTCTCGAACATGGGGTCCAGGTACACGACGTCGATGGGAGATGAAGGGAGGGCGAGAGAGGGCGTGGAAGCGACTGCGGAAGCGGGAGCGGGAGCGGAGGCGGGCGCGGAAGCGGAAGCGGGGGCGGAAGCGGAAGCGGGCGCGGGCGCGGAAGCGGAGGCGGAAGCGGAAGCGGAAGCGGGCGCGGAAGCTGAGGCGGGCGCGGAAGCGGTGGCGGAAGCGGAAGCGGGCGCGGGCGCGGAAGCGGAAGCGGGCGCGGGGGCGGGCGCGGACGCCAGCGCCACCAGGAGATCCCTGGCGCGGCCCAGGTGGGGGACGACCCGGGCGGCGGCGGCGGCCCCGGGCAAGGACAGGCACGCGACGCGCGGGAGGCCGTCCTCCAGCAGCGAGTAGAGGGCGGGGCTGGCCTCGAACCCCACGACCTCGCACCCCAGGCCCGCGGCCAGGTGCAGGGCGTCCTGGGCCAGCCCGAGGGTGGCGTCCACGACGCAGGCGGGGGGCGGCGCGGGGGTGGCGAGGCCGCCGGGGCCCAGGGGCGCCACGGCGCGCAGCAGGGGCTGGGCGCGGCCCGCGCGCAGCTTGTTGCGCAGGAGCCCCGGGTGGGCCGTGAGGCGGGCGTGGGCCGTCTCCAGCCGGTCGCCGTCGCGGCCCACGACATAGGCGACGAGGGCCCCCGCGCGGCGGCGCAGGCGGGCGATGGTGGCGTCGCGGGGCAGGTAGGGGGCACCGCAGCGCGCCGCCACGCGCTGGGCGCGCGCCACCAGCGCCGGGGAGGGGTCCGCGGCGGTGGTCACCACGAGGCGGACGGGCTCACTCGGGGGTGTCATCGGGCTGGCGCGGCGTGGAAGCGGGCGCGGAAGCGGATGCGGGTGCGGGTGCGGATGCGGATGCGGGTGCGGATGCGGATGCGGATGCGGGTGCGGAAGCGGGCGCGGTTGCAGGCGCGGCTGCGGAGGCGGGAGCGGGTGCGGAAGCGGGTGCGGGAGCGGGAGCGGAAGCGGCCGCGGGTGCGGGAGCGGAAGCGGGCGCGGAGGCGGGAGCGGATGCGGGTGCGGGAGCGGAAGCGGGTGCGGAGGCGGGTGCGGATGCGGATGCGGGTGCGGATGCGGGTGCGGATGCGGAGGCGGAAGCGGGTGCGGAAGCGGCTGCGGCGGCGGGCAGGGCGGGCGCGGTGGCGGTCTGGCGGGCGGCGCGGCCCCCGTCGCCGGGGCGGGGCGGGGCGTTGGCGAGGGCGCCGGGGACGGTCACGGCCCCTTGGAGGCGCCGCCCCGAGCGGGGCTGGCTCGTCTTCCGAGGCGCGGCGGTGGCGGCGGCCCGCCCGTCTTCGGAGGTCGCGTCGCTGGGCGCGAGCACGGGCGGGCCCGTCTGGAACCAGTCGAAGAAGACGGCGAGCTGGGCGCGGCGGGCCTCGGACAGGTAGTCGAAGTTCACGCCGCGGTCGGAGACCTCCCAGAACTCGGGCTCGTCGATGGCCTCCAGCTCGGCGCGGATGGAGGCGAGGCGCGCGGGGTCTTCGTCGCGCATGTCGTCGAAGATGCGCAGGGCGTGGGGGAGGTCGCCGCGGTCCAGATAGTGGGTGGCCAGCTTCACCTGGGCCTTGCGCACGCCGCGCAGGGCCTGCTCCTGGGTGCGGTCCCCCTCGGGCTCGCGGTCCACGTCCAGGAAGATCTCCAGGATGGAGTCGTGGCACGAGGCGCGGTTCACGTGGGCGTGCTCCAGCAGGGCGCACAGGTCGTAGGCGGCCGTCTCCAGGATGAAAGGCTGGGCGGTGTGGAAGGCCAGCAGGCCATAGAACTTCAGGTGTTGGGCGATCTCCACGGCCATGGGCTCGAAGCCGCGCACGACCAGGTTCTCGGCCATGAGGCGGTACTCGTTGAGGACGTTGTAGGCACCGCGCACGTCCCGCGCGTTGATGGTGCCGCGGAGGTAGGTGTTGATGAAGCGCATGGCCAGGCGCATGGCGTGGATGTCGCTCTGGGTGGAGGCGACGTTGGCGAGGTTCCGGGTGTGGATGGCGATGAGGTGGTCGATGTCGTGGACCCGCAGGAGGGCCTCGGAGAAGGCCGCCTGGTACTGACGCAGGACCTTCATCTCCAGCCACGTGCGGCGGGACTCCAGGGCCCGCACCATGACCCGGTGCAGGGCGACGAAGTCCTGGTCCTCGTCGGCCAGGGCCTCGCTGGAGAACCAGGCGCCGGGCAGGGCGCTCTTGTGCAGGAGGCTGCGCTCGGCCAGGGTGGCCAGGGCTTCGAGCGAGGCCACCGCGATGGCCTTGTCCTTCTTGTCCACCGAGTTGAGGACCATCTCGCCGAGCTGCTCGACGCTCTTGATGACCTCCGCTCGCAGCGGGGCCAGGGCGGCCTCCAAGGCGGTCGAGGAGCGGGGCCCTCGCCCGGCCCGCCGCTGGGAGAGGCGGCTGGCTCGGGACAGCGCGCGCTTGGCGCGGTCTTCGATGCGCTGGACGACCCCCGTGGGCGCGAGGAAGTCGAAGACGTAGAAGAAGTAGGGGAGCAGCAGCAGCAGACTCACGCTCATGAGGGTCATGGCGCCCCGCACCATGGCCCGAGGCGGGGCGCCCGCGCCGGGCACGGGGTCCTGGAGACTCAAAGCGACCCAGAGGACGAGGACCGAGGTCATGACGAAGAAGGACAGGACGACGATGTTCACCGGGTCGCGCACGAAGAGCTCGGTCACGCGCGGCGTGTAGCGGTGCGCGGACAGCTCGACGATGATCGCCACGACGGTGAGGGCGATCCCCAGCACGGCCACGGTGACCTCGCCGAAGTTCCCCAGGGTCGCCGAGGTGTTGGGTCCCACCCACAGATCCCAGGGGGCCTGCCCTCCGCGGGCGCCCACGTCCAGGTACCACAGGGCCCCATAGACCAAGGCGGTGAGCGCCGAGAGGCCCACGAACGAGAGGATGATGGCGCGATCCATGCGCGCGGGGCCGTCGCGTCTCGCCACGAACGCTCCGAAACGTCTGAACGTCTGACTGTCGAGCTGTCTGGGGGCTTGGCGGGAGAGGCCCGAGAGCATCCCCCAGGGGGGAGAGGCACGATACCACGCCCGCCACGCTGCGCCAGGCGCCTCGGTCCGCAGAGCAGGTGGCGGGTCTGGGGTCGCCCCAGCGCTTGCGTGCCGAGGCGCACCGGATCACTGTCGAGGCCCGATCGGTGAAGGTCGGTGAAGGGGCGAGGTGCCCCACGAAGTGAGGTGAGGGGGGCCGACGTGAGGTCGAGACGCGAGAAGGACCGAGACGCCCGTGACGGCACGGCCGACACCCTGGACGCCATCACGCGCGACACGCGCACGGACTCCGGGGCCGACCTGAGCCCCGAGGAGGCCCGGGCGCCGTGCCTCACCGTCCTGGCCCACCCCGACCCCGAGCGCGTGGGCGAGCGGGCCGTCCTGGCCGACCTCCTGGCGCCGGGCCCCAGCGCGCCGTTGAGTCGTCTGGAGCCCCTGTTCGCCCCCCCCGGCGCCTCGCGCTTCCGGGCGCTGGGGGTGCGCCGCCTGAGCCGCAGCCCCCTGCTCCTCGCCCGGGAGGCGGGCGGGGGCCTAACCCTCGACGCCTCGGGGACGCGGACGCGCCTGGAGGTGGATGGGGCGCCGTGGCCCGCACGAGGCCCCCGCGGGAGCCGCCGCGCGCTGTCTCCGGCGGCGCTGGAGCGCGGGGTCACGCTGGTCCTGGGCGGGCGGGTGGCCTTGCTCCTGCACCTCGCCCCCCTCCCCCGC
>CAYZID010000372.1:0-4676 GCA_964478315.1 uncultured Myxococcales bacterium | reverse complement strand
CCAAACGCGGCCTCCTGCGCCTCGGTCCGCAGAGCAGGTGGCGGATCTGGGCTGGGGCCCCGAAGGTTCGGGGAAGTGCGGGAACGCGTGCGCGATGGCCCCGCGTGCCGTATCGTCTGAGGTGCGGAGCGGGCTTCGCTGGCGGCTGTGGCCGACGTCGACCCGGCCCCGCGGACACCCAAGCCGTGGAGAGAGTCATGGCCGAGATCGCCTGGCGTCTAGTGTCGTGCAGCGTGGTGAGCGAGGACCCCGAGGACGACGCGGCGGTCGTGGAGCTCACCGCCGAGTTTCACGGGGAGACGCTGACCTTCAGCGCCGAGTTCGATGACGAGGGGGTGGGCTTCGAGGGCGATCGCCTGGACGAGCTCTTGGGAGGGCTGGACAGCGGCGACGAGGAGGACGAGGGCTACCAGCTCGCCTTGGCGCTGGACGAGATGCTCGCCTCCATCGCCGAGAGCGGCATCGTGCCGACGCTGGCGCACATGAATCACGCCACGTGGCCCGCGCTGTCCGCCGAGCTCGTGCAGCTCGATGAGGAGGCCCTCAACGAGGAGCTCGCCCAGCTCGAGACGCCCTGGCCCCCGGACGAGCCGGGCGAGGACGGCGCCGAGCTGGACTGAGCCTCCCGCGTTCGTCGGCGGCCGCGCCGAGGCGGGGCGCCTCGGCGCGCTCGGGCGGCGTCAGGACAGCAGCCCGGCCTTCCCCTGTCGCAGCCGTCGGAGCTCCGTGGACAGGAGGTCGAAGTGCTCCCGCTCCTCGGCCTCGAGCTCGGCGTAGAGGCGCCGCTCGGGGCTCTGGGGGGCCAGGCCGGCGCCCGTCTGGGCGAAGAAGTCGCGGGCGCGCCGCTCCAGCTCCACGGCGAGCTCCACCAGGGCGACGCCGTCGTCCGCCGGGGCGGTGGCGCCCGCGTAGACGGCCACCTGGGCGGGGGAGAGGCCGGGGGCGTCGCCCAGGACGTCCTCGCCGGGTGGGTCTACGTGGTAGCGACGGACGAGGGTCTCCAGGTGGCCCTTCTCCATGTCCACGAGGCGCCGGAACAGGGCGCGGACCGCGGGATCTCCCGCGCGCTTGGCCCCGCGTTCGTAGAAGGCCATGCCGCCCAGCTCGATCTCCACGGCGTGGCGCACGGCCTCCTGGGCGGCGTCCCCCGCCGTGTCCGGTGCGTGCCCGCGCTGGAGCGCACCGCCGCACGCTGGGCAGAGGCCGAAGGGGTAGGCGAAGCCCTCGTAGACCTTGTGGCAGCTCGCGCACTGCCAGGTGAGGGTGGCGTCGGCGCAGCAGACGTAGGCCTCGCCGCCCTCGGGGTCCAGGGGGCGGTGGCACTTGGGGCACAGGGACTGGGCGGGGGGGGCCTCCGTGTCCGAGGCGGGCACGACGCCAGAGCCCAGGGGCCACTGGCGCGTCTCCAGGTACTCCAAGATCCCGGCGGCGGCCCGGCGGCCGGCGCCCATGGCCAAGATGACCGTGGCCCCCCCGGTGACGATGTCGCCGCCCGCGAAGACGCCGGGGAGGTTCGTGGCCTGGGTCGTCTCGTCGGCGACGATGTAGCCCCACTTGTTTAGGCCCAGCTCGGGTGTGGCCTGGGCGATGATGGGGTTGGCGCGCGTGCCCAGGGCGTAGATGACGGCGTCGCAGTCGTAGCGCTCGGTCTGGCCCTCCACGGGCAGGGGGCGGCGGCGCCCCGAGGCGTCGGGCTCGCCCAGCTCCATGACCTGAGCCGTGATGCCGATGACGTTGCCGTCGTCGTCGAGGTGGATCTCGGTGGGGCTGCGGAGCCAGAGGAAGTCGATGCCCTCCTCCTTGGCGTGGCGGATCTCCTCCACGCGGGCCGGGGCCTGGGCCTCCGTGCGGCGGTAGAGGCAGCGGACGGTCTCGGCGCCCATGCGGCGGGACACCCGCAGACAGTCCATGGCCGTGTTCCCGGCGCCCACGACGACGACCGAGCGGCCCAGGTGCACGGGCGTGTCGTCAAAGGGAAAGTGGTCGCCGCCCATGAGGTTCACGCGCGTGAGGAACTCGTTGGCGCTGTAGACCTGGGCGCCGTGCTCGCCGGGGATGCCGGGGAAGGTGGGGTAGCCGGCGCCCGTGCCGATGAAGACCGCGTCGTGGCCGCGCTCGCGCTGGAGCTGCTCGATGGTGAAGGTCTTGCCCACGACCTTGTTCGTCTCGATGCGCACGCCCAGGTCCCGGAGCTTGTCCACCTCCCGGGCGATGATGTCCCGGGGGAGGCGGAAAGAGGGGATGCCGTACTGGAGCACACCGCCCACGACGTGCAGGGCCTCGTAGATGGTCACCTCCACGCCGTGCTTGGCGAGGTCGGCCGCGCACGCGAGCCCCGCAGGGCCCGAGCCCACGATGGCCACGGAGCCGCGGCGGCTGGCGCCCGGTTCGGCGCTGGGCGCGGGGCTGGGGGCTGGGGTGGCGTGGTCGCCCACGAAGCGCTCCAGGCGTCCGATGGCCACGGGCTCGACCTTGCGCCCGATGATGCACTGGGCCTCGCACTGGGATTCCTGGGGGCAGACGCGGCCACAGACCGAGGGGAACAGGTTGGACTCGTTGATGACGGCCAGGGCGCCGTCCAGATCCCGCACGAGGATGTGGCGGATGAAGCGCGGGATGTCGATGGACACGGGGCAGCCGCTGATGCAGGTAGGCTTCCTGCACTGGATGCAGCGCTCGGCCTCGGCGATGGCCTCGGCCATGGTGTAGCCCAGGTTCACCTCGTCGAAGGAGCGCGAGCGCTGGACGGGGTCGCGCTCGGGCATGGGCGTCTGCTTGGGTGGGAGGGCACGAATCTTCTTGTAGTTTCGCTTCTCCTCCTCGAACAGCACGGTCTTGAGCTCGCAGACGTGGTCGTACTCCCCCATGGCCTGTCCCTCTTGGGGAGCGAAGCGCTTCTGGCGTTGCATGAGCTCGGCGAAGTCCACCTGGTGGGCGTCGAACTCGGGGCCGTCCACGCAGGCGAAGCGGATGTCGCCCCCCACCCGGACGCGGCACGAGCCGCACATCCCCGTGCCGTCCACCATGATGGCGTTGAGGCTGACGATGGTGGGGACGCCGAAGGGGCGCGTGACCTCGGCCACGGCGCGCATCATGGGCAGGGGGCCGATGGCGACGACGTGCCCCGGGGTGGGGATGCCGTCGGCGGGAGGTCGCTCCAAGAGCTCCTGGAGAGCGCTGGTCACGAACCCCGCGTGGCCGTAGGAGCCGTCGTCCGTGCAGACGATGAGCTCGTCGGCGTGCTCGGCGAAGCGGTCGTCCCAGAAGATCAGGTCCTTGGTGCGGAAGCCGATGATGGCCGTCGTGCGGGCTCCGCGCTCCTTGAAGGCGCGGAGCTGGGGGAAGATGGGGGCCACGCCCAGCCCGCCACCCACGACCACGACGTGCTCGGGGACGGGGTGGGTGGGGTCCACGAGCTCGCTCGGCAGGCCCAAGGGCCCCACGAAGTCGGCGAAGGAGTCCCCCTCATCGTAGTCCCGCATCATCTCCACCGTGGACTTGCCCAGCGCCTGGACGACGACGGACACCGTGCCCGCGGCGCGGTCGTAGTCGGCTACGGTCAGCGGGATGCGCTCGGCGCCCTCGTGTAGCCGCAGCATGATGAACTGCCCCGGCTGGGCGGCGCGGGCCACGTCGGGGGCCTCCACGTCCCACAGGAAGGTCTGGTCGGAGAACTGCTCACGGCGGACGATTCGATACACGGCGCTCACCCCACGGCGTCGAGGCTCCGGCGGCATGCCGGAGACCGTTGTTCCGTAGCACACGACGGCCCGCGGGGCACCCCGAACGCGTCGGGGCGGCCGGGTGAACCTCCTACTGCGTCGTGATCTTGACCTGATAGCTGCCCGTGACCCCACCGCCCGAGCCGGCCACGAGGTGCAGGTAGTAGGTCCCGGAGGAGGGCGCCGTCCAGGTGACTAGCCCGCCGGAGAGATACTTGAGGAGCGAGGCGTCGGCCGTGTCGTACAGCGCGCCCGTGCACTGGAAGTCGGCGCCCGATACGCACACCACCGAGTAGGAGGTGCCCTGCGTCGCGGCGAAGGAGAACACGTCCTTGTCACCCCCGTACTGGATGGCGCCGTCCACCAGGGTCCCGTCCGTGGCGAGGGGGGTGGCGTCTGCCCCCGCGTCGCCGTGGTCGTCCAGGCCCAGGTCCTCTCCCCAGACCTGGTAGGGCCCGGTGTCGGCGCTCCCGTAGTTCGGCGTCGTGCGGAGAAAGTAGGTGCCCGCGGCGAGGTGGCCGCGGTCCATGAACACCGCGTTGTTGTAGCTCGTGCTTTGCTCCTCCAAGAAGCTCGACCCGTCCTGGTCGTAGAGGCGGAGCGTCAGACCCGTCCCTCCGCTCGCTTGGGCGTGCAGGGCCACGATATGGCCCGGCGCCACGTCGAAGGAGAACCAGTCACGGTTGTAGTTCACCTCGAACGTGCCGGGGACGGGAGTCCCATCCAAGGGGATCGGTGTGGCGCTCGTGGCGTCGTTCCCGTGGTCATCCGGCCCGAGGTCCACCGCCCAGACCTCGTAGGGTCCGGTCTCTGCGCTCCCGTAGTTGGGCACCACGCGGAAGTAGTAAGTCCCGGCGTCCAGCACCCCGCGGTCGATCATGGCCGGGTTGGTGTAGCTCGCGCTCGCCTCCTCGATGAAGGACGTCCCGTCCTGGTCGTAGAGGCGGAGGGTGA
>CAYZID010000371.1:0-4699 GCA_964478315.1 uncultured Myxococcales bacterium | reverse complement strand
ACGCGGCCTCCTGCGCCTCGGTCCGCAGAGCAGGTGGCGGATCTGGGGCCCGCCGCGCTGGTTGCCCTCCCGGGGGGCCTCCAGTAGACTCGGCGCGCCTCTGGACGCAAGGCGGAACGCACCGATGAGCGCGACCGAGATCACCGCGGGACCGTACGGCCTCACCAGCAAGATTGCTGCGTATCCCTATGGCGAGCTTTGGGAGGGTTCGGGGCCCGGCGGCAAGATTCTGGCGCTGGTCTTGGACGCCAAGATCGACGACGCGGCCCAGGTCGCCGAGAAGATCGAAGCGGACGCGCGCAAGCTCAACTCGGCGTGGGCCGTGCGCTGGATCGACCACGGCGAGACCGACGACGGGCGCGCGTGGCTGGCCGCACCGCGCACGGGCGACGTGTCGCTCAGCGAGGCGGCCAGCGACGGGGCCTTGTCGCCGCCCGAGGCGACGCGGATCGCCCACCAGATCGCGCGGGCCCTGGTCCTCGCGGCGGAGGCGGGCCTGGTGCACCACGCCCTGTCCGGGGATCTGGTGCGCCTCATCAAGCTGGACGGCGACGCCGGCTACGCGGTGAAGATCTATGGGTTCGGGCTGGCGGGGAACATCCCGCCCTACAAGCCCATGAAGAAGAAGGACCCCTTCTTGGGGGCCCCGGCGTACATGGCGCCCGAACTCTGCGGGGGCAAGCCCGCCGACGAGCAAGCCGACGTCTACAGCGTGGGCACGCTCCTGTACGAGGCCATCCGGGGGCGCGCGCCCTTCGCGCCCACGGTCAAGGGGGCTAGCGCCTCGGCGACCATGAAGCGACACATCTTCGAGAAGCCCCTGCCCCTGCGCCTGCGCCACGCCAAGGTGCCGCACATCAAGGAGTACGAGGCCGTCGTCCTCAAGGCCTTGGACAAGAAGCCCGAGCGGCGCTTCCCCTCCCTCCAGGCCTTCGTGGACGAGCTGGGGAGGCTCCTGGGCGACGTCATGGGCGTGGAGCCCGTCGCGGCGAGCAGCGTGCCGCGCGGGAAGTCCTCCAAGCCCAAGCGCAAGACGCAGATGCTCTCGGGGCTGGGCGACCAGCTCGCGGCGGCCGGCGTCACCCAGGCCCCCAAACCCGCCCCCGAGGAGCCTTCTGCCCCCGAGGAGCCCACCGACGCGCCAGCCCGAGACGACGAAGGGGGCCCGTCGGCCGCCGCCTCCCCCACCGGTCGGCCCGCTGGGGGAGGCCGCAAGAGGCGCTCCGCGACCCTCTTGTTCGCCGGACTCGGTCTACCCAACGCCCCGGGAGGGCCGGCGAGCGCGGGCGAAGACGAGGAGGAACCCGAGGAGGAGGAGGAGGCCCCAGAGGCCGCGGAGGACGAGCCCGCGGAGGACGAGGGCGAGGCGACGGCCGGCGCCTCGGTGGGCGCGGAGCCCGACGCGGGGGAGGACGAGGGCGAGGACGAAGACGAAGACGCCCAGGAGCCAGCAGGTGGGGCGGCGGCCCCCAGGGCGGAGGAGCCCGCCGCGGCCCCCAAGCCCAAGCGCAAGGCCAAGGATGGGCCCGTGACGCTGCCCCTGGGCAGCAAGGGGACGGGCGGCGGCGCGCACAAGGCCCCGCGCTCCAGGACCGACGAAGAGGACACCCAGCTCGACCCCATGAACGCCGCCGCCGCCGAACCCGAGAGCGGGGACGCCTGGTTCATGAGCGACAGCGAGAAGCTCACCGGGTACGAGGACGACGACGACGCCTTCGGGAACAAGAAGCCGGGCGCCATGGTCTGGGTGAGCCTGCTCGTCGTGGCGGTCATCGTCGCCGCCGTGCTCTACTTCGTGCTCTCCTCCCGGGGAACACCGCCCGAGCCCGTGCGGGCGCCAGTGAAGAGCACCCCGCACAAGAAGCTCACGGCGAGCGCCGGGGGCAAGAGCAAGGGCGCCCCCGCCCCGCAGCCCTTGGGTACGACGGGCGCGGTGGGGGATGCGGCCAAGGCGGCCGATGCGGGCACGGCGCACGGCGACGCGGGCACGGTAGCGGCCGCGACCGACGCGGGCGCCGTGGTGGCGAGCCCAGACGCGGGGGCGGCCGGGAAGGTTGACGCGGGCGCGGCGGCCTCGATCGACGCGGGGCCCGCAAGTCCCAAGGATGCGGCGGCGGCGGCGCCCAACGCGGGACCCAGCAAGCGTGAGCTCGCCATGGAAGCCTTCGCCAAGGGCAGCCAGGCCGAAAGCCGCGGGGATCTGGACGCCGCGGAGACCGCCTACGGCCAAGCGCTCTCTACCGATCCCACGTACTCCACGGCGCGCGAAGCCCTGGCCGCCGTCCGGACCAAGAAGAAGGCCATCGCCGAGGCCAAGGCCAAGGCGGCCGCCGACGCCAAGGCCAAGGCAGCCGCGGCAGCCAAGGCCAGGGCGGCCGCCGACGCCAAGGCACACGAGCGCTCCAGCACGACCGCCGCGTCCGATGCCGCGGCGGAGGCGCGCGCCAAGGCGGCCGCGGCCAAGGCCAAGGCCAAGGCGGCCGCGGCCAGGGCCAAGGCGGCCGCCGAGGCCAAGGCCAAAGCCAAGGCGGCCGCCGCGGCCAAGGCCAAGGCAGCCGCCGAGGCCAAGGCCAAGGCAGCCGCCGAGGCCAAGGCCAAGGCAGCGAACGCTGGAGGGAACGACAAGGCCGCGAGCAATCGCGTGCTCAAGCTGGGCATGGGCGCCTACAAGAAGGGCAACTACGCGCTCGCCGCGAAGTACTTCGCCAAGGCGAAGCAGCTCGACAGCACGAACCAACTCGCGGCGAAGTACCTCAAGGCGGCCCGCGCCAAGATGGGCAAGTAGCCGCCGCGGGCGTTGGAGCCGGAGACCGCGAGATCGCCGCGCCGCCGTGCGCTCGATCGCCTCACGGCGTGGACCAGCGGGCTCGCCCTTCTGGGGCTCCTGGGGCAAGAGGGCTACGAGCTCGTCTCGTCGCCCGCCCTGGCCACGGCCGTCGTGGCGGTAGCCTGGCTCGCGGTGGGCGTCTCGGTGGTGCGCCTCGTGGCGGTCGCCTGGAGGGCCCGGTGGGGACGCGCGGTGTGGGGGCGGCTGGCGGTCGAAGGGGTGCTCCTGATCCCCGTCCTCCTCCTGTGGCAGCGCCCGAGCGCCTGGGCTCTGTGGGTCTTCGTCCGCCAGGCCGCCGTGCTGCTGGACCTGGCCTCCCACTCGGCCCGCTACCAGCGCTACGCGGACTCCCTCCAGCGGCGACCGGCGATCATCCTCGTCCTGTCGTTCGCCCTCATCATCGCGGTGGGGAGCGTCCCGCTCACCTTCCCGCGCGCCACGACCGACGGCCAGGGAGCCTCGGCCGTGGACGCCGTGTTCACGGCGACCTCGGCCACCTGCGTCACGGGGCTGGCGACCCTCAACACGGTCTCCGACCGCTTCGAGGACCCCGGGCGCAAGACGTTCACGCCCTTCGGGCAGTTCGTGATCCTGCTCCTCATCCAGGTGGGCGGGCTGGGGATCATGACGCTGTCCGCCGCGACGGTGGTCCTCGCCGGTCGCCGCCTCACCCTCAAGAGCCACGCCCTCATGCAGTCGCTCATGGACGAGACCTCGGCCACCGCGCTCAAGCGCGCCTTCCGAGACATCCTCGGCATGACCCTCGTCATCGAGGGGGTGGGCGCCGTCATCCTCTTCTTCCGCTTCCGCGAGGTCACCCACGACGCCGTGGAGGCCGCCTGGCAGGGCGCCTTCCACTCGGTGAGCGCCTTCTGCAACGCCGGCTTCTCCCTGTACGGCGACAGCCTCGCCTCGTTCCGCGGGGACGTCACCGTGAACCTCACCCACGCCGGCCTCATCGTCCTGGGGGGCCTGGGCTTCACCGTCATCACCGCCCTGGCCCGCGCCGCGCGCCGGCAGGGGGGCGCCGGGGGCTGGAAGAAGCTCCCGCTCCAGGTGCGCATGGTCACCACCATCACGCTGGGGCTCATCCTCTCCGGGACGATCCTCTACTTCTTCTTGGAGTACGACCACAGCCTCAAGGGCCTCCCCCTGGGCGAGAAGCTCCTCGCCAGCTTCTTCCAATCGGTGACCCTGCGGACGGCGGGCTTCAACACGGTGGACATGAGCTCGCTGTCCCGGGCCATGCTCCTCGTCGCCGCCCTGTTCATGTTCATCGGCGCCAGCCCCAGCTCCACGGGCGGCGGCATCAAGACGACCACGCTGGGCGTGCTGTTCATGTCCGTGCGGGCCTCCCTCCTGGGACGCCGGGACGTGGAGGTGGGGCGGCGCACGATCCCCCAGGAGGTGGTCACTCGGGCCATCGCCATCGTGAGCATCGCCTCGTCCGTGCTCGTCGTGGGGCTCACGCTGCTCGTGGTCACCGAGCCCACGATCTCGCTCGACCGCTTGCTCTTCGAGGCGGTGAGCGCCCTGGGCACCGTGGGGCTGAGCATGAACGTCACACCCGAGCTGAGCACCGCCGGGCGGATCATCCTCATCGCGCTCATGTTCATCGGGCGCGTGGGCCCGCTCACCATCGCCCTGGCGGTGGGCCAGCGAGACCAGTCCCGGGCCTTCCGCTACCCCGAGGCCCGCGTCGTGGTGGGCTGAGCGGGTGACGCCCCGCGGCTCGATCTCGATCGCCTCATCGCCACACACACCGCCCGCGGTGGCAAGATAGCGCCCTCCGGGTGCAGACACATACGCCGCAGACGACGACACAGACAGTCACGGCACCCACGCGCGCACGCCCCAGGTCAACAAAGATCA
>CAYZID010000370.1:0-4704 GCA_964478315.1 uncultured Myxococcales bacterium | reverse complement strand
GCCGCCCACACGCGGGATCCAAAGCCGAATCCCAGAGTAGGTGGCGGATCGGGGGTAACCAGCCGCGCTGTCCAAGATCTGAACGCCGCACTAGACTCCGAGTGTTCAAGAGTCACCCGCTCGACCTCGCACGACCCCACCCACGGCGCGGTCACCCAGCGAGCGGGCGAAGCAGCCTCGGAGCGCGTCACGGTGACCGGAATCGCGGACAAGACCGGAGAAGGCCGGGCCTCGACGGCGGAACCCAACGGGGGGGCCGCGAATGACCCGCGCCACGCCGTGGCGGCGCGTTACACCTTCTCCGCCGTCTTGGGCGTGGGGCCCCACGGGACGTGCTACGCCGGCCGGGCGCCGGGCTACGACGAGGGGGTCATCGTCAAGGTGTTCGACCGCCTCCCGCCCTTCTCCGAGGACGGGTTGGCCCGGCACCGCAGGCGCCTGGAGCAGCTCGCCGGGACCCACGAGGCGTTCCGGGCGACGTTCTTGGAGGTAGGGCGCGACCCCATCTCGGGCTCCCTGTTCGTGGTCCGACCCCATGACCGCGCCGGGAGCCTGGCGCGACGCCCGGGCGCATCGGTGGGGTGGCGCAGCGGCGCCCGGGCCGTGTGGATGGCCCTGGACGCCCTCGCCGCGGCCCACGAGGCCCGCCTCTGCCACGGCGCCGTGAAGCCCTCGAACGTGCTCCTCGACGCCGATCGGGGCGGCACCCTGCGGCCACGCCTCGTGGACCCAGCGCCGTGGATCGAGGCCACGGCGCCCCCGCCCTGGGAAGCCGTGGCGGCGGCCGACGTGGTGGGCGCGCTGGGGATCCTCTACCAGCTCATCGCCGGCGCCCCACCATGGCCCTGGGGAACGTCCCTCGTCACGCGGCTCGGCGCCGGCGCGCGGCCCCCCCGCGAGCTGGTCCCCGCCGCGAATCGCGACATCCCGGGCGCGTTGGTGGACCTCGTGAGCCGCGCCCTGCGGAGCGCCTTCGCGGGCTCCCCACCGAGCGCCGCGGCCCTGCGCGACGCGCTGGGTCCCTCGTGCGCCTTGTGTGCCCCGCACGACGCGGCGACGCCCCCCGTCACGGGGTACGAGGACCGCGGCGGCGAAGACGAGCCCCTCCCCGCGCGCGCCCTCCGAACCCTGGAGCGGGCCGTGCGGAGCGTCACCGCCGCCCCTCCCGGCGCCGACCTGGAGGCCGCGCTGCTCCGGGGCGCCATGGAGCTGGTCCCCTGCGACGCGGCCGCGCTCCTGGCGACCCACGGCACGTCCCGCCGCAACGCCCCTCCCCAGGTGCTCCGCCACGAGGGGGTGTCCTTGGGAGGCTCGGCGTGGCGGGAGGCCGCGCGCGAGGCCGCGGCGTCGCGGCAGCCGCGATGCCGGCGACGCGAGGGAGGTGGCGGCTGGGAGCTCATCATGCCCTGCGCGGGCACGAGCGGGAGGATGGCCCTCCTGGTGGCCGGCGGCCCCCACCACGCGCCGCCTCCCCCGGCGCTCCGCGCGGCCCTGGGGATCTTGGCCGCGTCGGGCGCCACCGCCTTGGAGCGCCGCGCCAGCCGCGCCGCCGTCGTGGAGGAGACGGACTGCCGCGGGGCCCTCATGGACGTCGCCAGCGACGGGCTCGTCGTGCTGGGGCCCATGGCGACGGTGCGCGCCCTCAACGCGCCCGCCGCGGCCTTGCTCGACGTGAACCGCCACGGCGCAGCCGGCGCGCGGCTGCCCTCCCTCTCGGGACTGGGCGAGCTCGCCCACACGATCGAGACCGGCCGCGCCCACGGCGGGGATCTGCTGCGCACCCCAGCGGGCCGGGTGACCGTGCGAGCGCGCTCGTTCGAAGGGGGCGTGGTCGCCGCGCTCCGGCCCGTGGAGCGCGGCCCGGTGCCGCAGCACGCACGCCCCCCCGCGACCTTCGACAGCCTCGTGGGCGAGTCGAGCGTCTTTCGCGCGGCCATCGAGGAGGCCCGACTGGCCGCGCGGGTGGGGGTGCCCGTCCTGCTGGTGGGCGAGCCGGGCACGGGCAAGGACAGCTTCGCGGAGGCGATCCACCACGCATCCGAGCGCGCCGCGGGCCCCCTCGTCTGGGTGCGGCTCCCGGCGTTGCCTCCCGAGCAGGTGGACGCGGAGCTGTTCGGGCGCGCGGCGGAGCGCGGCGTGACGGACCGCCCTCGCGCGGGGCGCATCGAGTTGGCGCACGGTGGCACGGTGGTGCTGGACGAGATCTCGGTCTTGGCCGAAGCCACGCAGGCCGGCCTGGGGACCTTCCTGGAGCAGCGCGCCGTGCGACCCGTGGGAGGACGGGGGCACATCGCCGCGGACACGCGCCTCATCGCCACGAGCCGGATCACGGCCAGCAGCCTCCTGGCGGCCGGGCTCCTACGCCGCGCGCTGTTCGAGCGCCTCCGCGTGCTCCAGATCGAGCTCCCCCCGCTGCGCGAGCGAGGGACCGACGCGGCGCTCCTGGCGCGGGTCCAAGCGACGAAGGTGTGTCACGCGCTAGGGCGACCGCCGGTGCAGTTCGAGGCCCACGTCCTGGACGCCCTGTGCGCCTACCCGTGGCCGGGGAACGTCACCGAGCTCTTGGGCTTGGTGGAGGGGTGGATCGCGTCCCTGCCCGCCGGTCAGACCCGCATCGACCGCGTCCCGGGGCACATCCGGCGGGCCACGCGCGAGGCCCCCGCGACGCCGCGACGGGCGGGCCCCCGTGGAGCGGAGACCGCCCGGGGCGGTGGCTCGCCCGAGGAGGACGACGCAGGGCGAAGCGGGGCCGAGTCGCGTCGGGTCCGGCCGTGGAGCGAGGTCGAACGAGAGGCCTTCGCGAGCGCCCTGGAGGCCTGCCAGGGGAACGTCTCCCGGGCGGCTCGGGCGCTGGGCGTGTCGCGGGGGACCTTCTACAACAAGATGCGACGGTTTGGACTCAAGGACGGGGGGGGACGTGGCTGACATCCTCTTCGCGGACGCCGCCTCTCGACGCGAGAGCTTACTCCAGGCGCTCGAAGGGGCCGGGCACGTGGTCTCGGTGGCGGACTCGCGGGCGCAGGCCTTGGCCGTGGCGACCCACGCCCCGGACCTCGCCGTGGCCCTGGTGGCGCCCGCTTACCTGGAGACGGACGGGGCAGCCTTCGCGCGCGCGTGGCGCGGCGCGGCCTCCCGGACGCTGGAGGGGGCGGCGGAGCTCCACCTCCTGCTCCCCGGCGCGGCGCCGCGGACCATCGAAGCGTGCCTGCGCGCGGGGGCGGACGGGGTCCATGACCCCGGGGCGTCCCCCGACCTGCTCTTGGCCGTCGTGGAGGCGGCCCTCCGACGGCAACGCGCCCTGCGCGCCCTGCGCGCGAGCTGCGACGACGCGGTGTCGCGGCGCCTCGTGGACGGCGCGACGGGCCTGTTCAACCAGCGTTACTTGCGGCTCCGGCTCCGCGAGGAGGTCGAGCGCTGCGCGCGGCACCCGCGCGAGCTCGCCCTCATGCTGGTGGAACTCCAGACGCCCCAAGCCATGCCCTCGGGCCGCGAGCGAGCCCTGGGCCAGACCGTCGTGGCGGAGCTAGCGCGGCGGGCGCGCGAGACCCTGCGCTCCTACGACCTCGTGGCGCGGGCGGGTCCCTGGAGTCTCGCCGTGCTCCTGCCCGACCTGCCGCTGGCCCATGCGCACGGCCTGGGCAAGCGGCTCCTGGCGGTCCTCCGGGGAGCCCCCGTCCTCGTGGGGGACGGGCCGCCGCTGGTGGTTCGGGTGCGCATGGGCATCGCGGGGGCGGCCGGCGTGGACGACCAACTTCTGGCCGCCGACGTCTTCGAGGCGGCGCGCCGCGCCGTAGCGGCCGCGCACGACGACGGCAATCCCGTGCTCCGGCGCGTGGTGTCGCTCCCCGCCGCCACGCCGTAGAAGGGCGGCCCTACCGACCGGCGCGGGCGTAGCGCCCCATGGCGTAGAGCGCCAAGAACCCGTCACGGGGCCGGATCTTCTTGCCATCCTTGAAGCCGCGGGGCGTATAGCGGATGGGCACCTCGAACAGGCGCGCCTTGCGGTGCGCGAGCTTGAAGGCGAGCTCCACCTCCACGCGGAAGTCCCGGCTCTCCAGGGGGATGGACTGGAACAGCGGCGTCCGCACGGCCTTGTAGCAGGTCTCGAGGTCGCTCAGGTGGAGGTCCGTGAGCCAGTTCCCCAGCCACGTCAGCCCCTTGTTCATGAGGGAATGCCGGTGCATGAGGACGCGCCGGTAGGGCGCCGCCATGTAGCGCGAGCCGAAGACCGCGTCCGCCTCCTCCTCCAAGAACGGCACGAGCAGCGAGGGGAGATCCGCCGGGTTGTACTCCAGGTCGGCGTCGTGACAGACGGTGACGTCCCCCGTGGCGACCTTGAGGCCCGTCTGGATGGCGCCACCCTTGCCCTGGTTCTCGTCGTGATGGAGCACGGTGAGGCGGTCGTCCTGGGCGGCCAGGCGCGCGAGGATCTCGGGGGACCGATCGGTGGACTTGTCGTCCACGGCGATGACCTGGAGGCTCGCGATGCGCGGGTCGTCCAGGGCCAGGACGCGCCCCACGCTCTCGGCGACGAGGGCCTCCTCGTTGTAGACCGGCACGATGACCGTCAGGGATAGCGCGCTTGGGCGCTGGGAGGCGCTGGGAGGCTCGCGACCGGTCGCCATGGCTCTCTCCGAGGGGGCTGGGTTTCGCTCGGTTGGCTGAGGCGGCGGACGATACGTGCCTGCCCCCCCAAAGACAACC
>CAYZID010000369.1:0-4704 GCA_964478315.1 uncultured Myxococcales bacterium | reverse complement strand
AGCTACCTCACACAGGTCCTCACCGGCCCTCGACCCTAGAACTCGATTGCCCTGCAAAAGAAATCTCTGCGGGTCCGTGTGGCGCCGTCCGTCGCCCCTGGGCTGCCGGCCGAGCTATTGGGACCCGAAGCGGTCTACGGGCGCGTGGCAGTAGGGCACGCCGCCGGCGCGTCGATAGTGGTCCTGATGGTACGCCTCCGCCGGCCAAAACCGGCCCGCGGGCTCCACCTTGGTCGCCACGCGGTAGCCCCGCGTGCGCAGGATCTCCACGAGGCGCTCGATGGTCGCGCGCTCCGCGGGGTCGGACACGAACACGACCGAGCGGTATTGGTCTCCCACGTCCGGCCCCTGTCGCCCCACCTGCGTGGGGTCGTGGATGGTGAAGAACCAGCGGGCCAAAGCCTCATAGGATGTCGCGGTGGGGTCATACACGACCTGGACCGTCTCGACGTACCCCGTACCCCCAGCGCTGACCTGGGCATAGGTCGGCGCGGGCGCATGGCCTCCCATGTAGCCTGAGACGACCTCGATCACGCCCGGGCGATCCTCGAACAGCGCCTCCACGCCCCAGAAGCAGCCACCCGCGAAGTAGGCCACGGCGCGACGAGGCGGGGGAGTGGAGGTGGGGGGTGGACCAGGCGCCGCAGGCTCGAACTGGAGAGACACGGAGTTCACACAGTGGCGCGTGTCCCGGCGCGTGAGGTGCTCGCCGCGGAAGACGTGCCCCAAGTGGGCGCCGCAGCGGGCGCAAACGATCTCCACGCGGGCCCCGTCGGGGTCGGGGACCTCGCGCACGGCCCCGGGGAGGGCGTCGTCGAAGCTGGGCCAGCCTGTCCCCGAGTCGAACTTGGCGTCGGACGAGAACAGGGCCGCGCCGCAGCGCTTGCACCGATACACGCCGTCCGCGTGGTTGTCGTACAGGGCACCCGAGAACGCTGGCTCGGTGCCCTTGTCGACGATCACCCGCCGCTCGGCCGGGGTGAGCGGGCGCCAACCGCTGGTGTCGCCGCGGGGGCTGCCGCTCGCGGGGGGAGCCTCCCCGGGGGCCGCCCGTTCCCCGACCGACGACGGCGCTGGGGCGGACGCCCGTGGCGGACCCTCTGGCGCCCTGCAAGCCCCCAACGCCAGGGCCAACGACATCCAGCCCACCGCCCACGCCGGACGCGACGTCATGGCCCCAAGCCCCCCCCCGCCCGCACCAAGAGCACGGCTCGCACTCCCCTCGTGCCCGCCCGCTCGAACCGGGTTCTGCATCGTTCCTCCCGCCAACTTCGCGCGCCACCCACCGCCGACTCCGGCCCCCCCCAGGGAGGGCCCGGACGCCCGGTGAGAGCGTAGCGCCCCGGGCGTGAGCTCCCTACGGACGGGCCGCTCGAAGCACGATGCAGAACCCGGACCGAGCGGGCGCGAGCGCGGGTGGTGCTGCCGTGGCCGCCCAAGCCCAATGGACTGGCCGTAGTCAATTCGAAGGCTTGGGCGGCCGCGGACGCGCCGCGATCGCACCTATCCGAGCTCGGCCCGCGACGGGAGGGGGCTGTGGACCATGCTTTTTGGCGGTCTGCGTCTTCAGAGCCTCCCGAGCGCCAGGAGCTCGACCGCCGCGTCGGGCTCCCGCGGGTGGTCGGTCACCACCACCCGCGCCCCGAGGGCCTGGAGGTTGCGCCTGGCGCCAGCCCCGAGGCCGGCGGTGATGACCACGTCACAGCCGTCGAAGAGCTCGGCGATCCACGGGCCGTTCCCGTGGCCCTGGCCGTTCCCACCGCCGTGCCCGTCACCGTGCCCGTCACCGTGCCCGTCACCGAAGCCGTGCCGCGGGGCGCGCTGGTTGTGCGCGTGCCGCCCACGCCCCCCCACGCCCTCGGGGCGCGGGCGGTCCTCGACGACGCGGACGCCGTCCTCCCCGAGCTCGTAAACGCGGGCGGCCACACTGTGGCCGAAGTGCCGCGCGATGTTCCCGTGTGCGTCCAGCGCCACGCCCACTCGGCGCCAGGCGGTTGTTTGTCCCTTCGTCATCTCTGCATCTCCTCTGCGCGCGCGATCCCCGCGCGCTTCATCCCGTTGCGGGCCGGGTTCGGGATCGGCCGCGTCGACCGGCGGGAGCGCGAGCGGACGCCCCTGGACCAAGGCCGTGGCGACCTTCTTGCGGGCGGACGCGACGGTGCGCCCGAACGTGGCCCGGGACACCCCCATCTGGCGCGCCGCCTGGGCCTGATACAGCCCCAGGAGGTCCGCCAGGCGCAGCGCCTCCAGCTCGTCGATGAGCAGGCGGATCGGGGGCCCCCCCGGAGCCCGAGAGCCGGGGTCCAGCTCACCGTCATCGCCCCCCCACGAGCCTCCGGGCCCCTCGGCGCCCTCCCTGCGCGGCTCGAACCGAACCGCGCCGGACGCGAGCGCGTCGCGGCGGACGCGACGCCGTCTCTTCCTCGCAGGCATGGGTACACCTCCTCCTGTCTTGGACCGTGGTCTTGCATGCCGTTCTCGGCCCGGCGGGCCTCGGAGCCACGTCGGCGTCCGCGACCCAAGAGACACTAAGCGCGCATATGCTCAAATGCAACCCCGGAGGCGCTCTCCCCTCCGCCCCCATCGCCCTCCGTGGTGGCCCAAGTTATTCATGGTTTCCAATGCGTTGCCCCCCACCGCGGCGCGCCACTTGCGGGTTGTCTCGGGGCGCCCGGTGCATTAGAAGCAACGAGGCCGCCACCGGCGGCCCGTCCAGGGGGGCGGGCTCCGGCGGCGACGCGTTTCCGCGTGGCGGCGCGTTGGGGGTGTGGCCCCTCGCGAGGCGGCCCCGCGAGCACCGGGCGCCCCGCGGGGCGCGGCGAGGAGTGGTCCCATGAGCGATTTCCCCTACGAGCCCCTGTTCCAGAACCAGCAGCAGCCCACGGAGTTCCGCAAGCTCGAAGGCGACTACGTCAAGGTCGTCGAGGTGGCCGGCGAGCGGTTCCTGAAGGTGGACCCGGCAGGGCTCACCGCGCTGGCGCGGGAGGCCTTCTTCGACGTGGCCCACTACCTGCGCCCGGCGCACCTGGAGAAGGTCGCCAAGATCCTGGACGACCCGGAGGCGTCCCGAAACGACAAGGTCGTGGCCCGGGAGCTCCTGAAGAACTCCATCATCGCGGCCGAGGGCATCTTCCCCACGTGCCAAGACACGGGCACCGCCTCCATCCTGGGCAAGCGTGGTGACCACGTCCTCGTCGACGGCGACGACGTGGAGGCGCTGAGCCGAGGGGTCTACGAGACCTACAAGGAAGACAACCTGCGCTACTCCCAGGTGGCGCCCCTGACCTTCTTCGACGAGAAGAACACGGCCAACAACCTCCCCGCCCAAATCGACCTGCTCGCCACCAAGGGCGACCACTACGATTTCCTGTTCGTTGCCAAGGGCGGCGGCTCGGCCAACAAGTTCTACCTCTATCAAGAGACCAAGGCACTGCTCCGGCCCGACCGCTTCCGGGAGTTCATCTGGCAGAAGATCCACACCCTGGGCACCGCCGCCTGCCCGCCCTACCACCTCGCCATCGTCGTGGGCGGGCTGAGCGCCGAGCTCACCATGAAGACCGTGAAGCTCGCCTCCACGGGCTACTACGACGGGCTCCCCACCACCGGCAGCGAGGGGGGCCGGGCCTTCCGAGACCTGGAGATGGAGGCCGAGATCCTGAAGATGACCCAGCGGACGGGGATCGGCGCCCAGTTCGGGGGCAAGTACTTCTGCCACGACGTGCGGGTCATCCGTCTCCCCCGGCACGGCGCTTCCTGCCCCGTGGGGATCGGCGTGAGCTGCAGCGCCGACCGGAACATGCTCGGGCGCATCGACGAGCAGGGGCTGTGGCTGGAGCAGCTCGAGACGAACCCGGCGCGCTTCCTGCCGGAGGTGCGCGAGGGCGCCGACGCCGAGGGCGCGGTGAAGATCGACCTCAACCAGCCCATGGACGCCATCCGGGCCGAGCTCTCCAAGCACCCGGTGGGCACCGTGCTCCACCTCAACGGGCCGGTCATCGTGGGCCGCGACATCGCCCACGCGCGCCTCCTCAAGCGCCTGGAGGACGAGGGCAAGCTCCCCGACTACATCCGCAACCACCCCATCTACTACGCCGGTCCCGCCAAAACGCCCGAGGGCTACGCCAGCGGCTCTTTCGGCCCCACCACCGCCCAGCGCATGGATCCGTACGTGCCGGTCTTCCAGAAGGCGGGCGGCTCGCTGGTCATGCTCGCCAAGGGCAACCGTTCCCAGCAGGTGACGGACGCCTGCAAGGAGTACGGCGGCTTCTACCTGGGGTCCGTGGGGGGCCCCGCCGCGCGCCTGGGCCGAGACTGCATCACCAAGGTGGAGGTCCTCGACTACCCGGAGCTGGGGATGGAGGCCATCTACCGCATCGAGGTCAAGGACTTCCCGGTCTTCCTCATCGTGGACGACAAGGGCAACGACCTCTTCGCGCGCTTCCGCAACCCGCCCCCGATCGCGGAGCTCAAGGCGCTCCTGTGAGGACCAGCCCGTAGACCTCCCACGGTCACCCGCGGGGTCCCCCGAGCGGCCCGGCTCCCGGCGAGCCGGGCCGCTGCCTACCAAGTGACCACCTGGCTACCGACTAGACACCGCGACCCCCGATCCGCCACCTGCTCTGCGGACCGAGGCGCAGGAGGCCGCGTTGGGGCAAGGAGGCAAGCGGCTGGGCGCGGAGGCGTGGCTGCGTCACGTCGAGCACC
>CAYZID010000368.1:0-4728 GCA_964478315.1 uncultured Myxococcales bacterium | reverse complement strand
GCCGCCCACACGCGGGATCCAAAGCCGAATCCCAGAGTAGGTGGCGGATCGGGGGCAGTCCGGCTCCGTTGACCGGGGCGCGGGCCGCGTCTTATAGGTGACGGCCGTGGGCGGCCCCTCCTCGGTCGCCGCGCCCTCCCCTCGCGCCGCGCGCCTTCCAGGCGCCCGGCCTGCACCCGTTGGAGTCCCCCCATGGCGAACCTCGTGGCGGCACGCGAAGCGCTCGACCGATTCCAAGCCGACCTCCCCGCGGCCGGCCCGGCCCCCGACGCCTTGCGCCGCGCCGCCCAGTCCACCCGCGTGATGGTCGAACACGCGCTGAGCGTGCCCGACGCCGACACGGCCTGGATCGATCACAACCTCGCCGCCCTCGCGGGCGAGGCCCTCGCCGACCCCGCCACGCGCGCCGCGGGCGATGGCCTCTACTTCGCCACGCGCCGCCGCCTCGCCGCGGCCCTGGAGCGCGACCCCGACGACCTCGCCCACGCCTGGGCCTTGGCGCTGGGCGCTGCGCGCGCCCCCCACGACGACGCGGCCGCGGCCGACATCCCGCGGGTGGCAGCCGCCCTGGAGCGGCCCGGCGCCGGCCCCCGCCTCGTGCGCGCCGCCGTGGCCCTGGTCCTCGCCGCGGCGCGGGCCCCCCGCAAGCACCCCAAGCCGGCCGCCGCCGCGCGCGAGGCCGCGCCGGCCGTGCGCCGCGCGGCCCAGGCCCTGCGCGCCCGCCTGCCGCGACACCCGGACCTGGACCTCGATCTCGCGCGCCTGGAGCTCCTAGCGGCGCGCCAGGCCGAGGGGGAGGAGCGCGCCGCCCTGCTGGGGCGCACGGGCGCCCTCCTGGACGATCACGTGGCCCGGTTTGGCCCCAGCGCCGCCGCCCGGCGCGTGCGCGGTGACCTGCTGACCCTCGCCGCACGGGGCGCCTCGGCCCCCGCGGACATCCGCAAGCAGGCCGTGGCGCTGTTCGAGGAGGAGGCGCGCGAGCGCACCCTCCGCCCGGACGGCGCCGGCCGCCTCGTCCGCGCCATGGAGCGCGCGGGCGGGCTCGATCCCGACACCGCCGCGCACCTCGCCGAGTTGGTGGAACGCCTGGCGGGCGACGACGCCACGCCCTGGCGAGGCGTGCTCGCTTCGCTCCTGCCCAAGACCGGGCAGGATGCGGCCCTGGTGGACCTCTGGGAGCGCGCGCTGGCCGAGCATCCCGACGACGGCGACGCCGCGCGCGGCTTGGCCGAGCGCCTGGTGAAGAACCTCCGCGCCGGCCTCGCCCCCCCGTTCTCGGCCGAGACCCTGGACCGGGTCCTGACCGCCCTCCCCTACGCGGCCATGGCCCGGTGGAGCGCCGCCGACGTGGACGCCGTGCTGGCGACGGCCCGCGAGCAGCTCAGCGTGGCCCAGGCGGCCCAGTTCGCCCGGGACCGGCTGCTGCACACCCGGGACCTCCGGGGCCGCGCCGCCCTGTGGGACCGGGCGCTCAAGCTCTACGAAGAGCTGGGCGACGAGGAGGGACTCATCAAGGCCGCCCGCCTCGCCACCAAGCACGCCAACCACCCGGGCGCCCGGCTCCTCCTCGTGGAGCGGATGATCGCGCGGGGCGAGGGGCTCGACGAGGCCGAGACCCTCCTCCGCCCGCTGCTGGACGCCAAGGGCGCCCAGGGCAAGCGCGCCCAGGAGCTCCGCCGCAAGCTGGCCAACGATCCCGCCGTGCGCGGGGCGCGCCGGGACGCCCTGCTCGCCTTCGAGCGGCAGGTGGGCGTGGGGACGCCCGCCCCGGTGAAGCTCCGCGTGGCCTTCGTGAGCCGCGCCTACGCCCTGGTGGACGCGGTGGAGCACCGGGCGCCCGACTTCTACGCCCACAAGCACTTGCGGGTCATGGTCCGGCCGGGCGACCTCCCGCCCGGCGTGGAGCCCAGCGATCTCCGCAAGGGCGACCTCCTGTCCGCCCCCGTCGTGGGAGAGGACGGGGATCCCGCGCGGGACAAGGACGCCCTGCGCCTGTACTGGGTCGCCGACCCCAAGGCCCTCACGATCGAGGGCGGCGTGGAAGCCCTGCGCGCGCGGTGGGCCAAGGAGGAGCAGCTCTTCGGCGTGGAGAGCGGCGCCCCGATCCCCCTCAAGGTGCGGTACGACGGGCGCCGGAAGGCCCTCCAGGTGCGCGTCCTGGGCCCCAAGGGGCGGGGGGAGTTCGCCGCGCGCCCGGTGGCCGAGCCCAGCCAGCTCCCCGCCGGCCTGGCTCCCGAGCAGCTCGGCAAGGGGCGGCGCCTGTGGGGGGTCGTGGTGCGGGCCGGAGAGCACCCGCGCAGCTACCGGGTGGTGGGCGAGCTCCTGGCGCGAGACCCCGGGACCAAGGCCTCCGAGCGCGAGGCCCAAGGCGACGCCCCGGCGTCCACGGAGGAGGCCCCCACGCCCCCGACCAACCCGGCGGGGGTCGCGCCCACGGCCCAGTCGGGAGCCGAGGAGGCTCCTGCCTCGGCGCCCACGACCGACGCGCCTCAGCCGGCCTCCGCCGGGGCGGAGGGGGCGTCGGAGTCCCCCGCGGACGCGCCCGCGGCTGAGGCCCAAGCCGGGGGTCAGGAGGCGTCGGCATGAACGAGACGCTCTACCTGGAGTCCACGGGCCCCGCCTCTGGGGCGCTCACGCCCGGGGCGATCCTGCGGGCCCTCGCCCTGGGCGCCGGGGTCTTCGCCGAGGAGGTGACGTCCTTGGAACCCCTGGGCGCGCGCCGCGTCGCCGTGACGATCACGGGCGAGCGCGCCCGGGCCCTGTCCACCCCGCGCCTCCTGGTCCCCGAAGGGGGGAGGGCCGGGGGCGCAGACGGTGGACGCGCCTTGAGGGGGGTCGCGTGGACGCTGCGGCGCCCCGAGGATCCCCCCGAAGACGGCGCCCTGGTCGTCTGGGCCACCTGGACCCCAGCCGAGGCGCAGGCCCCCAGCCCGGGCGCCTTGGCGCGCGCCCTCCACGACGCGTTCGGGCCCGACGTGGGGGCCGAGGAGCTCGGCGTGGGGTTCGTGGGCCCAGGGTTCGCTCAGCTCCGCCTCCCCTCGCGTCTCATGGTCATGGGACTCCCCCACGAGCTGACGGTGCCCGCCCAGGGGCCGGGCGAGGACGTGCTCACCGTGCGCCTCTCGACGTCTTCCGCCCGGCCCGACGACGCCGGCCAGGGCGCGCCGTGAGCACGCCAGCCAAGCAGCTCGCGGCCCTCGCAGAGGACCTCCGAGCGCGCATCGACGCCGGGGCCCTCCCCCAAGCCCGGGCCCGCCTGGCCCTGCGCCGCGCCGCCCAGCGCCTGCTCGCCCTCTATCCCCGCGACGACGCGCTCGCGGAGGCGTTCGACGTGGCGCGCCGCGCTCGCTTCTTGCCGCCGCCGCCCACGGACCTCCCTGGAGGAACCCCGCTGGAGGTCTGGCGGGCGCTGGAGACGCGCTCCCCCGCCGCCCTGGACGCCCTAGCGGAGACGGTCCTAGAGCCCCCGGCCCCGAGCGGAGAGCCCGGGGCGGTGCACGCCGCCGCCCGGGTGTTGGAGCTGTTCCTCGCCGCGCCGAGCGCCGACGAGCGGGCAGCCGCGCTCTTGGAGCGCCTGCGCCCCCACGTCGCCTCGGGGGCCGCGGCGCTCTGGGAGCTCCGGCTGGAGGTCGCTCGCCGGGGGTCCGAGGAGCTGGGGGAGCCGGCCACCTGGGAGGCTCTCCTCGCGCCCCTGCTCCGGGTCGCCGCGGGCCCGGCGCCCACGGACGAGGACCGCTGGGCCGCCGCCACCGGCCTGCGTCTGGCCGCGGCCGCGGTCATCGGCCAGGCCGCGGCCCACGGGAGCCGCTGGATGGCGCCCACTCTGGGCGGCCGCCGCGTGGCCAACGTCTCCCTCGCCCTGGCGCGTCGCCCCGCGCTGGCCGACGATCTGGCCCCCGCCCTGCGCTGGCTCCAGCGGGCCGAGGACCTCTCCCCCGGACGCCAGGAAGGCGGCCCCGAGGGGCTCGTATCCGCGGCGGACGAGGCCGACCGCCGGGGGCGCTACCAGGAGGGCACGGCCCGCCTCCTCCGAGCCCTGGAGCGCTCCGGGGAGCGCGAGGATCTGGCCGAGGCGGTGTTCGCGCGGGGCCTCGCCCTGTTGGACCCCGCCCTCCTGGAGCGGGCGGCGGAGGTGCTGACCGGGGCCGCGGGCGACGACGCCGACCCGCGGCACGACGCGCTCACACACGTGCTGGCCGCGCGCGCGTGGCAGCCCACCCCACGCCACACCCAGCGTCCCGAGGCCGTCGTCGAGGCGTGGGAGGACCTCCTCCCCCGGCTCGCCGGCGCGCCCACCGAGGGCGACGAGGAGCCTCCAGACGACGCGGGGCAAGCCCCATCCCCCGACGCGTGGGACTACTCACCCGGAGAGCTCGCCGCCCTCGAGGTGGCGGGGAGCGCCGCGCGCGCCGCGCGGGGGTGGCTCGGACGGCACCAGCGGCTCGGCGGGGGCGACGCCCCCTCGCTGCTCCAAGCGGCGCGCTTGGCGGAGGCCCTGGATGGCCCCGGGCGGCGCGCCCTCGTGAGCGCGCTCCGCGCCGCGGCCTGCCCGGACGAGGAGGTCCTGGCGACGGACGCCGAGCAGCGCACCCTGGCGGCCGAGCTCTTGGCGCTGGCCCCCCAGGCCGCCGACGCCCCGTTGTGGGCGCTGCGCCTCCGCGCAGTGGCCGCCGCGATCGACCGCGCCCCCGGAGAGCGCCACGAAGCCTCCGCCTCCCCGTCCCCGTC
>CAYZID010000367.1:0-4730 GCA_964478315.1 uncultured Myxococcales bacterium | reverse complement strand
GGTGGGGGAAGGGCGCCGGCGTGAAAGGCGCGGCGCCCGCCCGCGCGTAGACATCGGGGAGGCCGGGGCACTCCTGCCGCGCGGCGCAGCCCTCGCAGGCGGGCGCGAAGCGGTGGCGGGGGGCGGCGCGCGGGACGTCCGCCCTCCCGGCGGGGAGGCGCCGCCGCTCCAGGAGCCGCAGCGCGGCCAGCGTCTGTCGGAAGGCGCACAGCGGGAGCCCCACATCGTCCTCCACGGTGAGGGGCAGGGAGGCCGCGCGCGCAGCCTGGCGGGCGTCCTCCACGGCGGCCCCGAGGGCGTCGAGGGGGGGCAAGAGTCGGGGGTCGAAGGCCGCCCGGGGGGAGCGCTCCAAGGGGACCAGCCGCCAGGCGGCCACGGGGCCCAGGATCTCCCGCAGCCAACCTGGGACGGCGGCCAGGTCCGCGAGCGCGGGCGCGCTCAGGGGGGTCCGGGCCTCCAGGCGGAGCCCCGCCTCCACGAGGGCGCGCGCGCCCGCGACCGCACGCCGGTGCAACCCGCGCCGCCCGTAGAGGGGGTCGGCGACCCCCGGGGAGGCCGCGTGGGCGAGCCAGATGACCCCGTCCAGGCCCGCGGCGCGCAGGCGGGCGGCGGCGCCGGGGCGATCGGCGCCCAGGGCGTTGGTCTCCAGGACCACCTCGTCGAAGCCCAGGGCGCGGGCGCGCCGAATGACGCGCAGGAGCTTGGGTTCCAGGAGGGGCTCCCCCCCGGAGAGACGCATGACGGTTGCGCCCGCCTGGCGCGCGGCCTGGAGCTCCCGGGTGAGACGGGCGAGCCCGGCGGCATCCAGGAGCCCCTCACCCGAGCGCTCGCAGAAGGGGCACGCCGCGTTGCAGATCCCGTTGAGGCGCACGGTGGCCGTGCGGCCCGAGGACGGGACGGTGGCGAAGCGCGGCACGGGCGAGCGCTCGGGGCCGGGGCTCATGGCCGGGACCATAGCCGCACCCGCCCCCCCTCTGCCAGCGCGGCGGGGCGAGAGGTCGGGGGGGAGAGCGGAAGGTGGCCTCGGGAGGTCGAGTTGGGCGATAGTGGCGGCGAGATGCGAGACGCGCCCACGATCGAGCTGTCGAACCGCCGCCGCGGGGGCCTCCCCGGGACCGTGGCGCGCGCGGTCGTCGTGGTGGGGGTGTGGCTGGGCCTCGCGGGAGGGGCCGCTGGCGGTGTGGCCTATGTCCACTACGCGCGGGGGATTACGCCCGCGGTGGTGCGCTCCTTCGGGGACGAGGGGCCGACGGCCGCCACGCGCTTCACGGCGGCGGACGGTCAGGTCGTGGGCGAGTGGGCCCTGGAGCGCCGGGTAGAGGTCCCCTGGGAGGCCCTGCCCCAGCGCCTCATCCTGGCCTTCCTCGCGGCCGAGGACGCGCGCTTCTTCGCCCACGGGGCGCTGGACCTGCGCGGCATCGCCCGCGCCGCGCTGGCGAACCTCGCCTCCGGGCGGATCACCGGCGGGGGCTCGACGATCACCCAGCAGCTCGCCAAGCGGCTGGTGGGCCCGCGCAAGAGCCTCGCGCGCAAGGCCCGGGAGGCGATCCTCGCGCGCCGCCTGGAGGACCTCTACTCCAAGGTCGAGATCCTCACCATGTACCTGAACTCCGTGTACCTGGGGCACCACAGCGACGGCGTCCAGGCGGCGGCGCAGAACTACTTCCACAAGGACGTGAGCGAGCTCACCTTGGGCGAGTGCGCGCTGCTCGCCGGCCTGCCCCAGCAGCCCAGCCGGGCGAACCCCGTCCGCAACCCCCAGGCGGCGCGGCGGCGCCAGGCCTACGTCCTGGGGCAGATGGTACGCTGGGGCTGGGCCAGCGAGGCGGAGGCCCAGGCCGCCAAGGACGAGCCCTGGACCCTCTACCCCCGCGCCGACCTGCTCGGGGATCACCTGCCCGCCTACGTGGAGCCCGTGCGAGAGGAGATCGCCACCCGCTACGGCGCGGAGGGCGACCCCCAGGCCTGGCTCCGGCGGGGCCTCCAGGTCTCCCTCCAGGTGGAGCCCGGGCACCAGGCCGTGGCCCGCGGCGCCCTGGCGGCGGCCCTGGAGGATCTGGCGCGCAAGCAGGGGTTCGCCGGGGCGCTGGGGACGCTCGACCGCGCGACCTTCTTCGCGCGCAACGCGCGCTGGCTGCCCCGAGACGCCCCGCCCGCCCCGGGCGCACGGCTCGTGGGCCGGGTGGCCCGCGTGACGAAGCGGGCCGCCGCGGTGGAGCTGGGCGAGGGGCTCGCGGGGACCATCCCCCTCGCGCGCACGCGCTGGGCGGGCCCCTACACGGAGCAGCCTCGCGGTCTCCGTGGCAAGCGAAGGCGCCGCGCCAAGGCCAGCTTCAAGCCGCGCCTCGGGGACATGCGGGACGCCCTGAAGCCCGGCGACGTGGTGCTCGTGGACGTGCGCGGGGGGGAGCCCGGGGCCCTGGACCTGGACCTGGTCCCCGTGCCCCTCATGGGCGGGGCGCTCCTGTCCACGCCGCTCGGGGCCGGGGGGCTGGACGCCGCGGTGGGGACCTGGGACTTCGACCGCAGCCAGGTGGACCGCACGCGCGCCCTGCGCCAGACGGGCTCGGTCATGAAGCCCATCGTCTACAGCCTGGCCTACGACCTGGGCCTGCCGCCGTCGGCGCTGTTCTCGGGGGCGCCTTTCCGCGCGGGGAAGTACAACCCCACGGGACGCCGCACCAAGGACGACATGCTCGTCTGGGACGCGCTCGTGCGCTCGGAGAACTCCGTGAGCCTCCGCGTGCTCCAATACGTCCTGGGGCACACGTCCCTGGCGACCTACCGAGGCTGGGGAGAGCGCCTGGGGCTGGCGCGCCCCCTCCAGGGGAACACCGCCGAGGTCCTGGGCGGCGACCAGACGCCCGAGAGCATCCTGGGGGCCTACACGGTGTTCGCCACGCGGGGCCTCGCGCCGCGGCTCCCCCGGATCCGCAAGGTGGTGGACGCCCAGGGGCGCGTCTTGGAGCGGCACATCACGCCGGTGGATCCCCACGCCAACGCGGGCGACACGATCCGGGCCGTGTGGGACGCGGCGCTTCACCCCCGGGCGCGGCGGGTGGACGAGAAGACGGCCTACCTCATGGAGGCGAACCTGGTGGACGTGGTGCGCCGGGGCACGGCGCGGCGGGCCCGCAAGCTGGGCGTGAGCGCGGCGGGGAAGACGGGGACGCTGCCCTACGACGTGTGGTTCGTGGGCTTCACGTCCAACCGGGCGGCCCTGGTCTGGCTCGGCGCGGACAGGCGCCGGCGCACCCTGGGGCCCTCGGAGGCCCACAACGTCATCCACGGCGGCGACGCCGCGCTCCCGGCGTGGCTGGCGTACATGCAGGCCGTGGACCGAGACGTCCCAGCGCGCGAGCTGGACAAGCGCGTCCCCCGGGGCGTGGCGCACTATCGCGTCGACCCCGAGACGGGCCTCCTGGCCCGCTCGGGGGGGCGCGTCATCCCCCACCTGGAGGGGACCCAGCCCAAGGCCTTCGCCCCGGCCAAGGACGCGCCCGCGCCCGACGCCGTGGACGACGCGGAGACCGAGTTCTGACCCCCTCAGCGGGAAGCGTCCCGCGAGTCGCCCGCCTCCCCCCGGCGACGGCTCAGGCGCTCGATGCCCCAGGCCAGAGCCCCCACGGCGAGCCCGCCGACGACGAGCTCGGGGAGCGCCTCCACGAGGCCCCGCATGAGCACCCGCCCGCCGACGACGAGGGCGAGGCCCCCGCCCGCGACCCACGGAGCGGCCCGGCGCCACCCGGATGGACGCGGAGGCGCGCCGGTCGCGAGCGCCCGCCGGGCGTCCTCGGCGCGCTGGAGACGCCGCCGGGGATCCGCCTCCACGAGCCGGGCCAGGGTCCCGGCGAGGCGACGGGGGAGGTGGGGCGCGGCCCGGCGGACGTCGGGGCTGAGCCCCCGGGTGGGGAGCTCCTCGGGGGCGAGCCCGCTCACGGCGCAGAGGACGGTGACCCCGAGGGAGTAGAGATCCGATGCGGGGGAGGCCTGGGCGCGGAAGGCCTCGGGGGCCATGTAGCCGGGGGTGCCCACGACGGTGGTCGTGGCCAAGGCGTGGGAGGCGCGCGCGCGGAGGACCTTGATGGTCCCCAGGTCGATGAGGCTGGCGCCGCCGTCGGGGCGGAGGATGATGTTGTCGGGCTTGACGTCCCGGTGGATGACGGGCGGCTCGTGGGCGTGGAGGGCGGCCAGGGTGTCCAGCAGCGCGTCGAGCAGGGCCGCGGCACGCGCCGGCTCCAGGCGCGCGCCGCGCCGGAGTCGCTCGCCCAGGCTCTCCCCCTCGACCAGCTCGCGCACGAGGTAGAAGCGGCGCACCGGGTCGTCGTCTCCCGCGCGCTCCGCGTCGCCGCCCTCCTCGCCAGCGGCCCCCGCGCCGGTGTGGAAGGCCTCGATGTAGCGCGGGATGTTCGGGTGTTCGAGATCCCCCAGGACTTCGGCCTCGCGCTCGAAGAGCTCCACGGCCTTCCAGTCGTCCACCCGGTCGAGATCCAGGCGCTTCACGGCGACCCACGCGCCCCCCTTGCGGTCCCACGCGCGGAAGGTGATGGCCTGGCCGCCCCGCCCGAGCACGTCGCGCAGCTCGTAACGATGGGCGAGGAGCTCGCCAGGACCGGGGGGGCGCGTCACGGCGACAGGGTCCCACCCCCACGGCCCGAGGTCAAAGGGCGGCCCATGGCCCAGATCCGCCACCTACTCTGGGATTCGGCTTTGGATCCCGCGTGTGGGCG
>CAYZID010000366.1:0-4754 GCA_964478315.1 uncultured Myxococcales bacterium | reverse complement strand
TGTGGATAGACACCCGCGGCACACCCGCCGCATCGCCAGCCTCAGCGTCGTCGGCAGCGTAAGGGTGGAAAAGGCACACGGCCCTGGCCCACCCCAAGCTCGCCCGCCTCTTTCACCTCCTGCGCGACGGGCGCCACATCTGCCTGGAGGATGGCGACCTCTACGCCGCCCTGGCCGAGCACACCGACGCCTTCACCGCCCTGTTCCACGCCCTCGGCTACGACCTCCACACCCACCGCAAGGGCATCTACTACTTCCGCGGCGAGGCCACCGTCACCGACACCGCCCGCCGCTTCGCACTGTTCACCTTCATCCTCGTGGAGACCCTGGGCGACGCCGGCCGCGGCGTCGAGGAGCACCTGTTCACCACCACCTTCCCCGTGGACCAGCTCCCCCACCTGCGCTCCGAGCGCTACCGCGAGACCATGGCCGAGCTCCACGTCGCCACCCCCGAGGACCTCGTCCGCCTCCTCAAGTCCATGGAGCGCTTCGGCTTCACCGAGGTCCAGGGCGACGGCGACCGCGTGCGCTTCCGACGCCCCATGTACCGCCTCCTGGACCTCTGCACCCGCGTCCTGGATGCCGACGAGGCCAGCGAATGATCGCCAACGGCCCCACTCGCATGGTCCTCCTCCACACCGGCAAGTACGACCTCGCCGAGGTCGAGCTGGACCGCGCCGTCCACCTGGTCGCCCCCAACAACGTCGGGAAGACGACCCTCATCGCCGCCCTCCAGTTCCTGTACGTGGACCGCGCCACGCACATGGACTTCTCCTACGACCTGCCCGCCACCAAGCGCTACTACTTCCCCGACCCCTACGCCTACATCCTGTTCGAGTGCCTCACCCCCACCGGCTACCAGGTCCTGGGCGTCCACGGCCAAGGCCCGGCCAAGAGCTTCGACTACGAGCGCTTCCACTACACCGGCCCCCTCGACCTGTCCGACTACCTGGACGAAGACGAGCGCCCGCGCCCCTGGTCCGAGATCCGCGCCCGCCTCGTGGACCGCGCCTTCAACCGGGTCGAACCTCGCGACCTCCCCACCCTCCTCACGGGGCTCGGCGCCACCCGCAAGACGGCAGCCCAAGCAGGCGCCAAGTCCTCCGCCCCCCGCAACCCCCTGCGTATCGTCCCCGTCCGCCAGCGCAACGGCTACGACCGCTTCCGCCGCCTGTTCACCCACCTCCTCAAGCTGGGCCGCCTGCGCCAAGAGGACCTCAAGCGCGTCCTCATCGAGACCTGGGAGCCCGACCTCCACCAGCGCGAGGTGAACCTCGACGACGACTTCCGCACGTCCTTCCAACAGGTCCGCCGCCAGCGTGAGGACGTCGAGGCCCTGGAGACGCTCGTGCCCACCATCGACCGCGCGCTGGAGGCCGCCGAGGCCCGCGACGAGCAGCGCGAGGTCCTCCCCGGCCTGTGGGCCACCCTCCAGGCCCGCGCCCAGCACGAGTTCAACGCCCTCACCCAACGCGAGGCCGACGCCACGCGACGCACCACCCGCGAGCACGAGCTGGCCCAGCGCGCCCGCGAGGAGGCCCAAACCCACCGCGAGGCCGAGCTGCACCACGCGAGCCGCGTCGCCGTCATCGAGGACAAGCTCCGCGAGCTGGACGCCCGGGCCCGGGACTTCCACGACTACATCCCCGCCCTCGAAGACGCCGCCCTCCAGCGCCTGGACGACGAGATCGGCGCCCTGGAGCAGCGCCTGCGCAACGCCCGCCAGGAGGACCCCTCGCGGGTCGCCCGCGACCTCGCCGCCGCCCGGCGTCGCAGCGCCAGCGTCCAGCAGCGCCTGGACAACCTGGCCCACCTCGTGGTCACCGCGGCCCGCCAGCACCTGGACGACACCACCCTCGCCCGGGCCTTCGCTATCCTCAATCCCGCCCTCCTCGGCGAGACCGTGAGCCCGCCGGGCCCCCCCCTCGCCGGCCTGCACGTCCACGACCTCCCCGCCGCCCTGGAGGTCCTGCGCCGCGCCGCCCAACGCACCCCCGACGGCGCCGCGACCTTCCCCGGGCAGGACCCGGCGCTCACCCTCCCCGCCAGTGCCCTCCACGACGCCGACGTCGCCCAGTACGGCGACGCCGACGCCCTCCGCGGCCAGCTCCGCGACCTCCAACGCGCCATCCAACGCCTGGAGGAGCTGGAGGCGACCCTGCGCCGCGAGAAGCCCCTGCGCGACGAGCTCGCGGCCAAGCGCACCGAGCGCGACCGCAGCCTCGCGCGACGCAACGACTACGACGCCTACCAGCGAGCCCTCGCCGGGCGCCCCGACCTGGAAGCCCAGCGCGACGGGCACGCCCACGCCACCCAGGAGGCCCAGGAGGCCCGGGAGGACGCCGAGCGGCGCTCCGGCGCCCACGACGAGCAGGCCCGCGAAGCGAACGAGGAGGCCGAAGAGCTCAAGGGCCGGCGCGACAGGCTGCGCGACGATCTGGCCTCTCTCGCCCCTCCGCGCTGGCCCCACGAGCCGCCGCGAGAGGCACCCGGCGCCCCCCAGGATGGGCCCCCGCTGGACGCCCTGTTCCGCGTCTACCGCGCCCGCACCCAGGCCGAGGCCGACGCCGACACCAGCGTCCGCGCGGCCCTCGCCGAGATCGAGCGCGTCAGCTACGACCGCCACAGCGGCGACGACGAGGCCCAGACGCTGCACAACCTGCGCGAGGCCCGCGACGCCCTCCCCGAGCGTCGCAGATCCCTGGAGGAGATGTGGGGGTCGCTCGTGGTGGGCCTCACGTCCGCCTTCAAGCGCCTGGGCGACGACCTGGAGACCCTCACGAGCCGCGTGGACGCCCTGAACCGCGCCTTGGGCCGCACGCCCGTCTCCAACCTCGCGCGCCTGACCCTGCGCCTGGAGCCCAACCGCGAGCTGGGCAAGTACGTGCGGGACGTGCAGACCAACGAGACCATGCCCCTGTTCGGCTCGCCCAGGGACGCCCAGCGCGCCCTGGAGCGCATTGGCGAGCTGCTCCGCGAGCGTCCCCGCGTGCGCCTGGAGGACATGTTCGACCTCCACTTCGAGGTCGAGACGTCCGACGGCGTCAGGCGCAAGTACCCCCACCTGGACCGCATCGAGTCCAACGGCACGACCGTGACCATCAAGGTCCTGGTGAGCCTCCACCTGCTCCGCGCCCTACTCGGCGCCTCGGGTCGCCCGAAGAAAGACGCCGAGCACCGCGTGCGGATCCCCTTCTTCCTGGACGAAGTCGCCAGCCTCGACCGCCGCAACATGCACGGCATCGTCCAGGCCGCCGAGGCGCTGGGCTTCTCCCCCATCCTGGCCAGCCCCGAGGCCAGCGACGCGGCCGCCGTGGTCTACTACCTGCGCGAGGGCCCCAACGGACGGCTGGTCCTGCGCCCCGACTCCCCCGCCCGCGTGGAGATCCGGCGGCGCGCGCCCGTGTCCGGGGAGCCCGGCGCGTGAACGCCGCCCTCCAAGACCGGCTCCAGGCCCTGGTCGAGGACGGCGCGCTGCCCGCGAGCCGCCTGTCCCGCCCCATGCGCGAGGAGCTCCAGACCCTGTTCCACGCGGGCGTGCTCACGACGCGCCGGGCGGGCGCCGGGCAGCGCGTCGTCGTCGCGGACCAGGGCGCCCTGCGACGCTGGATCGACGAGCACCTGCCCGGCGGCCTGCACCCGCGGCCGAGCGGTCCTCCTCGGGCCACCGCCGTGGCCGCCTTCCGCGACGCCAAGCGCGCCGCGCGCGCCGAGGCCGAGCCCCTGCTGCTGCGCGTGTTCACCGACACGCCGACGGGCGGGCCAGGGAGCGGGCGTGCAGGTGAGGCGGTCATCGAGGTGGACGGCGCGCCCCTCACCGCGCGGGCGCTGACGGTGCAGGCCGGCTGCGTGGCGGTCCTGCTGTCCGAGGCGCGGCGCGTGGAGGTGCGGGGGCGGGTGGGGGTCGTGGAGAACCTGGAGGCCTTCCTCCACGCCGAGCGACTCGGCCCGGGCGACCCGGGCGACCCGGGCGACCCGGGCGACACGGGCGACATGGCGGAGCCCCCGCACGGCGGCGCGCTGGACGCGGCCCTCTACGCGGCGGGCCGGCTGTCCGAGCGCGTGCTGACGTGGATGGGCCGGCAGCGAGCGGCGACGTGGGTCCACCTCGGTGACTACGACCCCGTGGGCCTGGACGAGTACCTGCGCCTGGCCCGGGCCTGCCCTGGGCGCGCGACGCTCTGGGTGCCGCCCGACCTGGACGCCCTCGTGGCTCGCTACGGCAAGGCCCGCCTCCTGGCCGACTCCGCCGCCCTGTGGGCCCGCGTGCGCCGCAGCCGAGATCCGGACGTCCGCGCGGTCGCCCGGATCCTCGACCGTCACGGCAGAGGGCTGGAGCAAGAGGTCCTCCTCGGCCTATAGCCCCCGGCGCTCAGCGCGCGGACGCGGTGAAACGCACGTTGCACGCGCCCGGCGTCTTGGGCCACTCGATCCCCGCGAGCGCTTTGCGCACGCACGCCGCGGCCGCCTTGGACACCCCGGTGACGGAAGGCCCCACGCCCGACGACTTCCCAGCGGGCGCCGCGGCCAGGGTCAGCGCCACCGACACGGCCTGCCCCGGCGCCACACAGCGCCCGAGCGCCCCCTGGACGCCGTTCAGGAGGCTCATGACGTGCAGGAGCCCGAACCCCGAGCACGCTCCCTTCACCGACACGTCCCGGAAGCTCACGCCCCCGGTTGCTTTCCCGGCCGACTTCCCACGCCCTCGTGGCTCGCTACGGCAAGGCCCGCCTCCTGGCCGACTCCGCCGCCCT
>CAYZID010000365.1:0-4808 GCA_964478315.1 uncultured Myxococcales bacterium | reverse complement strand
GGACGTGGAAGCCATGGCGTCTCTCGGTCAGGACTGGAGGAGATGGCGGTGGCGACAGGGGGCCGCGGGTTCAGGGCGCGCATGGGTCCTGCGGGACGTGGGCCACGGCGCAGGACGCCCACGGGGCGGTCACCGCGTGTGGTGCTCCGTGTCGTCGAGCAGGAGCCCCACGCGCGTCAAGGTCTGCGGTGGGATTCGGTCGCGCTGGGTCATGACCGCGTCTCGCAGGGCGCTCCAAGCGGGCGAAGGCTCCAGGTCTCCCAGCCGCCCCGCCGTGGCTGCGATGAGGCGCTTGGCCCGCGCCACGTTGTCCCGCAGGACGGCGATGACCCCCTCGACGGTGACGTCGTCCTCGTCCTCGTGCCAGCAGTCGTAGTCCGTGGCCATGGCGATGGTCGCGTAGGCGATCTGCGCCTCCCGGGCGAGCTTGGCCTCGGGCAGGTTCGTCATGCCCACGACGTCCACCCCCCAACTCCGGTAGAGGTTGGACTCGGCGCGCGTGGAGAACAGGGGACCGTCGATGCAGACGTAGGTCCCGCCGTCTCGCACGGGCAGCTCGAGGTCCGCGGCGGCGTCGCGCAGGGCCCCGCGCAGGACCGGGCACACGGGATCCGCGAAGCCCACGTGGGCCGCCACGCCATCCTCGAAGAAGGTGGAAGGGCGGGCGCGGGTGCGGTCGATGAACTGGTCCGCGAGCACGAGGTCGCCCGGGGCGATCTCCTCGCGCATGGAGCCCACGGCGCTCACGCTGATGAGCCAGCGGACCCCGAGGGACTTCAGGGCCCAGATGTTGGCGCGGTAGTTGATCTGGTGGGGGGGGTGGAGGTGTCCCCGCCCGTGGCGCGACAGGAAGGCGATGGGCGTGTCGCCCAAGCGTCCGAGCAGCACGGCGTCCGACGGGGACCCAAAGGGGGTCTCTACCTTCCTCTCGACGAGGTCCGTGACCCCGTCGATCTCATAGAGCCCAGAGCCCCCTATGACCCCGACCAGCGCCTGACCCATGAACCTCGCCTCCCACCCACGCGCCCCGCGCAATCGCTGGCGCGCGGCTCACGTACCACCGTGTCCGGGGGAATTCAATGGGGCGTCTCCCCGTGCCGCGGCCTCCGCACGCTCACCGTCCGGGTCCGGCCCCACCCGCTGGGGCGGTGCGACCGTTGGAGACAACCCCGACAGGGCCTCGACGACGGCGCGGGCGGCGGTCTGCACCTCGGGCAGCTCGTCGCCTTCGATCGCGAGGCCCACGACCCAGGTCCCCGCTCCGCCTCCCGCCGATCCGCTCTCGTCCCCTTTGCCGGTCGCTCGTTGGAGGCGAGGGTACGAGCCGATGGCGACCCGCGGGTGCGCCGCCGCGATCTCGCGCAGCCTCTCCGCGAGCGAGGCCTCATTGGCCGTCACCTCGATCGTCTGGCGCCACCGCGGCGCCCCGCGGAACCGGTCCTCCACCAGCGCGAAGCACGCGCGCATGAGCGAGGGGACGCCGGGGAGGATCGTGACGTTGCGCGTGACGAGGGTGGGGGGCGCGCCCGGGCCGGGTCCGCGCGCCGGCGTGAGGATCTCGGTCCCCTGGGGAACGCGGGCCATGCGTCGGTGCCCCGGGCCGGGCTCGCGCCCCAATCGGGCACGCATCCACGCGATGATGCGCGGGTCTTCCGCCACGGGGAGCCCGAACGCGCGGGCGACCCCGTCCACGGTGACGTCGTCGTGCGTGGGCCCGATGCCCCCGGTCGTGCACACGAGGTCGCAGGCTGCCGCGACGTGGGAGACGACCTCCGCGATCTCGGCCACGTCGTCGCCGACCACCGTCACCCTCTTGAGGCGCGCCCCCAGCGCGCGGAAGCGCGCGATGAGGTAGGGGCCGTTCGTGTCCTCCACTGCGCCGGACAGGAGCTCGTCGCCGACGAGCACCACTCCCACGGTGGGGCCGACGGCGGCCCGGCTCATCAGAGCTTCCGTACGGCCCGGTACTTCCCGGTGGCCTCGAGGGCCTCGGGACGCTCCACGAACTTCAGCGTCCACGCCCCGTCGTCCCAACTCTGGACGACCACCGCCTTGAGCCCGTTCCGCTTGAGCCAGGACAGATCCATCCCTCGCATGAACTCCTGGATGTCCTGGAGCTGGTCGAAGCGCTTGCGATCGATGTGCCCGCAGTTGGGGCAGTAGGGGATGGCGTCCCCTTCGCGCGTGTAGAAGGACGTCGCGCAGACGTAGCAGGTCATGTCCAGCACGTCCTCCACGGGCTCGCCCTTGGGGTCCAGGTACTCGCCGCCGACGTAGTCCAAGGTGAAGTGCTTGGACTTGCCGAAGCAGACCATCTCCATGCCGATGAGGTTGCGCACCCAGCGCCTCCGATGTCTTGGGTTGGGTTCGTGCTGGGGCCGCGTGGTGGCCCTGTGTGTGGTCTTGGCGTGCCTCGCGCGGTTCAGCCGCCGCCCGCCGTGGCGTCCCGCCGGTGGGGGCGCCGTCCACGGGCGCGATGGTACGCTCGCGGTGCCCAGCCCAGCAACCCGGAGGGCGTCGCGTCGAACCGCCCCCTACTCCGAGGTGCGGCTCTCCGCTCCGCCTGTGGGCGGCGTCAGCGCCCTTGCTCTGCGCGTCGGCCGAGCTCGGCCAAGACGTCCTCGGCCCGCGGGACGTCGGAGAGGACCCACCGATCCAGCAGGTGGATGCGCTCCTCCGGTGAGAGGTCGCCTGCGGAACGACCAGCCGCCGCCAAGCGGTCTCGCAGGGTGTGGAGGGTCAGGGCGAAGGCCACGGAGATGTTGAACGAGTCCACGAACCCGTACATGGGCACGATAACGTTACCGTCCACGGAGGCGAGCACCTCGTCGGATACGCCGTCCCGCTCGTTGCCGAAGACGATGCACACCGGGCGGTCGAGCGGCGTGTCGCGGACGGGGATCGTGGGCGCCTTGCCCCCCAACGCCGTCGCGTACAGGGCGTAGCCTTCCTCCCGGAGTGCGGAGATGGCGGCCGCGGAGGTGGGGTGGATGTGGAGGCTCACCCAGCGCTGCGCACCGCTGGCGACCTTGCGCGAGAGCTTCAGCTTCACCCCGACCTCGGGGACGATGTGGAGATGTTGGACGCCAAAGGCGTCGCAGGAGCGCACGCAGGCCGACAGGTTGTGCGGGTCGTGGACGCGCTCCAGGAGCGCCGTGATGTGGCGCGTGCGTCGCCCGAGCACGCTGCGGAAACGCTCCAGCCGGGCGGGGCGCAGGTACGGCTCCAGGAGCTCGACGACGCGGCCCGGGCGCTCCAGGTGGAGCGGGGCGCCCGCCGCGAGGCGGGGCGCCGCTGGGAAGTCGATGGAGTCCTTCACCGCTGTCCCCGAAACAGGGCCCGCATGACGTGCCCCACGACGGCCGGGTTCTCGCGCAGGCGTCGCACGCTGTAGGCGTACCACGCGCCTCCGAAGGGGACGTAGAGGCGCACGGGGTGGCCGAGATCCCGAAGCCGGACCAAGGTCTTGCGGATGGGGACGCCGAGCAGGGCCTGGAACTCGATGTCCTCCGGGGGGATGTCCAGCTCCCGCCCCAGCTCCTCCACCCGGTCGATGAGATAGCGGTCGTGGGTGGCCGCGCGGAGGCGCACGCCGGCCTCCAACAGCGTCCGGGCGACGTGCACGTAGTTGTCCCGGATACCCTCGAACTCTTGCCACGCGCGGTCGCTCGGCTCCTGATAGATCCCCTTGCACAGGCGGACATCGTGCCGGTGGCCGCTGGCGGCCTGGGCGCGTCGCGCCGTCTCTTGGGCTGCGAGGCGCGCGGCGTCCAGGCGCGTGCGGAACAGCATGGCCTGGAGCACGCACCCCACGCCGCCAGGAGCCACCGCCGCCAGGTCGTCGTAGAGGGCGCAGATCGCGTCGGTCGTCGAGGAGTCCTCCATGTCCAGGCGGACGAAGAGGCCCTCTCGGTGGGCCTCGTCCACCAGCGCCCGCAGCCGCGCCTCCGCCGCTTCGGGGGCCACCCGCAACCCGAACTGCGTGGGCTTGAGGCTCAGCCCCACGCGGTCCCGGTGGCGCCACGAGGCGATCTCCCGGACCGCCGCGCGGTACTCCTCCAAGACCTGGTCGGCCTCGTCGTCCGAGGTCACGTCTTCGCCCAGGATGTCCACCGTGGCGTACATCCCGGCCTCCGCGAGCTCGTCCACGGTGGCGCGGGCAGCGGCGAGGTCCTCTCCTGCGATGTAGCGGCGGGCCACGGCGCCCACGATGGAGCGCGGCAGCACCGGCAGCGCGTGCGCGATGAAGCGAGACAGCATGGCGGGCGGAACGATAGCGCCATCGCGCGCGGTCGTCTCGCCGTTTGTGTCCCTCCCAGCGACGGCGTCTCGAAGCCCGTCGCCAAGCGGTCGCGCGGACCACACCGACCTGACCACGCCGAGAGGGGGGGCTCCAAAGACGAAGACGGTCGCGCGAACCGCCCGTCGTCCGGTCGCGCCACCGTCTTCTGAGACCATCAGGAGGAACTCAAGCAGCCTTCGGAGCTCCCTCATCCCCCCGGCTCGCATGCCTCGCTCGGGGGAGCGACGCGGGGCGACTCGGAGGGTGAGGTCGACCCGGAGGTCCACACACGGCGTTCACCATAGCAAGGGTCGTGCCAGCGAGGTCGGTGTCCAGGGATGGCGGACTTACGCCTGGGAACGGGGCGCGGGCGGCTGCTCTAGGCTGCTGGCCGCGACATGCGTGTCGCACCAGCGCGAAGCGTACTGTGCACTTCCCCCCTCCCCACCGCCGCCGCGCGCGGGCCCAGATCCGCTACCTGCTCTGCGGACCGAGGCGCAGGAGGCCGCGTTTGGGCAAGGAGGCA
>CAYZID010000364.1:0-4813 GCA_964478315.1 uncultured Myxococcales bacterium | reverse complement strand
GGGTGAGCGGAGGGGGGGGGCGCGTCGCCGGCTCGTCCCAGCGCGTCCCCGGGCGCCGCGGGGGTGGCGTCAGGGGGGCGCCCCAGGTGGTCACCCGCCGCCGCCCCGGGGCCGTCTCGGAGCCCCGCGGCCGGGGTCGAGCCGGTCGTCTGGCCGCAGCCCACGGCCCCCCCAGCGGCCGCGCTCAGGAGGAGCCACGCGAGCGCCCCGCCCCCGAGCGCGGGCCGGGCCCATCGTCGGTGGGCGCTATGGTGCATCCATGCAACAGCGGAAGCCCACGGTGTCCGACGCGCCCAAGGGGGAGTAGGCCTCCCGCGCGGACACGCGGAGCTTGGTGGCGACGCTCTTGAAGCCGCCCCCGCGGATCATGCGCTCGCCCGTGTCGGCGCACGCGGTCGTCCACGCCGAGCCGTCCGTGGGCGCGTCGAAGTAGGCGTCGTGCGAGCAGTCTTCCACCCACTCGACGACGTTGCCCGCCATCCCCATGACCCCGTAGGGCGACGCCCCGCTGCCCGAGCCGTTCGCCGCCAGGGTGTCCCCCGAGCAACCCAGGTAGTTGGCGAGCAGGCACGTGGGAGCCTCGTCTCCCCAGGGATAGATGGGGTCCGCCGTCCCGCAGGCGGCTCCCAGGATGTCGCAGCCCCCTCGGGCGGCCTTCTCCCACTCGGCCTCGGTACACAGGCGCTTGCCGAGCCAGGCGCAGAGGGTCTGCGCCTCGGCCCACTGGACGCAGGCCGCCGGATCGCCCCCCCGGCCCGCCTCGCCGTAGTGGCAGCCCAAGGTGGCCCCGAAGGCGGCCGGCTGGCACCCCCCGGCGTCCACGCACGCCTGATACTGGTCGATGGTGACCTCGGTCGCGTCCACGCGATAGGCGGGGGTCGTGACCTCATGCAGCGGGGACTCGTTGGCGAGGCAGTTGGCGTCGTTCACCGAGCAGCCCATCCAGAAGCTGCCCGCGGGGATGGTCACCATGGGGGCGATGACGCACTGGCCGCCGCCGCAGAAGCCGCCCGTGCCGCACTCCGTCCCGCTGGGGAGGGGCGTCCAGCCCGTGGCGTCGGTCGCGGGATCGCAGGCCTGGCAGTCGTTGGCCGGGTCTCGGTCGCCCGCAGCGTAACACGCGCCGTCGATGGCGCAGGTGTCAGCGTTCGGCGTGGAAGTGCACGTGTAGCTCTCCGGTCCCGTGGACTCGCAGGCGTCCGTCGTGCACGCGAGCCCGTCGTCGCAGTCGTCGGGCCCGGGGCCCGCCTGGCAGGCGCCGCCCACGCAGAAGTCCGCTACGGTGCAGCCGTCGCCGTCCGCGTCGCAGAGGCTCCCATCCGCCTTGGGACCCCAGGTCCCCCCGGTGTTCGTGCAGACCTGACAGCCGTCCGTAGGGTGGGTGTCGCCCGGGTCGAAGCACGCCTCCTCGGCGTAGCACCCGGCCCCGTTGGGCGTGTTCACGCAGGTGAAGGCGTCGGGGCCGTCGTTCTGGCAGGTGTCGTCCGTGCACGCGAGGCCGTCGTCGCAGGTCCGCGCGGGTCCCACCTCGCACACCCCAGCCGCGCACGTGTCCTCCGTGCAGCCGTCGTCGTCCGCCACGCAGGGCGTGCCGTCCACCACGGGGCTCCACGCGCCCTTGGCCTGGCTGGGATCGCAGCGCAGGCACGGATCCGCCGGGTTCACCTCGTCCGCCGCCCGGCACACACCGTCGATGAGGCAGTCGTCCGGCGCGTGGGCGCACTCGTAGGTGTTATCTCCCGTAGACACGCAGGTGTCCGTCGTGCACGACAGTCCGTCGGCGCAGTCGGCTGGCCCGCCGGGCTGGCAGAGCCCGCCCGCGCACGTGTCCAGGGTGCACCCGTCGTGGTCCGTGTCGCAGGCGGTGCCGTCGGCCAGCGTCGTCCACGCGTCGGTGGCCGTGGCCGGGTCGCAGCTCTGGCAGGTGTTCGCCGGGTTCACGGCGCCGGCCGCGTAGCAAGCCCCGTCGATGAGGCAGCTCCCCTGCGAGAGCGCCGACGCGCAGGTGTGCTCCATGGGGCCCGTGGACGTGCACGTGTCGGCGGTGCAGCTCAGGCCGTCCTCGCAGTCGGGGGCCGGCCCCTGGACGCACTGCCCGCTGGCGCAGGTGTCCAGGGTGCAGCCGTCGTCGTCCAAGGCGCAGGCCTCGCCGTCGGGGAGGGACGACCAGGCGCTCTTGGAGTTCCCCGGGACGCAGGCCAGGCAGCTGTTGTCCGGGTTGCGGTCCTGGGCGGTGTGGCAGGCGCCGTCGATGAGGCACCGCCCGGCGAGGGTCTCGTGGGTGCACGAGTAGGTCGTGGCGGTCTCCGAGACGCACTGGTCGAGCGTGCAGTCGAGCCCGTCGTCGCAGTCGGCAGGGCCTCCCGCCACGCACTGGCCCCCGTCGCAGGCGTCACCCACGGTGCAGCCGTCCTCGTCGGCCTCGCACGGCGTGCCGTCCAGCGACGGCTGCCACTGGGTCGGATCTTTCGTAGGCTCGCACGTCTCGCACGCGTTGTCCGGGTTCGCGTCCCCATCGTCGTAGCAGACCCCGCCGATGAGACACGTCCCCTCCGCCACGCCGTAGTCACAGCCCCCCTTTCCGTCGCAGGTCGCCGTGCGGCACGTGAGCGGCGACGTGCACTCGTAGGTCGTGCCCTCACAGACGCCGTCGTGGCAGGTGTCGTCCTTGGTACAGGGGTTCCCGTCGTCGCACGGCTGGGCGTCGAGCTTCACGGGCGCGCCACACAGCCCATCGACGCAGCCCACGGCCACGCAAGGGTCTCCCAGCGCCTCTTGGCACTCGGCGCTCGTCGTGCAGGTCATCGCGGTCCCATCGGGCTCCACCGCGCCGCCGTCCGCGGTCTCCACCGGGAGGCAGACGGTGTACTGCGGGTGGCCGGGGTGGGGGGCGCAGGTGAAGCCCTCGGCGCAGTCGGCCTGGCTGGCGCAGGCGAACAGCCGCTCTCCCACCCCCAGGTCCGTGTGGCACGCGGTGAGCGCCGCGAGGGCCATCACCGCGCCCAGCGCCCTGCCCACCACGGCGGTCCCAGCGCGGTCCCCGAGGGCCTCCCGTCGGCGCGTCTCGTCGCCCTTCATCAGAACCTCCCCGTCGCGGTGAAGGTGAGCCCGCCGCCGGGCAGGGGGGCGCCCCCGACCCCCCATGTGGCGCCGCGCGCGGCGCCCTGGAGCTCGACCGTGCCCAGGGTGGGGGGCTCCGCCACGGCGTCCAGCACCAGCAAGGTCACGCCCGTGGCGAGGACGGCGCCCCCCAGCGCCGCGCCCACGGCCCCCAGGGTGTCCATGGAGTCGGCCCGCTGCTCGATGGACTTGGCTTCCAGCTGGGTCACCGAGGTGATGGCGCCGATCTCCGGGATGGTCTCGCGCGGGGTACGCACGTTGTCACGGTCCGACTCGGCCACGAAGTGCAGGGCGACGCCCGCGCCGGCCAGGACGACCCCCAATCCCACGGCGGTCCAGCCCGAGAGGCTCAGGAGCTGGGAGCGGTCCTCGAAGTCCCGTTGCGCGGCTTTGAAGGCCTCCTCCCGGGCCTTGCGTGCGGCCTCCTCCGCGGCGAGCCTCCGCGCGGCCTCCTTGCGCTCCAGCTCCAGCCGCAGGCGCTCCTTCTCGGCGCGCTCGCGCTCGAGGCGCTTGGCCTCCTCGGCCTTCTTCAGGCGCGTGTCGATGTCCGTGATGCGCTCTTTGGCGCGGTCGACGAGCGCCTGGGGAGCGCCCTCCATGGTCAGGAGCGTGTGGAACCGCTGCTTGGCCCGTTCGAGCTTGCCGTCCTCCTCGTAGGCGCGGGCGATGTTCCACATGAGGACCGGGTTCGGGTCGAGCTGAAAGGCGTTCTCGAAGGCCACGCTCGCCAACCCGAAGCGCCCGGCCTTCATGTGCTCCTTGCCCTCGGCGTAGAAGCGCTTGGCCTTGCGGCGGTCGGCGGCGCTGGGCCTGCGCGCCTGGGCCGCGGGCGCCGCGGCGGCCACGAGGATGACCGCGGAGGCGGACAGGGCGGCGCCCGTCACGGCGGGCGCCCCGGTGGAGCCCAGCAGGCCCCCGAGCGCCAGGGGCGCCAGGGACCACAGGGCCAGGAAACGGCGGGGTCTTGTCACGGGGGCTCCTACGCTGCGGGCCTTGGACCAGAGGCGGGGGACGGTGTCCCCTGCCGTTCGTTGGGGGCCCCGACGAGGCCGCTCGGGCTGAGCCGGGCGTGTGCGGCCCCTCCCCGCGCCCCTACGGAGCGGCGGTGGTCCGGCCGGCGGCTGCGGGGACGTGCGTGGTGCGGGGAGTCGCCGTCGCGGCGACGCGAGGCCGTTCAGGATGGGGCCCTCCTATAGCGTCTCGTAGCCACCGCCACCATGGGGCTTGCTCGGGCGTTTGGGCTTGAGCTTCACCAGGCGGGTCTTGCCCGCGTCGGACTCCACGAGGGACACGGTCTTGGGCTTGCGCCCCCGGCGGCGGAGTGTGAGCGTGGGAGGAGGGCTCCCCGCCGTCCACTGCACCTTGAGCGGCGTCGTCCCGATGACGTTCCCCCCCATGAGCACCGTCGCGCCGCTAGGCTGGGACGTGACGTTCACCACCCGGACCTCCAGCTTGGGCGGGGGCTGCGTGGCGCCGGCGTCGGCTGTGGCCTTGGGCTGGCTCTCGGGGGCCTGGGGCGAGGGCCCGGCGTCCGCCGCCGCGGTCGGTGTCGCGGCGTCGGAGGCCTGGGAGGCACTGGCGTCGTGGGGTTGGGACGGCGACCGGGGCGCGGCGTCCTCGGGCAGAGTGGACCCGGCGTCGGGGGTGGGGGCCGTGCCCGCCCCCTTGGGGGCGTCCGCGGCTGCTGCAGGGG
>CAYZID010000363.1:0-4863 GCA_964478315.1 uncultured Myxococcales bacterium | reverse complement strand
CCCTGGCGCTGCTCTTGGCGGCGGCGGGCGCGGCCTGGCTTCTGGCCCGCCAGCGTCGGGGCCAGGGCGGGCGCGCGGCGGCCCTGCGCGGCCTGGAGGTCATCCAGACGCTTCGCCTGGGCGGGCGTTTCCAGGTGGCCCTCGTCCGCGCCCCTGGCAGGCTCCTCGTGCTCGGGCTCAGCGACAAGGGCGTGACCCTCCTCACCGAGCTGGACGAGGACGCCCTGCCCGCCCTCGCCGCCGAGCACGCCGCCGCCTCGTCCGGGGAGGCCCAGGGCGCGGGGGCCTCCTTCGCTGGCGCCCTGTTCCCCCCCGGCCCCCCACCCGACGCGGCCCCGGGCGCCCTGGCGCGGCGCGCTGGCGGCGCCAGCGAGGAGGCCTTCTTGGACACCCTCATGGACCGCCTCTCCTCGGCCACGCCTTCGGTGATCCGCGACGTTCTCGGTGCCCAGCCTGGCGGTTCCTCCGCGCCGAGCGCGGCCCGCGGCGGCCGCGCCCACGGCCTCCAGCGCTACGAGCAGGCTCTCGCGCCATGAGGACGCGCACCTCCCAGGCGGCCCGTCGAGCGGGGCGGCGCGCGCACCTCAACCCCCTGGCGCCTCTCGCGGCGGTGCTGGGGTTGCTGCTCCTCGCGTCAGCGCCGGCCCGGGCCCAGCAGGTCCCCAGCCCGGCGCCCGCCGCCGCGCCCGCCGCCGCGCCCGTCCCGCCCCCTGCGGCCACGAACCCCGCCGCCTCCCAGGGCGCGGACGGCGCCCCCGAGCCCGCCGGCCTCACCTTCACCCTCCGGGGCGGCAAGGGCGGCTACGCGCCCGCGCTCAAGGTGCTGCTGCTGCTGGCGGCGCTGTCGCTGCTGCCGTCGGTGGTGCTCGTGATGACGTCCTTCACGCGCATCATCATCGTGCTGTCCATGCTGCGCCAGGCGGTGGGCGTCGTGCAGCTCCCGCCCAACCGGGTCCTCGTGGGGTTGGCGCTGTTCCTCACGGCCTTCACCATGGCGCCCGTCCTCACGCGGGTCTACGACCAGGCGCTGGCGCCCTACGAGGCCGGCGAGCTGGATGAGCTCGAGATGGTGAGCGCCGCGATGGTCCCCCTGCGCACCTTCATGCTTCACCACACGCGCGAGGACGACCTGGGGCTGTTTCTGGACATGCGCGGCGGGCCGCGCCCGGCCACGCCCGACGACGTGCCCACGGTGACGCTGGTGCCCGCCTACTTGGTCAGCGAGCTGCGCACCGCCTTCACCATGGGCGCCCAGCTCTTCATCCCCTTCCTGGTCATCGACCTGGTCGTGGCCTCGGTGCTCATGTCCATGGGCATGATGATGCTGCCCCCGGCGACCATCTCCCTGCCCCTCAAGGTCATCGTCTTCGTGGCCGTGGATGGCTGGGGGCTGGTCATCGGGTCGCTGGCTGAGGGGTTGCTGGGATGAACGCCGCCGCCACCGCAGACCTCCTGGAGCGCGCCCTGTCCATCACCTTCGAGATGGCGGCGCCCATGCTCTTCGCCGGGCTGGCCGTGGGCTTCCTCGTGGCGCTGTTCCAGGCGGCCACGCAGATCCAGGAGGTCACGCTGGTCTTCATCCCCAAGATGCTCGCGGTGGGGCTCGCCCTCTGGTTCGCCGCGCCGTGGATCTTCGACAGCTTCGAGCGCCTGTTTGGCGAGGTGCTCGTGAACCTCCGCATGGCGGCCGGGGGCTGAGCCGTGGCCGTCCAAGCCCCCAGCGCCGCGCCGCGTTTTCGCCGCCGGGACCTGACCATGCCCCTGGGGATGGTGGGCGTGCTCGGCCTCATGGTGATCCCGCTGCCCACCCCGCTGCTGGACCTCCTGTTGGCCTTCAGCGTCACCGTGGCCGTGGTGCTGCTGCTCACGTCCATGCAGATCCGCCGCCCCCTGGAGCTGTCGTCCTTCCCGTCGCTCCTCCTCATGACGACGCTGCTGCGCCTGGCCCTCAACGTCTCCACGACGCGCCTCATCCTCCTCCACGGCGACCAGGGCACCGACGCCGCCGGCTCCATCATCCAGACCTTCGGGGACTTCGTCGTCGGTGGGTCCTACGCCGTGGGGATCGTCGTCTTCCTCATCCTCACGCTCATCAACTTCATCGTCATCACCAAGGGCTCGGGGCGCATCGCCGAGGTGAGCGCGCGCTTCACCCTGGACGCCCTGCCCGGCAAGCAGATGAGCATCGACAGCGACCTCGCCGCCGGCCTCATCGACCAGGAGCAAGCCCGCGCGCGCCGCCGCGAGGTGGCCCGGGAGACGGACTTCTATGGGGCCATGGACGGCGCCAGCAAGTTCGTTCGCGGCGACGCCATCGCTGGGCTGGTCATCACGGGCATCAACATCCTGGGCGGGCTCATCATCGGCGTCGCCCAGCACGGGCTTTCGGTATCCGAGGCCGCGCAGACCTACACGGTGCTCACGATCGGCGACGGGCTGGTGAGTCAGATCCCCACGCTCCTCGTGTCCACGGCGGCGGGCATCGTCGTCACCCGCTCGGGCGACGAGAGCGATCTGGGCCGCGTCCTGGGGCAGCAGCTCCTCACGAACCGCAAGGTCCTCGCCGGGACCCTCGCCGTCCTGGGGGCCCTCATGCTCATCCCCGGGATGCCGCTGCTCGCCTTCCTCGCCCTCATGGGGGGCATCTACGCCCTGTATCGACGCGCCACGCGCGCCGACGCGGCCGCCGCGGCGCCGGCTGGCTCGGCGGCCCCCGCGGGCCCCGGCGGCCCGTCGCCGGCCGCTCCTCCGCCCGAGACCGAGGAGGACCGGCTCATGGAGGCCCTGGAGGTGCGCCCCATCGAGCTGGAGGTGGGCTACGGCCTCATCCCCCTGGTGGATCCCACGGGGGGCGGCGCGCTGATCGAGCGCATGGCGGGGCTACGCCAGAAGATCGCCCGGGAGCTGGGCCTGGTCATCCCGCCCATCCACGTCCGCGACAGCCTGGAGCTGGCGCCCGGCGGCTACCGCCTGAACATCCACGGCGTGACCATGGTGGACGGCGAGGTCATGCCCGACCGCCACCTGGCCATGGACCCCGGGGACGTGCGCGAGGTCGTGGACGGGATCCCCACCGTGGAGCCCGCCTTCGGGCTGGACGCGCTGTGGATCCCGGCGGCGACGCGGCCCCGCGCCGAGCTGGCGGGCTACACGGTGGTGCCCCCGGAGGCGGTCATCATCACGCACGTGGGCGAGATCCTGGCGCGGGAGGCCCACCAGCTCCTGGGGCGGGAGGAGCTCCAGGACCTCCTGGACCTCCAGGCCAAGCGCACGCCGCGCATCGTCGAGGAGCTCATCCCCACGCAGCTCACCCACGCCGAGCTCCTGGCCGTCTTGCGCGGGCTCCTCCGGGAGCAGGTGAGCATCCGCGACCTGGGCACCATCCTGGAGACGCTGGCCGAGGCCGTGCGCTACGGCAAGGCGACCTACTACCTCACCGAGCAGGCGCGCCAGCGGTTGGGGCCGGCCATCGTCCAGAGCAACCTGGGCGCCGACGGCAAGCTCCACGCGGCCATCTTCGACGCGGCGGCGGAGGAGACGCTGCGCGGTGTCCTGGTCCGTCAAGAAGGTGACGCCGCGCTCGCGCCTGGTCTGCGGCTCGCCCAGGCGCTGCTCGGCGAGCTCCAGCAGGCCCAGCGCGAGCTCCACGACCACGGCTACGCGGCCGTCGTCGTGGCGCCGAGCGACCTCCGCTATCCGCTGTGGCGCTTTGCCTCCCGTTTCCTCCCCGACCTCCGCTTCGTGGGCCAGGGCGAGCTGCCCCCCACGGCGGAGCTGGTCACCCACCGCACCATGACCCTGCCCCGCAACGGGACGCGCGGCGGCGCGGGCTGAGCGCCTCGCCGAAAAAGTTTCGAGCCCCGGGTCCCCGGGGCACAATGAGCCCCGGTCGTGGCCCTCTCGCTTCGCGCGAGGTCCCTCGCCACCTGCCCACCCCCTGAGGTCCCCTGACGATGCCCCAACCCCACGCCGTCCCACGCCCCACCCACGTCATCGCCGTGACCAGCGGCAAGGGGGGCGTGGGCAAGACCAGCCTCTCGGTGAACCTCGCCCTGGCCTTCGCCGCCGCGGGCCGCCGCGTGCTCCTCATCGACGCCGACCTGGGCCTGGCGAACGCGGACATCCTCTTGGACGAGGCCCCGCGCGCCACGCTGCGCGATGTGCTGCGCGGGGAGTGCCCGTTGGCCGAGGCCCTCACGCACACGGCGTCCGGCGTGACCCTGCTGGCGGGGGCGTCGGGGACTCCGGACATGACGCGCCTGGGCGCGGCGGCCCAGCGGAGCGTGCTGGACGCCTTCGAGGGGCTCGACGGCGTGTTCGACACGGTGCTCATCGACACGGCGGCGGGCATCGGCGGCGACGCCATGTTCTTCGCCAGCCTGGCGGCCACGGTGTTGGTCGTGACCACGCCCGAGCCCACGGCCCTCACGGACGCTTATGCGACCACGAAGGTGCTCGCCACGCGCTACGGGGTCCGGCGCGTGGGGCTGGTGTTGAACCAGGCGCGGGACCGCGCGGAGGCCGCCGACGTCTTCGGGCGCCTGGGGGCGCTTACGAGCCGGTTCTTGCCGGTCGTGCTGGATCTCGTGGGGGTCGTGCCGCGGGATCCCCGGGTCCACGAGGCGATCATGGCCCAGCGGCCCCTCTTGGAGCACGCGCCAAACAGCCCGGCGGCGCTGGCCGTGAGGCGCTTGGCGCGGGCGTTGGTGATGACGGCGCCCCCCGCGGCGGACGGGCGGCTCCAGCTCTTCTGGCGGGGGCTCGTGGGGGGCGTGGGCCCCGAGGCCGGGTCCGGTTCGGCGCCTGCCGTCTAGTTCCCATCCTGAAAAGGCGGACCGAGCCACGGCGAGTCGATGTGCGTGC
>CAYZID010000362.1:2046-4932 GCA_964478315.1 uncultured Myxococcales bacterium | reverse complement strand
GTCGCGCAGCCCGACGCCGCCCACACGCGGGATCCAAAGCCGAATCCCAGAGTAGTTCCCATCCTGAAAAGGCGGACCGAGCCACGGCGAGTCGATGTGCGTGCCAGGTGCGTTCACGCAACCCGCCGGAGTAGCAGCGCTACTTCAAGTGGTTGCGGGGACGCGCATGGTGCGTGCAGCGGCCGTCGCGGCGACGGGAGGCTTTTCAGGATGGGAACCAGAGTAGGTGGCGGAGCGGGGGCTTGCTCTTGACCCGCGTGCCAGGGGTCGGTAGAGGCAAGCAGCACACCGAGGGGGAGCCGACCATGAACACCGAGATCCGCTCGATCCGCGACCTGGACCTGGAGGCCCGCCGCCTCTTCCTCCGCGTGGACTTCAACGTCCCGCTCACACCCGACGGCGCCGTCGCCGACGACACGCGCATCCAGGCTGCGCTGCCGACGATCGAGCTCGCGCGCGAGCGCGGCGCTCGGATCATCCTCGCGAGCCACCTCGGTCGGCCCAAGGGGAAGGTCCGGAAGGAGCTGAGCCTGGTCCCCGTGGCGGCGCGGCTCGCCGAGCTGCTCGACTGCGAGGTCCGCGTGCCGGACAGCCCCGTGGGCGACGCGGCCAAGAAGCTCGTGCAGGACCTCCGCGAGGGACAGATCGTGCTCCTGGAGAACCTGCGCTTCGACCCGGGCGAGACCAGCGATGACGACGCCTTCGCGCGCCAGCTCGCCCAACTCGCCGACGTCTACGTCAACGACGCCTTCGGGGCCGTCCACCGCGCCCACGCCTCCGTTCACGCCCTGCCGAAGCTCATCGCCCAGCGGGGCGCGGGCCTGCTATTGGAGAAGGAGCTGGCCGTCCTCGGCAAGCTCCTCCAGGCTCCGGAGCGCCCCTTCGCCGCCGTCCTGGGGGGCGCCAAGGTCTCCGGGAAGATCGGCGTCGTGGACAACCTCCTCACCAAGGTGGACCGCATCCTCATCGGCGGCGCCATGGCCTACACGTTCCTCGCCGCCAAGGGCGTGGAGCTGGGCAAGTCGCGCGTGGAGGCGGACAAGATCGCCGTGGCGCGCCGCGCCTTGATGAAGGCCGAGAGCCGAGGCGTGGAGGTGCTGCTCCCCGAGGACCACGTCGCCGTGGAGCGCGTGAGCCCCGACGCCCCCCACGAGGTGGCCACCAACGCGAGCTTCCCCGCCGAGGGCATCGCCGTGGACATCGGGCCGGCCACCATCGCCGCGTACCGGGCCGCCCTGGAGGACACCCGGACCATCTTCTGGAACGGCCCCATGGGCATCTTCGAGATGGAGGCCTTCGCCACGGGGACCAACGCCGTGGCCCAGGCCGTGGCTCATGCCAGCGCCACCACCGTCGTGGGCGGCGGCGACAGCGTGGCGGCCCTCAAGGCGAGCGGCAACCTGCCGTTCATCACGCATGTGAGCACCGGCGGTGGGGCCTCCCTCGAGCTCATCGAGGGCAAGGAGCTCCCCGGCGTGGAGGCCCTGCGCGTGCGCAAGGTCGAGATCTGATCACCCCAACCGCGGGGCCACCCTCCCGTCGGTGCGCCCCGCACATGGAGCCTCACCCATGGCTGCTGCAGCGACCCGTCGGCGGATCATCGCCGGGAACTGGAAGATGAACACGACGCTGGACGAGGCCACGGCCTTGGCGAAGGGGGTGGCGGAGGCCGTGGGCTCCCAGGCGCCCGTGGACGTCGTGCTCATCCCGCCCGCGCCCTTCCTCGTGGCGGTGCACCGCGCCGTGCAGGGCGCCGACGTCCAGGTGGGGGCCCAGAACCTCCACCCCGCCGAGGGCGGCGCCTACACGGGCGAGGTCTCGGGCGCCATGCTCCGCTCCGCCGGCTGCTCCTACGTCGTCTGCGGCCACAGCGAGCGGCGCAAGTACTTCGCCGAGACCCCGGAGTGGGTGGGCGAGAAGGTCGCCGCCGCGCACCGCGCCGGCCTCACCCCCATCCTGTGCGTGGGCGAGACCCTGGCCGAGCGCGACGGGGGCCGCATGAAGGCCATCGTCGCCCAGCAGCTCGACGGGGGGCTGGCGCGCCTCACCCCCGAGGAGGTCGCCGACACCGTCCTCGCCTACGAGCCCGTGTGGGCCATCGGCACCGGGCGCACCGCGACGCCCGAGCAAGCCCAGGAGGTGCACGCCTTCCTCCGCGCTCGGCTGGCCAGCCGCTACGGGGATGAGATCGCCGACGCCGTGCGGATCCAGTACGGCGGCAGCGTCAAGCCCACCAACGCGGCCGAGCTCCTCAGCCAGCCCGACATCGACGGGGCCCTCGTGGGGGGAGCTAGCCTCAAGGCCGACTCCTTCGCCGCGATCGTGCGGGCCTGAGTCCCGGGCGCGCGCCGCCGCGCCCGCCCACCTCTGCAGTTGACCGGGCCCCGGGCGTCTGCTAGACACCGCGGGCTTTTCGCTTGGCAAGGAGCCTCGACCGCATGGCGACCGTCCTCTACGTCCTCTATGTCCTCGTCTGCGTCCTGCTGATCTTCGTCGTCCTCCTCCAGCCGGGGAAGAGCGGCGGCATGGGGGTCATCGGCGGGGGCAGCGGCTCCACCGTGTTCGGCGCCCGGGGCGCCGTGGGCTTCTTGGCGAAGTTCACCGTGTGGCTCGCGGCGGGCTTCATGATCTTGAGCCTGGTCATGGCCCGCGCGACCCTCCCCGAGAGCGGCTTCGCCGACCAGACCGTGAGCGACACCGCCGCGCCCGGCGCGGGACAGACGCCCAAGGACGCCGCAAAGGGGGAGGGCGACAAGAAGGCCGAGCCCGCCGACGACGCCAAGAAGGCCGAGGACGGCAAGCCCGCGGAGGGCGCGAAGAAGGCCGAGGAAGGCAAGCCCGCGGAGGGCGCGAAGAAGGCCGAGGAAGGCAAGCCCGCGGAGGGCG
>CAYZID010000362.1:0-1946 GCA_964478315.1 uncultured Myxococcales bacterium | reverse complement strand
GGCAAGCCCGCGGAGGGCGCGAAGAAGGCCGAGGAAGGCAAGCCCGCGGAGGGCGCGAAGAAGGCCGATGGGGCCCACGGGAACGAGGGGGCCGGTGCTCCCCAGTAGGGGCGCGATTAGTGCTTGACGCGCGGCGGAGGGGAGACTACGTTCCCGCGCGCACTCGGCGAGAGTGGCGGAATTGGTAGACGCGCTAGGTTGAGGGCCTAGTGGGCAGTTTTGCCCGTGGGGGTTCAAGTCCCCCCTCTCGCACCAGCTCACGGCCCGCGTTGGGGACCGCACGGCGGACTCACGACGCGGGCCGTTGGCGTCTTGCACACCAGCGGTGGGGAGGCAGAGCGTTGAGACGTCGGCTGGCGAGCGCTCGGTCGTCGGCAGGAGCTTCGCCCCGTGGCGCCCTCGGCGCCCCGCCCACGCGGTGGGCGACCTCGGGGCGGCGCCGGGTCGCGCTGCGGCTGGGCGCGGCGGCCCTCGCCCTGGTGGTCGTGGGAGGCGGCTGCGGCGGTTGGCTGAGCCCTGCGGGTCCAGAACAGGTCACGCGGCGGGCGCTGCGGGCCGCCCAGGCCGGGGACCGCGCGGGGCTCCTCGCCACGCTCACGCCGCGGTCGCGATCGCTGGTGGACGCCATCTGGAGCGTCGCGGACGACTCGGGGCAGGGCGGCCTGTTCGGCCTCTCCGGCGGGGCGCCCGAGGTGGCCAGCGTGCGAGCCTTTCCCCCGGGCGAGGAGGGCGTGGAGCGCGCCCGCGTCGTCGTCGTGGATGGCCCAGACCGCCTCGCCCTGGTGCTTCACCGCCGAGCCGGGGCCTGGCGCATCGACCTGGTGGACACCGAGCGCACCTTGACGGGGCTCGGGGGGCCATTCTAGCCTGCCCGCATGAACGCTGCTCGCGAGGGTGCCACCACCGGGAGAGTTCGCCAGCCGAGCCGGGCGGGGCGCGCGCTCGCTTGGGTCCTCGTGGCCGGGCTCGCCGTGAGCGCCACCGGGTGCGCCGAGGGCGCCGTGGAGCGCTTCCAGGCCGCCCGCGCCGCGGCCCAGGACGCCCCGGACCTGGACGACTACCTCCTGTTCTTCACCAAGGCGTCGGCGGAGCTCCTCCGCGGCAGCGAGGCCACGCGCAAGCGCGACCCATCGCTCGGCTACGTGCCGGACGCGCGCAAGGTGTTGCCCAAGGGAGACGTCACCAAGGTGGACGAGCGGGGGGGCCTCACCGTGCTCACGGTGGGGCAGGGCCGGACCGCCAAGGAGGTCCGCATGGTCCAGGAGGACGACGCGTGGGTCATCGACGGTCTGTCTCTGCCCGCCATCATGGGGCCCCTGCGCGGGGCGACGCCGTGACGCGCGTGTCGCTCCGATCCCAGCGCCGGGCGCGCGCCCTCGCCCCGTCGCGCGCCGGGCGCCATCGGCTGGGTTGGTTGCTGGGGATGGTCGCGGCCGTCGCGCTCATGGCGGGGTGCGACAAGTCGCCCACGGACACCTACATCGAGATGGTCACCTCCGCGCAGATGGGGGACGTGGACGGCTTCCTCGACGGGTTCTCCAAGAGCTCGCGGAAGCTGGTCGAGGCCCAGATCGCGCTGAGCGAGGCCTACGGGATGAACGACCTCAACCCGTACCGGCTCCTGGTCTTCGATTCGGTCGAGGAGGAGATCCGCGCGGACGCCAAGACCGCCGTGGGCGAGTCCTACGTCTGCCCCAAGGACTGCGCCGTGCTCAACGTCATGACCGGGCGGCGCAAGCGCAAGATCCTCATGCTCAAGATCGACGACGCCTGGCGCATCGACCTGGCCGCCCTCGAAGACTTCTGGAAGCAAGAGAAGAAGTCCTGGTAGGCGCGCCGAGGAAATTCGGGGGGCGGCGTTCGTCGGGGCTCCCACGGTTCTCCGCCGGGGCAGGCCCCGATCCGCCACCTACTCTGGGATTCGGCTTTGGATCCCGCGTGTGGGC
>CAYZID010000361.1:0-4954 GCA_964478315.1 uncultured Myxococcales bacterium | reverse complement strand
CGCCCACACGCGGGATCCAAAGCCGAATCCCAGAGTAGGTGGCGGATCTGGGGTCCCCCCGCTCTGAGGACCGATGTCGAGGGAGCTGCGCTCAGGCTCGCCAGCGCACGGCGATGAGCACGCCCAGCTCCTCCAGGGTCGCCAGCTCCGCCGGCGGGAGGCCCAGGGCCTGCCGCGGCAGCGGCCCCTGCGCGAGCCGCTCCAGGGCCCAAGCGGCCCGCTCGCTCAGATCGACGACGATGGGGTCTCCCTCGGGCCCTCGCGCTACTGCGAGATCCGTGGGGCGCTGGGCGGGGACGGTTGGCTGCCCCGCCTGGAGGCCCGTCGCCAGCTCGACGACGTCGTACCCGGCGTGGAGGAGCTCGAACCCCTGGGCCAACGCCACGAGGTCCCCCTGGGCGCCATCCACTCCAAAGAGGGCCTCCGCCGGATCCACCGTGTCCGCATGGGACACGGCTGCCTCGAACTGGGCGAGCTGGGCCAAGGGGCGCGGCTCCTCCCGCGTGAGGAAGTCCGCGAGCCGACGCCCCAGGGGGCGTCGCTCGGCGTCATCCTCCTCCAAGAAGCGCGCCACCAGCGTCTCCCGACGCCACCCCAGGAGCTCCGCCGTGGCGGGGCACGCGCTCGCGAGCCCGTCCACGACCTGGCGCACCGAGCGCCCGCCCCCTCCTGGCATGTCGTAGCCCACCGCGCCGAGGTCCTCGGGGATGGGGAGGTCGTATGCGGACGCGAGGTCCGCGTAGCGCGCCTCTACGGCCTCCAGGCCGCGCAGATCTGGGTGCTCGGCCAGGTCTCGGAGCATCTCGTCCAGGGGGTCCACGACGGGCCCCGAGGAGGACGCGCGGACCTGTAGGAGACGCCAGGCGAAGTCCCTCACGACGCGATCGGTGCGCCCACCGCCGATCACGGGCGGCGGCGGTCCCCCATCGAGCAGGTGAGCGAGGATGGCGTCCACACGCTCGCGCAGGGCGTCCAGGCTCCCATGTCGGGGGCTACGGGGCCCGTAGAACCGCTCCATGTGGCGCGCAAACAGGCGGGAGCGGAGCCGAGGTGCGTGCATGGCCACGTAGGAGACGGCGTCCGCCGCGAGGTCCACCGTCGCCATGCGGTGCGGAAGGAGGCGCCCCTGGGACCGGGAGCGATCGATCCGCTCGAGCTCCCGCGCGGCGAACTCCCGCGCCGCCTCGTGCCAACGCTCCGGGGCCTGCATGGGGCCGTCTCCCCCGGCCGCCGCCTCGCACGCTGGGCAGTAGTCGTCGAACAGCGGCCCTCCGTCTTGGTGGAGGGGGCACCGCCGGAGCCCGGCCTCGTCGAGGAAGTACCAGACCACGATGGGGATGAACTCCGCGAGCCTCGCCGCCAGCGCCAACTCGAACAGCGTGGCCCGAGGCCACCAGCCAAACCCCACGAGCTGATGGGCGAGGGCGTGCGCCGTCCACTTCCCCCGGTGCATGGGGTGGAAGGGGGCCACCGCCGCGTCGTGTCGAAAGGGGCCGTAGCGGCTCTCGGGCAAGACCCCCCCCTGCCACTGGGGAGGGAGGCGGAGATCCGGCCGGTCTGCTGGGATCCACACCTCGGGGACCGGCAGATGGACGCGGTGCTCGTAGTGGGCGAGGAGCACCCCGCCGCGCGCCGCCTGCCGCGCGATGGCCGCCGCAGCCGGGGAGCGGACGAGATCCCGGTAGGGGGCCCCTTCCACGCGAGGCACGTCCGCGCCAAGGGCGGGGGCCTCTCCTGCGTCTCGGGGCACGTGGACCATCCGCGCCATGATGGTGGAATGGCGGCGCTGGGACAAGCGCCACCCGCGCCTCCGCGCCTCGGAGCGCCTCGGAGACGCGCCTGGGGCAGCGCCTCATCGGAGCGCTCCGGAGCGGATTGCGCTATAGTCCGCGCCCCCCGCTCCCCGAGAGGAGGTCGCCATGGTCAAGAGGTTCCGCCCGCGCCGCAGCGTGCTGTACATGCCCGGGAGCAACGCCCGCGCCCTCGCCAAGGGCAAGACCCTGCCGGCGGACGGGCTCATCCTCGACCTCGAGGACGCCGTCGCCCCGGAGGCCAAGGCCCGGGCCCGCGCCCAGGTGGTCGAGGCCGTGCGCGAGGGGGGCTACGGCCGCCGAGAGCTCCTCGTGCGGGTCAACGCCCTGTCGACCCCGTGGGGCTACGAGGACCTGACCGCCGCCGCGACGAGCGGCGCCCACGGCGTGCTCCTCCCCAAGGTCGAGGGGCCCGAGCAAGTGGTCCAGGCAGAGCGGGTCTTGGAGAGCGCCGGGGCTCCGGACGACCTGGCGCTGTGGTGCATGATGGAGACGCCTCGGGGGGTCTTGAACGCCCTCCGCACGGCCGAAGCGAGCCCGCGCCTCGCCGGCTTCGTCATGGGAACCTCGGATCTCACCAAAGACCTCCAGGCCCGACACACGCGGGACCGCGCCCCGATGATGACGGCCTTCGGCATCTGCCTGCTGGCGGCGCGCGCCACCGGGCTGGCTATCCTCGACGGCGTGCACCTGGATCTGGGCGACCCCGAGGGGTTCGCCGAGGCGTGTCGCCAAGGGCGAGCCCTGGGCTTCGACGGGAAGACCCTCATCCACCCCAAGCAGATCCCTGCGGCGAACGAGATCTTCGCACCCACGGACGACGAGGTCGCCTGGTCTCGCCGCATCATCCAGGCCCACGCCGAGGCCATGGCCCGCGGTGAGGGGATCGTGCTCGTGGATGGCCGCCTCATCGAGAACCTTCACGTAGACGACGCGCGCCGCGTCGTCGCCCTGGGCGACGCCATCGCCGACGGGGATCTCCCGCCCGACTCGCCCGAGGGGAGCGCAGACCGCTGACCTCGACCGAACCGTCCCCCCCGCCCGCGCCTCCCACTCCCAGCCCTCGCCGACCAACACGAACGAGACGGCGGGCGCTGGGCAGGGCGGCGCTGGGCGTCGTCTGCGCTTGGACGCTCGCCTGCCAGCCTCGCTCCGCGCGCGACGGTGGCGGTGAACCCTGGGTCCGCGAAGAGACGACGACCATGGCAACGACCGCCCAGGTCGTGACCCGCGCCCACCAAGCCCCCTTGGCGACCCACCTCGTGGGGGCGGCCATGGACTGGGTGGAGGCCCGCATGAACGAGTGGCGCCCGGGCTCGCCCCTGGCCGCCATCAGCCACGCGGCGGGGGGAGAGCCGGTGCCCACGCCGGCCGACGTCCGGGCCCTCATCCGCCGCGGAGTCGAGCTGGGCCGCCTCACCCAAGGCGCCTTCGACATCACCTGGGCCGCCCTGTGGGGGGTGTGGGACTTCCGCGCGGTGCCCCCCCGGGTCCCTTCGCCGGCGGAGATCGAGGCTCGCCTGCCCCTCATCGACTACCGGCTGGTCACCATCGACGACGACGCCGGTACGGTCCGCCTCCCCCGCCCCGGGATGGTCCTGGGCTTGGGCGGCATGGCCAAGGGCTACGCGCTGGACCTCGCCGCCGCCTGGCTCCGTCGCTGGGGCGTCCGGGACTTCCTCCTCACCGCCGGGGGCCAGGTCCTGGCACGCGGTCGGCGAGGTGACCGCCCCTGGCGCGTGGGCATCCGCGACCCCCGGGGCCCCCAAGACGACGTCTTCGCCACCGTGGAGATCCGCGACGCCTCCGTGTCCACCAGCGGTGACTACGAGCGCGCGTTCATCCTCGACGGTGTGCGCTACCACCACATCTTGGACCCGCGCACCGGCCGGCCAGCCAACGGGCTGCGCAGCGCCACGGTCATCGACCGAGACGCGACCCGAGCGGACGCGCTGTCCACGGCCCTCATGGTCTTGGGCCCCCACGCCGGGATGGCGCTCGTGGAGCGGCTCCCCGACGTCGAGGCCGTGCTCGTGGACCACGGCGGCCGGGTTCACATGAGCGCGGGCGCCCGGGCGCTCGTGGAGATCCTCCACGCTCCGCGCAGGGAAGACTGACCCGGCGCGAGGCAGAGGTGCGATGCGGCTACATGCCCACGGCGGCGCGCACGGCCTCGACGACGCGGGTGGGGTGCGCGGCGAGCCCGAGGAGCAGCATGTCGTCCTCGGTGCGGATGTCCTGCACGGTCAGGACGGGCGTGATGGCGGCGAGGAGGCGCTGAACCAGGGCGTTGTCGGCGATGGCCGGCACGCGCAGGAAGTCCACGGTGAACTCGTCGTCCGTGTGGGACACCAGCGCTGGCGGCGCCCCGCCCATCATCTTCACCAGCCCGCCCGGCTTCTCGAGGTGGAGGGCGCCGGACTTCAGGAGCTTGGCGAAGTTGCTCTTGGGGTCGAAGGCCTTGATGTCCAGGTTGCTCACGCGGAACACGGCCGTGAGCTCCCCGGGTCCCACCCGCACGTCCCTGACCTCCACGGACGCGGACACGCGGATGCGGTTCCGCATGAGCTCGGTGGTGGCCCCCACGCTCAAGGCCGGCGGGCGGGCCGTGATGACGACGTCCGAGGGGGCGTCGTCCCCCCGCAGGAGCTCCGAAGCGAGCCAACGCAGGGCATCCAAGGGCACCGCCACCCGAAGCCCGGCGGCGTGCTGCGCCATGCGCACCATCGTGCCCGGATTGCGGAGGACGAAGCGCGTGGTGGACTCCACGAGGTCGCGAAGGGGGAACGCCATCATGTCACCTCTGAGGCAGGGTCGGCGGCGCGGGGTCGGCGCAGCCGACGGCCAGGCGCGCGGGTCGGGCCGCATCGTACACGCCGCCCGAGCGGCCGCAAGCCCTTCCTGCGGTCCCCCGATCCGCCACCTGCTCTGCGGACCGAGGCGCAGGAGGCCGCGTTTGGGCAAGGAGGCAAGCGGCTGGGCGCGGAGGCGTGGCCGCGTCACGTCGAGCACCCAGACGCGCAGCCCGACGCCGCCCACACGCGGGCTCCAAAGCCGAATCCCAGAGTTGGTGGCGGTTCGGGGGCGGTCCCCCGATCCGCCACCTGCTCTGCGGACCGAGGCGCAGGAGGCCGCGTTTGGGC
>CAYZID010000360.1:0-5000 GCA_964478315.1 uncultured Myxococcales bacterium | reverse complement strand
CCGGCACGTTGGTGCTGGCGGCGAGCATGTTGCGGGCGGGGCTCGGGGGGGGCGCGGCCGAGCTGTTGGCGACGTGGCTGGCCCAGCCGCGGGGGAACGACGCGGGGGTGGCGGCGCTCTACGCCTACGCCGCGGGCGAGGCCCTGGGCGAGCTCGCGCGGGCGCTGAGGTCCGACCTGGAGGGGGGCGACCCGGTGGCGGTGCGGCGGGCGGCGCAGCTCTTGGCGGAGTACCCTCACGGCGGGGCCGCGCTGGGCGAGGACGATGGGCTGCTGGCCCGCGCGGCGGATCTCGCCGGGACGGGGGACGCGGCGGCGGCCGCGGCGCTGAGCGAGGACCTGCGTGAGATCCTCAAGCGCCGCGGCGTGGGGGGCGCCAGCCTGGCGCCGGTGGGGTGTCAGGCCGTGTGCCAGGCCATGGGGCGCGTGTGCGCGGGCCCCTGCCACGACGGGGCGGCCTGCGCCAAGGCGGCGTCCCAGTGCGCGCGCAAGTGCCGGCGGGGCAGGCTGGTCCGTTGGAAGGCGCCCAAGCCTGCGCCCGCCTGCCGCTGAGGACTGGCCGCTGAGGACTGGCCGCTGACCACGAACGATCGCTCGCGGAGGAGCCACGATGAGGACCGAGCCCAAGGACGACACGTCGCGCGGGGAGCCCGCGAGCACAGACGGGGGCAGCCCCCGGGCGAGCGGGTCAGATGGCTCTCCGGAGGGTTCTCCGGGGGGCGACAAGATGCGCGTGTTGGGCGAGTGGACCGTGCGGCGGGACGTCCCGCCCGGGCTGGCGGTGGCGCCGGCCGTGAACCCTTACTGGCTGGACGAGGAGCCGGCCCCTCACCCCGACCCGTCGCTGGGTTGCATTCGGCGCGGCCTTTGCTGTCGCACGAGCCCGGGCTGGTTCGGGCCGGGTGAGGTGGAGGAGGCGGCGGCGCTGCTGGAGATGGAGCCGGACGCCTTCGTGCGCAAGTACGTGGTGGTGGACGAGGTGGAGGTGGACGGGCAGACGGCGTTCGCCTTCGCGCCGGTGAAGCTCACGCGCCAGGGCAAGCCCGCGTGGAAGCCGGGGACGAAGGTGGACGCGCTGTACCGCGCGCTGCGGGGTGTGTGCGTGTTCTTCGACGGCGAGGGGTGCCGCATCTACCGGGCGCGTCCGGCGGAGTGCCGCGCCTACTCCTGCACGAACGACCCCGAGGACAACCTCTCCCACGAGGAGCTGGGCCGCCGCTGGCTGGTCGCCGCGCAGGAGTAGGCACGCGCCGCGCGCGGCCCCAGACATTTGGGGTCGGCGCTTGGGCGCTTGGGGGGCGCGGGGCAACCCGCGTCCCTACGCCCCGATCCGCCACCTACTCTGGGATTCGGCTTTGGAGCCCGCGTGTGGGCGGCGTCGGGCTGCACGTCTGGGTGCTCGACGTGACGCGGCCACGCCTCCGCGCCCAGCCGCTTGCCTCCTTGCCCAAACGCGGCCTCCTGCGCCTCGGTCCGCAGAGCAGGTGGCGGATCGGGGCTACGGCGACCCCTCTCACTGTCGTGGCTAACTTGTAGGCTGCTAACTTGCGGGTAGCTAACTTGTGGGTGGCTAGCTTGCGGGTAGCTAACTTGTGGGTGGCTAACTTGGCATGTAGTGAGTTGGGTGCTAGCGTGTGAGGCGTGCTCGCGCCCAGTCCTGCCGGCCATGAGCGGGGGGCGCAGGACGCACGCTGCCGGCGCCAGGGACAGCGCGCCGTGAGGAGGGCTCCATGTTCGGTGGGTTCGTCGATCGTGAGCGCGAGCTGCGACGGCTGCTGAGGTTGGTCCAGGGGCCGTCTTCGCTGTCGCTGGTGTATGGGCAGCGGCGGGTGGGGAAGACGTGGCTGCTGCGGCGGCTGCTCGCGTCCCTGCCGGGGCCAGCGCGAGGCGCCTACTTCTGCGCGGACGAGACGACCGCCTCGGCGATGCTCCGTCGGTTCGCCGACACGGCCGTGGCGCTGGGCGTCGACGAGGGGCTGTGGCGCGCCATGGACCCGCGCGACTGGGGCGCGGCGCTCACGCTGCTGTTCGCCCAGCTCGATCGCGTGGCTCAGGCAGAGGGCGCCAAGCGCCCCTTCGTGCTCGTCCTCGACGAGTTCCAGTACCTCGTGGCCGCGGCCCCGGAGGTGCCCTCCGTACTCCAGCGCCTGTGGGATGCCTTGCCGCCCAACGCCCAGGTCCATGTCCTGCTCTGCGGCTCGGCGCTGGGGACGATGGCCGCCCTGGGCGACGTGGGGCAGCCCCTCCACGGCCGCTTCGCGCTGCGCGTGAGGTTGCGGGCCTTTGGCCACCGTCAGGCCGGCCTGTTCGTGCCCGGCTGGTCCCGCCCCCAGCGCCTCCGGGCCTACGGCGTGTTCGGCGGCCTGGCGCGGCACCTGGCCGTCCTGCGGCCGGATCGCTCTCTGCGGGACAACGCCGTAGAGGCCATCCTCGACCCCATGGGTGTGCTCCACGAGGCCCCCCTGGACATCCTGCGCGGCGAACATCTCAGCGCCATCGCCCCCGCGGCGGCCGTGCTGGGGGCGGTGGCGGCGGGCGAGAACCGCTTCGGCGCCATCGCGGCGCGCACGGGCCTCACGGCTCCGCGGACCGACGGCGTCCTCAAGGAGCTCATGGCCCTGGACGTGGTCCGCCGAGAGGTTCGCTTCGGGGACAAACCCGGGGCGCGCTATGCGCGGTATCGCTGCGTGGACCCCTTTACGGGCTTCTGGTTTCGCTTCGTGCAGCCCAACCGCAGCGCGCTGAACAGCGCACCCGCCGAGGAGGTCTGGGATCAGCGCGTAGCCCCCCACTTCGCCGCTCACATGGGCGTCGTCTTCGAGGACCTGGTGGCGCGCGCCTTCACCGAGGGGCTGTTCTCGGACCAGGTCGGGGCGGTGGACGCGGTGGCCCCCTGGTGGAGCCGCGATGGACAGACCGAGCTGGATCTCGTCGTGCGCGCCGGCGGGGACACGATCTTCGTGGAGTGCAAGTGGCGGCCGGAGGACGGGCAGCTCGCGGTGGGCGCCGGCCAACGGGACGGCCGTGCGGCCCATCGTGTGGATGGCAGGGGAGGCGAGGCAGGGGGGCGCGAGGGCCGAGGTACTCCACGGGGCAGGACCGTGGGCGTCCGCGACCTGGAGCGGCTCAAGGCGCACGTGACGCGCTCGGGCCTGGCGACCTCGGGCCGCGTGGGCACGGGCCGCGTGCGGTACGCTCTGGTGACCGCGGGCGCGTTCAGCCCCGCGCTGCGCTCCGTGGCCGAGGAGTCCGAGGACCTGCTGCTGCTAGGTCCCGACGCGCTGTGGGCCGAGCCTGCGTGACGGGGTGAGAGGCCGTCGGCGGCTCAGGGCCAGTCGATGCGACCCGTGTGGTCCAGCCACCAGAGGACGGCGCTGAGGACGACGCTGTTGCGGAGCTGGCCGTCACGGACGAGCGCGCGGAGGTCGCCGGGCTGGACCGTGACCACCTCGATGTCCTCGTCGTCGTCGAGTTGGAGGTCGCCCACGCGGTGGCAGCCTTGGGCCCAGAGCGTCGTGCAGCGGTTGTCCTGGTAGGCCGGGTTGGGGAGCATGACGCCGATCTCGCGCAGCGACGCGGCCGCGTAGCCCGTCTCCTCGCGCAGCTCTCGGGCGCCCGCCTCCAGCGCCGTCTCGCCCGGGTCCACGAGGCCCGCGGGGAGCTCCAGCTCCACCTCGCGCGAGCCGTGGCGCCACTGGCGCACGAGGAGGAGCTCGCCGTCCGTCGTCTCGGCCACCAGGTTCACCCAGTCGGGGCTGTGGAGGACGTAGTAGGAGGCCTCATCCCCCGTGCCGGGGTGGGCGGCGCGGTCCTCGCGGAGCTGGAAGATGGGCGTGTCAAACAGCACGCGCGAGGCGCGGCGCTCGAAGGGGCGGGACATGGGCTGGTTCCTGCTGGGTGGGGGCGCGTGGGCGACGAGGCGGGGTTCGGAGCACTACCAGAGGGAGTCGTGGTCTTCGGCCAGGCCGCAGGCGCCGCGCACGTCCAGGCGCTCGTTCGGGAGCTGGATCGTCCCGTCGAAGACGCCGTAGAGCTGCTTGAAGCGCGAGCGGATGGGCCCCACGGAGAGGTCCTCGCTGCGGCTTCCGCGCGCGCGGAAGGTGAGGACCACGGAGCCGTCGCGGGTCCCCACGTGCCAGGGCTCGTCTGGGGCCTGGGGGTCGAACTCGAACAGCGCGCCGGGGAGGCGGTGGGCCCGCCCGTCCAGCCACACGACGTTCTCATTGTGGGCGCTGGGGTCGGTCACGAGGTTGTCCGTGAGGTTCAGGCCCAAGGAGCGCCCGTCGGGCGTGCGCGTGGCGAAGGTGGCCCAGCGCCACCACGTGTGGTGGGGGTAGTGGGCCTTGTGCACGTCCACGATAGCGTGGGTGTCGGCGGGCGAGAGGGTGTAGGTTTCCGGGCCCACGCGCAGGGAGCCCTCAGCGGGGATGACCGCCTTGTGGGTGTACATGACACGCCCGGGGGCCACGGGCATGGACACGACGAGCGGCTCGTCGCGGCGCGGGTCGTGGGTGAGGTGGAGGTGGGCGCGGAGCGCGGGGCGGCCCTGGTGCGCGTCGACCTCCAGGGCCGCCACGTGGCGCGCCGCTTGGAGTTGGTTGCGGATCTCCACGCGATAGCCCGCGTCGCGGAAGTGGGTCTCGTCGTCCCAGAGGGAGCGGGCGATGCGGACGTCGCCCCGGAGGAGCCGGCGCTCGTGCTCCACGCGCGTGCCCCGGACGCGGTCGAAGACCTGGCACCACGAGGTCCGCAGGAAGCCCACGTCCACGACGGCGAAGGTGAGGACCACGCGGGGGTGGATGATGGCGAAGTGCTGCCACTGCTTGAGGCGTAGCCGGCCCACGGCGGGCGGCAGGCGGAGCCTGCCCCGACGGCCTACCGGGACGGCGGCGTCCTCTAGGTCCACGTCGGCCAGGGGGTAGCGCCAGGCGCCGAGCCACCTCCGACGGTGCCGACCCTACACGCTGTGTAGCGATCGGCGGGCACCCGACGATGACTAAA
>CAYZID010000359.1:0-5046 GCA_964478315.1 uncultured Myxococcales bacterium | reverse complement strand
ACCCCCACCTGTCCCGCCATGGACGACGCGCGCTGAGGCGCCGCGTCTTCCAGGCACCGCGCCCCGCGGCGCGGGCCCGTCGCGTGTTCATCCCTTCCCTTCCCTTCTTGGACACCGGCGGGTCCGCGCCGAGGGCTCCGCGAACCCGACCCGGGTCCGCGGCGCCTCCGCTCGTCTCCCGCCCATGCCCCGACTCCCCCACCGCGCCCCGCGCGCGCCCCGCCCGAGAGGCCCCATGAACGCCCGACGCCAGCTCGCCGCCGAGTCCTCCCGGCCCGACTCCCCGGACCGCACCCAGGCCGCCCTCACCGAGTCGGACTGGGCCTACTGCAAGCGCGCCCTGGGCGAGGTGTCCCGCACCTTCTCACGCCCCATCGCCATGCTCCGCGACGAGCTCGAGGTGGCCGTGACGGTGGGCTACCTCTTATGTCGGGTGGCCGACACCATCGAGGACGACCCGGCCCTGGACGCCGACACCCGCGACCACCTGTTCCGCGTCTACCTCGACGTCCTGGAGCGCGGCGCCGACCCGGCCACCTTCGCCGCCGCCTCGCGCGTCATCGAGGCCTCCCCGGCCCACGAGCGCGAGCTGGCCCAGCGCCTGCCCCGCGTCCTGGCCGTGCTCGCCACTCTCCCCGACGCCATGCAGGCCACGGTCTTGCACTGGGTGGCCGAGATGTCGCGCGGCATGGGCATCTACGCCCGCCGCCGCCCGGGCGTCGACGGCTTCGTCTCCCTCACCGGGCTCCCCGACCTGGAGCGCTACTGCTACTTCGTGGCCGGCACCGTGGGGCACATGCTCACGGAGCTGTTCACCGCCGCCCTCCCCGCGCTCGACCCCGAGGCGGCGATCACCCTCCAGCAGCACGCCGAGGCCTTCGCCGTGGGCCTGCAGCTCACGAACATCCTCAAGGACTTCACCGACGACTTCGAGCGCCGGGTCTCCTTCGTCCCCCGCATGACCCTCCAGGCGGCGGGCGTCCCCTTGCCCGAGGCCACCGATCCCGCCCGCCGCGCCGCCGTCCAGGCCGTTATGGAGCCCATCTTCGACCGCGCCCAGGGGGCCCTGGACCGCGCCTTGGAGTACGCCCTGGCCCTGCCCGCGGACGCCCGCGACCTGCGCCTGTTCTGCCTGCTCCCGCTCTGGCTCGCCGTGCGGACCTTGGCCCACACCCGGGGCCACGCCGACCAGCTCGTCCCCGGGCGCAAGGTGAAGATCGCCCGCGCCGAGGTCGAGGCCCTCATCGCCGACTGCGTGCAGCGCGCGGGCGACGACGACGCCCTCCGGCGCGGCTACGCCCACCTCAAGGCGCTGGGCAAGACGCCCTTCCGCCTCCCCGAGAAGCCCTCCCGCGCCCGCGCCTGAGCGCCCACCGCGGCGCCGCCCTCCCTCTCCCCCGCAGCCCGGGAGCCCGCCATGTCCTCGTCCCACTCCTTTGACGCCGTCGTCGTCGGCGCGGGCCCCGTGGGGTCCACCGCCGCCCTGGCCCTCGCCCACCGGGGCGCCCGCGTGGCCCTCCTCGACGGCAACCCCGACGCCGCCGACCGCCTGGCCGGCGAGTGGCTCCACCCCGCCGCCGTGGACGTCCTCACGCGCCTGGGCGTGCCCATGCCCCAGGCCGCCGAGGCCCAGGGCGGGCGCGGCTTCATCGTCCACCCCGAGGACGACTCGGAGCCCATCGAGCTCCCCTACGACCCGGGCCTCCAGGGCTGGGCCATCCACCACCGCCCCCTGGCCGACCACCTCCGCGAGCACGCCGCCGCCCACCCGGGCGTGGAGGTCTTCCCCTGGACGCGCATGACCCAGCTCGGCTCGCCGGGCGCAGGCCGCGTCGTGTGCGAGCGCCGTGGCACCCCGGGCGAGCTCACCCTCCTCGCCCCGCGCGTCATCGCCGCCGACGGGCGCCCGTCCCTCACGCGCAAGCTCCTGGGGCTCCCCGCCGAGCGCTACACCCTGTCGCGCATGGCGGGCGTCCTCCTCCACGACCACGATCTCTCACCCTCGGCGGGCGTCCCCGGCCCTCGCTCGGGCGTGGGCGCCGGTTACGGCCACGTCTTCCTGGGCGGCCCCGGGCCCGTGCTCGCCTACGCCATCGGCCAGGGGCAGACCCGCCTCGCCCTGGACGTGCCCCTGACCGCCACCCACCTGAGCACGCCCCAGGCCCTCTATGACGCCTACGCCCCGGCCCTCCCCGCCGGTCTGCGCCCCGCCCTGCGCGAGGCCCTGGCCGCCGGGCGCCTGCTGTGGGCCAAGAACCAGGTGCGGAGCCGCGTCCACTTCGGGCGCCCGGACGCCGTCCTCGTGGGCGACGCCTGCGGCTTCTACCACCCCCTCACCGCCGCCGGCATGATGCTGGGCTTCGGCGACGCCTGGGAGGTCGCCCAGCCCGCCCGCTGGGACGCCGCCGCCTTCGCCGCCTACCAGCGCAAGCGCCGCGGCGCCACGCGCGTGGGCGAGATGCTGGCCACCGTGCTGTACGAGGTCTTCAGCGGCGACGGCGACGACGACCTGGCCGTGCGGCGCGCCATCTACGCCATGTGGCGGGGCTCCCGCGCCGACCGCGTGCGCACGCTGCGCTACCTGTCGGGCCAAGACGGCCGCGCGCGCGCCTTCGCGGCGACCTTCCTCAAGGCGGTGGGCTACTCGGCGGCGGACCTCGGGTGGCGTGCCCTGCGCCGGGGCGACTGGCGCCAGGCGGCGGACACCGTGAAGGCGCTGTGGCCCCGCGTGGGTTGGCTGGGCGGCACCCTCGCCGGGCGCCGTGAGCCCGCCCACGAGGGCGAGACGGTGCCGCGCCCGCCCCGCGGCTGGAGGCCCCCGGCCCCACCGCCCGCCGAGCCCGCCGAGCCCCAGCCGCCCCAGACCCTCGTCCGCGGGGCCCGAGCCCTGGCGGCCCTGGCCCGCGAGGACGGCGGCTGGGAGGGCGAGGTCGTGTGGTGCCCCATGCTGGCGGCCCAGTACGTCCTCGCGGGGCACATCATGGGGCGGGAGCTGTCGGACGAGCGGCGTCGCCGCGTGCTCCGCCACTTCGAGGACACGCGCCTGGGGGGCGAGCCCGCCGGGGCCGAGGGGGCGTCGGGCTCTGGGGCGTCCTATCCGGGCACCTGGGGGCTCCACGCCCACGCGACCCCCAACCTGTTCGTGACGACGCTGGTCTACGCGGCGGCGCGGCTGTGCGGGGCGCCGGCGGACGCGCCGCTGTTGGCCGGGGCGCGGCGCATGATCGAGGCCGAGGGGGGCGTGGAGGCCATCCCGAGCTGGGGCAAGACGTGGTTGGCGATGGTGGGCCTCTACGACTGGCGGGGCGTGCCGGCGGTGCCGCCCGAGGCGTGGGCGCTGCCCCGGGCGTTGCCCGTGCACCCGTCGCGGTTCTACAGCCACACGCGCATCATCTACATGGGCATGGCGTCGGTCTTCGCGGCGCGGGTCACGGGGCCCATCACGCCCACGATCGAGGCGCTGCGGGCCGAGCTGTTCCCCGGCGGGTTCCAGAACATCCGCTGGGAGAGGGCGCGGGAGGCGCTGCGCTCCGGCGACCTCTACGCGCCGCCCACGCCGGCCCTGAGGGCGGTGCGCGCGGCGAGCGGGCTGTGGGAGCGCGTGGCGCCCTCGGCGCTGCGGCGGCGCGTGCTGGGCGAGCTGCGCGAGCGGCTGCGGTGGGAGTTCCGCTCCACGAGCCACACGGGGATCTCCCCGGTGAGCGGCTTGCTGGGGATGCTGGCGCTGTGGGCCGACGACCCGGCGGATTCGGACGTGGCCCAGGCCTGGGAGGCCTTCGAGGGGTGGATCTGGGAGGACGACGAGCGCGGCTTGCGCGTGGCGGGCGCGCGGAGCGCCACCTGGGACACGTCCTTCGCCCTGCAGGCCTTGGCCGAGGCGGCGCGCGCGGGCGTGACGGGGGACGCGGCGCCCGAGGTGGAGGCGGCGCGGCGGCGTGGGGCGGCGTTCCTGGCGGCCCAGCAGATCACGGAGGCGGCGCCCGGCTGGGAGGAGCAGGATCGCCTGAACCCCGACGGGGGGTTCTGCTTCGCGGGGGGCTGGCACGGGTGGCCCGTGAGCGACTGCACGGCGGAGGCGCTGGAGGCGCTGGCGGACACGGCGGAGGACGGGCTCCTGGCGCCGGAGGTCTTCCCGGCCCAGCGGGCGCGGCGGGCGGTGGACTTCGTGCTGCGCTGCCAGAACCCCGACGGGGGCTTTGGCAGCTATGAGGCGCGGCGCTCGCCCGTGTCCTTGGAGTGGATGAACCCGGCGGAGATGTTCGGCGACTCCATGTTGGAGGGGAGCTACGCCGAGTGCACGGCCTCGTGCGTGGCGGCGCTTCACCGGTTCGAGGGGGCGACGCCCGGGGCGGGCGCGGCCCATCGCGGGGCACCCGGGGGGCCTCGTGGGGACGTAGAGCGCGCGGTGGAGCGAGCCGTTCGGCGCTTGCGGGCCCTCCAGCGCGACGACGGCTCTTGGGAGGGGGCCTGGGGCGTTGGGTTCTTGTACGGGACGATGTTCGGGGTGCGCGGGCTGCGGGCGGCGGGGGTGCCGCCCACGGACCCGGCCATTCGGCGCGCGGCGCGGTGGCTCTTGGATCGTCAGCGTCCCGACGGCGGTTGGGGGGAGAGCCACGAGGGGCTCCTCACGGGCGTGTACCGGGAGGCGGCGGCCTCGCACCCCACGCAGACGGCCTGGGCGTTGCTGGCGTTGACGTGGGCCGAGACGGACGCCTGGCCCGCGCTGGAGCGCGGGGCGGCGTGGCTGGCCCAGGTCCAACGCGCGGACGGGGGTTGGCCGGACGCGCCCATGGTGGGGGTGTTCTTCCGCACGGCGCTGCTGGACTATCGCCTCTATCAGCACATCTTCCCGGTGTGGGCGTTGGCGAGCGTGGAGCGCCGTCGGCAGCGCCGGGCGCTGGAGGACGCAGCGCCGCCCGCCGCCAGCGCCCCCGCCGTCCCCAAGGCCGACAAGCGCTCAGCCTGACCGCCGTCGGCGCGGTCCTCGGGACAGCCCCAGATCCGCCACCTACTCTGGGATTCGGCTTTGGATCCCGCGTGTGGGCG
>CAYZID010000358.1:0-5048 GCA_964478315.1 uncultured Myxococcales bacterium | reverse complement strand
CCGCCCACACGCGGGATCCAAAGCCGAATCCCAGAGTAGGTGGCGGATCGGGGTCGGACGCGAGCGATTGACACCCCCCCGCGCCTGCGGCAGAACAGCCTCGCCTCGCGGGCTCACCGCTCCGGTGTTTGGGTGTGACTCGTTGTGACGACGCGGGGGCCACGCGGCGGGGAGGGCACATGGCCGACGGGACCGGTCAGAGGCGCAAGCGAGGAGCCAGCCCGCGCGTGCGTCAGGGCCCCGGCCCCGGACAGGTGCTCAGCGTCACCCAGGTGACCCGGCGCATCAAGGGCGCCATCGCCGACGCGGTGGGTGCCGTAGCCGTGCGCGGCGAGGTCACCGAGCTCAAGCGCGCCTCCAGCGGTCACCTGTACTTCTCGCTGCACGACGGACACGCCAAGCTGCCCGCCGTCATGTGGCGGTCCACCGCGCAGCGGCTGCGCGTGCCCCTCACGCGCGGGAGCTCCGTCGTCGCCTACGGGCGCGTGGACGTCTACGAGCCCCACGGGCGCTATCAGATGATCGTCGACCGCGTCACCGACGACGGCGAGGGGGCGCTCCTCGCCGAGCTGGAGCAGCTTCGGCGGCGGCTGCACGCCGAGGGCCTGTTCGACCCCGCCCGCAAGCGCCCGCTGCCGCTGCTGCCGCGGACCATCGGCGTCGTGACCGCCCCCACCGGGGCGGCCGTGCGGGACATCCTCGTGACCATCGGGCGCCGCGCGCCGGGGCGCGTCGTCGTGGCCCCGTGCTTGGTCCAGGGGGACCAGGCGCCGGCGTCGATCGTGGCGGCCCTCAGGCGGCTGGCGCGCTTCCGCGACGAGGACGGGCGGCCCGTGGACGTGGCGATCGTGGGGCGCGGTGGGGGCAGCCTCCACGACCTGTGGGCCTTCAACGACGAGGCCGTCGTCCGCGCCGTGGCGGCCTTCCCGGCGCCCACGGTGAGCGGCGTGGGGCACGAGGTGGACCGCGTGCTCACGGACGAGGCGGCCGACGCGCGCGCGGCGACGCCCACGGCCGCGGCGGAGATGGCGACGCCCGTCGTGGAGGAGCTCGCGGCGCAGGTGCGCTGGGCGGCGCAGCGCGCGCAGGACGCCATGTGGAGCCGCCTGGACGATCACCTGGCGCGCCTGGAGGACGCCCGCGCGGGGCTCCTGGGGACGCGCGACCGTCTCCAGGACGCCCTGGAGCGCGTGGAAGACGCCCGCGCCCGCGCCGTGCGGGCCATGGAGCGCCGGCTCCAGGTGGCGCGCGGGCGGCGGGACGTGGCGCGGGCCAAGCTGCGGAACCTCCACCCCGCCGAGCGGGTGCGCTCGGGGCGGCAGGCGCTCACCGCGCTGCGGGCGCGGCTGGTGCGGGCGGGGAGGGCGGCGAGCGAGAAGCGCGGCGCGCAGCTCGCGAGCCTGGTTGGGCGGCTGCGGGCGCTCGGGCCCGAGCAGACGCTGGCCCGGGGCTACGCGATCGCGCGGCTCCAAGACGGCGCGATCGTCCGGAGGCCCGCGGACGCCCCCATTGGTGCTATGGTGGGGCTCCTCTTGGCCGAGGGCGCGCTTCGCGTGCGGGTGGAGGGCGCGGACGCCCAGCACCCCTTCGGCCTCGGGGGCCCCGGGGGGCGCGGTGAGCCCCGCGGGCCCGGTGGCGACCCTGAACCCGCATGACGCTCCCCTCGGATCCCATGACCCACTCCGCTGAGAACTCCGCTGCCCCGTGAGAGGTTCCCCCGCCATGGACACACCGGCCCGGCTCCTCATCGTCGACGACGAGCCCAACATGCGCACCATCCTCGCGGGGCTCCTCAAGCGCGAGGGCTATCGCGTGGACACGGCCTCGGACGGCCACGACGCCGTGGAGAAGATGGAGCTCCGCGGGGGCGCCTACCACGCCGTGCTCACGGATCTGCGGATGCCCGGGATGGGGGGCATGGAGCTCCTCAGCCACATCACCCGCGAGTACCCCGGCCGCCCCGTGGTCGTCATCACCGCCCACGGCACCGTGGACACGGCCGTGGAGGCCATGAAGGTCGGCGCCTTCGACTTCGTGACCAAGCCCTTCGAGGCCGAGGAGCTCCGGGCCGTGGTCGCCAAGGCCGTGAACACGGCGCGGGCGGAGTTCGACCACGTGGAGCCCACGCTCAGCGACGAGGCCATCGCCGACGGCGGACGCTACGGCATGATCGGCGTGTCGCCGGCGGTGGCCGAGGTCTACGCCATCCTGGACAAGGTGGCGGACTCCCCCACGACCGTCCTCATCACCGGGGAGAGCGGCACGGGCAAGGAGCTCGTGGCCTCCGCGCTCCACACCCACAGCAGCCGCGCCAATCGCCCCTTCGTGAAGGTGAACTGCGCGGCCATCCCCCCAACCCTCATCGAGAGCGAGCTCTTCGGGCACGAGAAGGGCGCCTTCACCGGGGCGATCTCATCCAAGCCCGGGCGGTTCGAGCTGGCGGATGGGGGCACGCTGTTCCTCGACGAGATCGCCGAGATCCCGCCGGAGATGCAGGTGAAGCTCCTGCGGGCCATCCAGGAGTCTTCCTTCGAGCGGGTGGGGGGGCTCAAGACGCTGAACGTGGACGTGCGCCTCATCGCGGCCACGAACCGGAATCTGGCCGAGGAGGTCGAGGCGGGGCGCTTCCGCGAGGACCTGTTCTACCGTCTCAACGTCGTGCCCATCCGACTGCCGCCGCTGCGCGACCGCCCCGAGGACATCCCGCTGCTCGTGCGGCACATGCTCGATCGCTTCAACGAGCGGCTGCACAAGTCCGTGCGCGGGCTGACCCCCGAGGCCGAGGAGGCCTTCCAGCGCTACGGCTGGCCAGGGAACGTGCGCGAGATGGAGAACCTCCTGGAGCGCCTCGTGCTGTTCAGCGAGTCGGACGTCATCGACACCGATCTCCTCCCCGACGAGCTGAAGACCCCCAGCCCCACTTCGGGGCTGGTGACGGCGCCCCGCTTGGACCGGGGCCTCGCGGGCCGCGTCTCCATGAAGCAGCTCGTCAAGGAGACCACCGCCCAGCTCGAGCGCGAGCTCATCGTCCAGGCCCTGGACCAGACGGGCGGGAACGTCACGCGGGCCGCTCAGCTCCTGATGATCTCTCGTAAGTCCTTGCAGAACAAGATGAAGGAATTCAACCTTCGGGACGAGGACTGAGCCGCCCGCGCGCGCTCGCCGCCCCCGCGTCGCTCATCCCACCGCCCCGAACAAGCCAGGAACGTGCTCATGCTCAACCGCACCGCCTTCCGGGTCGCCGCCGCGCTCGCCCTCTCCCTGCCCCTGGGGCTCTCGCTCGGGGGTTCGTCCGCGCGGGCCTCCAAGCTCACGGACGTCATCGACAGCTTCGACCGCAGCCCCGACCAGGGCCTGGACTTCACGTTCTCCGTGGGGTGGGCTTACGGCCAGCGCGACGGCAAGGTTCGCCGTGAGTTCCGCTGCCTCACGCGGGACGACGCGGTCCACGCCTTCTGCGCGGACGCCAGCCAGATCATCGACATCAACGAGCTCCAGAGCACGCGGACCTGGCAGCAGCTCAACCTGGACATGCAGCTCGGCTTCTGGCGCTGGGCCGAGGTCCACATGAAGCTGCCGATCATCCTGAGCGACAAGACCGACCTGTCGTTCGACACGGGCGTGGACACGACGAACACGACCGTGGATCCGAGCAACAGGCCCAGCCTCTTCAGCGTCCCCTTGGACGGGACCGATCGAGGCGGCGTGGGCGACCTCCTGTTCGGCTTCCGCTTCACCCCGCTGTCCACCGCCCGCGACTTCACGCGCCCCACGTGGGCCATCGGCGTGGACGTGGTCTTCCCCACCGCGGCCGTCATGACGGCCGACAACGACAAGCCCGGCTGGGGGCTCTGGAAGGTCAAGGTGGCCTCGTCCGTCTCCAGCCGCTTCGCTCCCTGGGTGGAGCCCTACTTCTCCCTGGACGGGACCTTCAACATCCCGGGCTCCAAGAGCCTGTTCACCGAGTACGGGCGCACCCAGACCCTCACCTCCCCGGGGCACCAGCTCGGCATCAAGCTGGGCACCGAGTTCATCCCCTACGAGGACAAGGAGCTCCAGCAGTCGTTCATCTTCGACCTGGGCGGCTCCATCGACTACCACTTCGAGGGGCGGGAGTACACGGAGCTGTTCCAGGCCCTGGGGCAGAGCACCTGCGACCCACGCGACACCCAAAACCCCTGTGACCTCACGACCTTCACTCGCGGCGACATCGACCCGGCCACGGGCCAGCGCCTCAAGACCAACGGCCTCACCGACGTGGAGCAGTACGCGCTTCTCAAGGCGTGGTTCGGCTTCCGCTGGCAGATGTACCGCTACGTCCAGTTCAGCGCCCAGGGCTGGCTGGGCCACGAGACGACGCACTTCATTACCACGGCGGACGCGGGCAAGGACCTGGACGGACGCAACCAGGTGGAGGCGGTCAACTCCAAGGGCGATAACGAGTACAACCCCGTCTACAACGCCGCCTACGACGCCCTGGGCACCCGCTTCCGCACGGGCGACGTCATGCTCTACGGGATCCAGCTCTCGCTCACGGGCAAGTTCTGAGCGCCCCGAGCCGGTGGGTGTCAGGGGCTTGACGGCCCGGCGCCAATCCCTTGGCGGGCTGGCGCTCGCGCGGCCGTTGAGTCCCGGTAAGTTCTTGAACTGACGAAAGGGTTCTTGTTGGCACGGGCCGTGCTTTCAGCCTCCGCGGTGACGAGCGGAGGAGCCCACCCATGTCTGCCAGCAGCCTCGCCCCACGTAGATCCGAGCCCCAGGCGCCGGCGACGGCCACCCTGTGGCTCCTGGGCGTCCTGGGTTTCTCGGCCGGCGCCTTCGCCGCGCTGGGCGGCCCCCACCACGACGGCCGCAGCGCCGCCGTGGCCCTCGCCGAGGCCCAGCCCGCGGCGCCCACGGCCGCCCCGGCCCCGCCTCGGCTCGCTGGCGTCCCCCCCCCCCCCGCCCCCCCCCCCCCTCGGCCCCCCGCCCCCCCCCGCCCGCCCGGCCGCCCCCCCACCCCCCCACAACCCCCTCCACGCGCCCCCCTCTCGACCTCCCCCTCCCCA
>CAYZID010000357.1:0-5070 GCA_964478315.1 uncultured Myxococcales bacterium | reverse complement strand
GCCTGCGGCCCCGGCCAAGACCTCGCCCTGGGCGCGCACCAAGACCTCGTGGGCGCCGCCGACGCCCTCGCCGCCCTCCGCGGAGATCGCATGGCACGGGAGGCGGTCCTCGAAGCCATCGCCGAGGCCCTGTTGGAACCCCGCCCCCCGACCCCACCCTGAGCAGGACTCCGCCGAGCAGGACTCCACCGCCGAACGCTCGGGCTCAAGAAGTGGCACGGGGTGGCGCTTGACACTCAGTGCCATGTTTGCGCATGGTGTCCCCGTAGGACGCGCCCACCCCCCCAACGCGCCCGAGAGCCCCTCATGCCCTCCTCTCCAGCCCTCACGCCCCCCGTCGCGCGAACGGACGCTCCCACCCAGGGGCTCCGCGCCCGCAAGAAGGCCGCCACCCGGGAGGCCCTGGCCCGCGAGGCCCTGGCCCTGTTTGCCGCTCGGGGGTTCGAGGCCACGACGGTGGACGACGTGGCGGCCGCGGCCGGCGTGTCCCGGCGGACCCTGTTCCGCTACTTCCCCACCAAGGAGGCGCTGGCCTTTCCCCGCTTCGACGAGCGACTCGCGCGCTTCGAGGCCCTCCTCACCGAGCCCCACGAGGACGGCTTCCAAGCCCTCCGCCGGGCCACCCTCGCCCTGGCCCGCGCCTACGAGGCCGAACGCGACGAGGTCGTGGCCCAACAGAAGGTCGTGGACGCCTCCCCGGCCCTCGTCGCGCGGGAGCGGGCCCTGGACCTCGCCTGGGAGCGCGCCATCGCGCGAGCCCTCCAGGCACGCGGCTTCCAAGCGGCCCAGGCCCACGTCCTCGCCGGGGCGTCCATGGGCGCCGTCCGGGCCACCCTCCGCGGGTGGTTCGCGGCGGGGGCCCCGGCGGATCTCGTCGCGCGCGGCGAGGCGGCCCTGCGCCTGCTGGAGCCAGGCTTCCGACTGGCCGCGCACCCCCCGGGTGCCGCCTCCGACCCGACCCCGCCGACCTAGCATTCGGCCAGCGTCCGGGCGCGGGCGACCTCGCGGACCGCCCTCAGCCCTCTCTCCCCCCCATTCTCCCCTCTCTTCCGGAGCAGACCATGCGCATCCCCACCACCGGGCTCGACAAGGACACCCTCTTTCAGCGGCTGGAGGCCTACCGGGCCGACGACCTGGACACCCACTCGGGGCGCGTCTGGGCCTACCTGTACGACGCCGGGCGCGACGTGTTCGAGGTGGGGCAGCGGGCCTACGCCATGTACCTCAAGGAGAACGGCCTCGACCCCACGGCGTTCCGCAGCCTCCTGCGCTTCGAGCGGGAGATCGTGGACATGGCCCGGACCCACCTCAACGGGCCCGAGGGCGTCGTGGGGACCTTCACCAGCGGCGGTACCGAGAGCATCCTGCTGGCCGTGAAGGCCGCGCGCGAGCGGGCCCGAGCCCGGGGGATCCTGACCGCCCAGGGCGGTGACCAAGCCGTAGGCGAGATCGTGCTCCCCGTGACGGCCCACGCGGCCTTCCACAAGGCGGCGCACTACTTCGGACTCAAGGCCGTCGTCACGCCGGTCACGCCCGACGGGCGGGCCGACGCGGCGGCCATCCGAGAGGCCATCACCGACCGCACGGTGCTGGTTGTGGCCTCGGCGTCGTCCTACGGCCCGGGCGTCGTGGATCCGGTGACGGAGATCGCCGCGGCGGCGGCGGAGCGCGACGTCCTCTGCCACGTGGACGGCTGCATCGGTGGGTTCCTGCTGCCCTACTTCAAGCGCCTAGGAGCGGACATCCCCCCCTTCGACTTCACGGTGCCGGGGGTGACGTCCATCTCCATGGACCTCCACAAGTACGGCTTTACGCCCAAGGGCGCTTCGGTGCTCCTCCACCGCGACGCGTCGCTGCGCATGCATCAGATCTTCGCCTGCGCGAGCTGGGCCGGCTATCCCGTCATCAACATGGGCGTGCAGTCTTCCAAGACGGGCGGCCCCCTGGCGGCGGCGTGGGCGGTGCTCCAGTACGTCGGGGACGAGGGCTACCTGGAGCTGGCGCGGCGGACGTTGGACGCGACGACGCGGCTGTGTGACGGCATCGAGGCCATGGACGGGCTGGAGCTGGTGGCGCGCCCGGACATGTCGCTCGTGGCCTTCCACTCCCGCGAGGTGGAGATCCTCCACGTCATCGACGAGATGAACGCCATGGGCTGGTACGTGCAGGGGCAGCTCGGGCGCGGAGGGATCCCGCGGAGCGCGCACCTCATCGTGAGCCCCACGCACGACGTGCACGTGGACGCCTTCCTGGAGGACTTGGGCAAGGCCGTTGCCACGGCGCGGACCATGCGCTCGTCGGACCTCGGCGCCGGCGTGGCGAAGATGTTCCAGGGCGTGGACCCGGCGAAGATGGACGCGGCCATGTTCGACCGGCTTCTGGGGATCGCCGGCATCAAGGGCACCACGCTGCCGGACCGTATGGCGGAGATCAACGAGGTGCTGGACGCCCTGCCGCCCGCGGTGACCGAGCGCCTCTTGGCGACCTTTCTCAACGAGCTGTTCCAGTAGGTCACCAGCCCTCCGAGCATGCGCGAGCACGCCGGTCGGCTTGCCGTGACCTTTGGACGTGCTAGCCTCCCGGGCGGACACGGACCGTCGTCCGAAGACCCCCGGGGGCGGGTCTTCGCGCGACGCTCGGGCGCTCCCCCCGCGGGGAGCGGCCCTGGGAGGAGCTGCTGTGGCGACGCGCGGACGCGGATTCACGCCCAACGGGCTGGTGACGCTCACGACCGACTTCGGGTCGTCGGACGGGTACGTGGGGGCCATGAAGGGCGTGCTGTTGTCGGTGGACGCCTCGCTGCGCCTCCACGACCTCGCGCACGACCTCCCACCCCAGGACGTGGAGCACGCGGCCGGCGTCGTCCGCGCCGCCTGCCCCTGGTTCCCGCCCGGGACCGTCCACCTGGCGGTCGTCGACCCGGGCGTGGGGACCGCCCGCGCGCCCGTGGTCGTCCGAGCCGGCGGCCAGGTCTTCGTGGCCCCGGACAACGGCCTCTTGGGCCCCGTGCTCGCCGAGCTCGGCGGGGCCACCGCCGTGCGACGCATCGACCCCGAGGGCCGCCTCGGCCCCTGGCTCCGGGCGGACGCGCACACCTTCCACGGCCGCGATCTCTTCGCGCCCGCCGCCGCCCTCCTCGCCACGGGGCGCGTGGCCGTGACCGAGGTGGGGCCGCCCCACACCCTCCTCACGTGGGAGCGCGTGCCGCCCCGCCGAGAGGCCGACGGCGGGATGACCGGGCGCGTGACCGACACGGACCGCTTCGGCAACGTCGTCACCGACATCCACCGCGCCATGCTCGACGGCGTGCCCCTGGAGGCCATGGACGTCGTGTTGGCCGACGGGCGTCGGCTGCCCATGCTGCGCACCTACGGGGAGGTCCCGCCGGGCGAGGCCCTCGGGCTCTTCGGATCCGAGGGGTTCGTGGAGATCGCGGTGCGAGGCGGCTCGGCCCGCAACCGCCTGGGGCTGCGCCGCGGAGCCACGGTGCGCGTGGCCGTCCGCTCCTGAGCGCCCCACGGGTGCCCCAGCGCCGTCACCCCTCTCCCGCGTCGCTGGCGTCGCGCTCATAGAGCAGCTCGATGAGCCGCAGCGCCACGTGCGGCGGGGGCGCCGTCCCGTCCCGGGTCGCCGGGCTCAGGGCGAAGCTCGGTGACACCTCGCGCCAGGCGAGGGCGACGTCGCCGCCACCCGCGCGCAGCGCCGCGCGGAGGCGATCGATGGCGCCGCGGGAGAGGAGCGCCAACCAAGCGCGATCCCCCAACTCGATCACCTCGCCCTGGGCCCCGACCGCGTCGCGCACCGCGGCGAACTGGGCTGGCGCGGGTGGACGGAAGGCCGCGAGCGCGCGAGCGCCCGCGCTGCGCGTGCCTCGAAGCGCCCCGCGGGCCGTCATGGCCGACCACGCGTGGGCCGCGCGCAGCCGCGGCAGGGGCGCCGGCTCGCTCGGGGGCGCCGACCCCGGCGCGCCGGCCGCGGGCCACCCCGTTGCCGCCCGTATGCGCCGGAACGAGCGACGCCGCTGCTCGGCCACACCGCCGCGCGTCGCGCCCTCGTCCAGATCGCGCCCGTCCCCGTCGCTGGGGGCGCCGTCTGCCGTGAGGCTGGGCTGCGCCGCGGACGCCCGCGCCGCGAGGAGCGCCTTCCGAAAGGCCCGCGCCGTGGCGATGCGCTCCTTGGGCTCGATCGCCAGGGCGCGCAGCAGCGCTCGGGTCACGCTCTGGGGGATGGGCGGCAAGCCCGCGGGCGGCGTCGGCGGTGGCGCCGGGATCGACAGGCGCTTGGCTGTGTGGGACCTGCGCTTCCCCCCCTCCGGGAGCGAGCCCGTGAGGGCCTCGTAGAGGACGAGGGCCGCGGCGTAGAGGTCGGTGCGGGGGCTCACGGGGCGCGATCGGAGCTGCTCGGGCGCCATGTAGAGCAGGGAGCCCACCGTCACCCCGATCTGTGTCACCTGGGGATGCCTGCCGTCGGTGGCCTTCGCGAGGCTCCAGTCGACGACCTTCACGCCCTCGTCCGCGTCGTCGAGCACCAGGGCTTCGGGCGTGATCCCTCGGTGGACGATCCCCGCGCCGTGGATCGCGTCGAGCCCGTCGAGCACCTGCTCGGCCACGTCGAGCGCGGTCCACCAGGGCAGGGCCCCCTCCCGCGCGAGCACCGCGGCGAGCGTCTCCCCGTGCGAGGCCTCCGTGATCGTGCACGGCTTGCCGTCGTGCACGCCGTGGTCCAGGACGGCGAGGACGTTGGCGTGCCGCACCTCCGCCATGACCTCCGCCGCGCGCTGGAAGCGCGCCATGCCCTCGGTGCTCGTGCCCCCCACGAACAGGCGGATCTCCGCGGCCGTCCCCAGCCCCGTGTGGACGGCGGCGTATCGCTCCACCAGGAGGTCCGCCTCCAAGAGCGATCGGACCTCGTAGCGGCCGAGGACGAGCTCGCCTGCCTCAAGCGTCACGCTGGCCCTCCCCCTTGCTAGTTCCCATCCTGAAAAGCCTCCCGTCGCCGCGACGGCCGCTGCACGCCCCATGCGCGTCCCCGCAACCACTTGAAGTAGCGCTGCTACTCCGGCGGGTTGCG
>CAYZID010000356.1:0-5091 GCA_964478315.1 uncultured Myxococcales bacterium | reverse complement strand
AGCCCCCCACCAAGCCCCAGGGCAGCGCTCCACCCAAGCCGCCCTCCCCGCCCCGCCCCGCGGCCCCGAGCCGCCCGGTCCCCGCTCCCGGCGCCGGGGCCCAGCCCACTCCACCGGGCGCGGGGGCGCCCCCGGAGCCACCGCGCGCGGGGGCGCCCGCCAGCGGCGGCCGAAACGAGGACGCGGCGGTCGTCGTGGGCGGCGGCGGCGGCGCTCACTCGCCGACGCGCGAGGCCGCCGTGCGCGTCACCTCGGCCAAGCTCGACCGCATGCGCGACGCCGTGGGCGAGCTCATCCTGGCGCGCATGAGGCTCGCGGCCAGCGCCAGCGAGCTCCAGACCGCGCGGGCCCGGGCGAACCTCCTCCGTGGCTCGATCGTGGGGCGCGGGGTGGAAGAGCTGGGCACCATCGTCGACCTGCTCTCGGCCATCGAGACGCGCCTGCGGGCCGACGATTTCCGTATGAGCCAGCTCATCGACGAGCTGGAGACCACGACGCGCGAGCTGCGGATGGTGCCCATCCGCTCGCTGTTCGAGCGCTACCCGCGAGCCGTGCGCTCCCTGGCCCGGGAACTGGGCAAGAAGGTGCGCCTGCGGACCGAGGGGGAGGACATCGAGGCGGACCGGGTCGTGCTCGACCGCCTGGCCGAGCCGCTGCTGCACCTCGTGCGAAACGCGGTGGACCACGGTGTGGAGCCAGCGGACGAGCGGCGACGGGCCGGCAAGCCCGAGGAGGGCACGATCACGCTGCGGGCCGAGGTCCGTGGGCGGACCTTGGACGTGGTCGTGACCGACGACGGGCAGGGCATCGACCTGGATCGGGTGCGCGCCCGGGCCGTGGACCTGGGCCTCACGCGCTCGTCCGAGGCGCGGACCATGGGCGACGAGGACGTGCTGACGTTCCTGTTCAGCGCCGGGATGTCCACGCGGAGCCAGGTGACGAACGTCTCGGGTCGAGGGATCGGCCTGGACGTGGTCATGGCGAACATCGACGCCATCGGGGGGACCGTGGGGCTCCAAACGCGGCCCGGGGCGGGGACCACGTTCCGGCTGAGCGTGCCCCTGAGCGTCGCCGTGAGCCCGGTCCTGCTGTTCCGCGTGGGGGCGGGTCGCTACGCCCTGCCGGCGCGCACGATCGAGGGGGTGCTCGACCCGCGACACTACCCGGAGGTCGAGGCACCCCAAGGCCGCGCGATCCACTACGAGGGGAAGCTCGTGCCCTTGCTGGACCTGCGTCCCTATCTCGGCGAGGAGGCCCCGGTGGAGGGGCACGAGCGCCTGCTCATCATGAGCTCGGGCGGCGGCGCCGTGGCCCTGGCGGGCACCCACGACCACAGCGAACGCGAGGCCGTCATGAAGTCCGTGGGGACGCTGTTCGACCACGACCCCATCGTGCGTTCGGTGGTCCCCTTGGAGGACGGCTCGCTGGCGCTCGTGCTCAAGACGGGCGAGCTCCTCGCCGCCGCGACGGGGGCCACGAGGAGGCACGAGCGAGCCGAGCGCGCGGGCGGCAAGACGGTCTTGGTGGTGGACGACTCGCCCGTCATCCGCGATCTCGTCGCCGAGGCCTTGCGCTCGCACGGGCTGCACGTCGTGGAGGCCGGCGACGGCCAGGAAGCGCTCGACCGGCTCAGCCAGGGGCTCAAGGTGGAGCTCGTCGTGACCGACATCGAAATGCCGCGGCTGGACGGGATCGGGTTCATCCGCGCCCTGCGGGCACTGCCGGGGCCGCGGATCCCCGCGGTGGTGGTCTCCATGCGCGGCAGCGACGAGGACCGACGCCGCGCGGTGGACGTGGGGGCGGACGCCTACTTGGTGAAGACCGACTTCTCGCACCGGGGGCTCTGGGCCCTCATCGCCCGCTTCCTGGAGTGACGCCGTGTCGCCGACCCGCGTCCTCATCGTAGACGACTCGGCGCTGGTCCGGGGCGTCCTCCGCGCGGCCCTCGAGGCGGACCCGGCGTTCGAGGTCGTGGGCGAGGCGAGCGACGGGACGCGCGCCGTCACCCAGGTGGCGGCGCTGCGCCCGGACGTGGTCACGATGGACGTGCTCATGCCGCTCATGGGGGGCCTCGAGGCCATCGACCGCATCATGGCGGGGCGTGACGGGGCGCGCCCCACGCCCATCGTCGTGGTGGCCGACACGGCCGGGGACGCCGACACCCTGGCCATGGACGCCCTGGAGCGCGGCGCGGTGGAGGTCTTCCCCAAGCCGCGGAGGGGGTTCCAGGAGGACGAGCAGCGGCGGCTCCGGCGCGTGCTCCGCCACGCGGCCTCGGTGCGCCCCCAGCGCATGGCCCCTGCCCGCCCCGTGGGCCCTCGGAGCACCGCCCCGCCTCGACAGGGGCCCCGAGGCGAGCCGCGCTCGCGCCGCCCGGCCGGACCCGCCCTGGGCTTGCGGCACCCCGTGGAGGTCATCGGGATCGTGGGCTCGACCGGGGCCCCCGGCGTGCTTCGCGCCCTCGTGGCGGAGCTGCCGGCGACCTTCCCCGTGCCCATCGCGGTGGTCCAGCACACGGCGCGGGGTTTCACGGACGCCCTCGCGCACTGGCTCGACCAGACGACGGCGCTGCGCGTGCGGGTGGCCGGCCGTCGGCAGCGGCTCGCCCCGGGGACGATCCACATCGCGCCCGACGATCGGCACCTGCGGGTGGGCCCCAGGGGCGAGCTGGTCCTGGGGGACGATCCTCGCGTGGACGGACATCGGCCCTCGGGGACGGCCCTGCTGCGCTCCCTCGCGGACTCCTTCGGCCCCGGGGCGCTGGGTATCGTGCTCACGGGGATGGGGCGAGACGGCGCGGAGGGGGCCCAGGCCATCGCCCGGGCCGGAGGAGCGGTGCTCGTGCAGAGCCCCGAGACGGCCACCGTGGGGGGGATGCCGCGCGCGGCCCTCGCCGCCGCGCCCGGGGCCGCCGTGGGCGACGTGGAGTGGCTGGGCGGGGCGCTGGCCCGGCTGGGAACGGCGGCCTTCCGGTGAGGCTCGACACCCCGTGGGCGAGGCTGCGCCCCTTGGTCGAGCGCTGGACGGGGGTGTCCTTGCCGCTCAGCGCGGCGGCGAACGTGGAGGCGTTCGTGGGGCGCCGAGCGCGGACCCACGGGCTCTCCCCGGACGAGTACCTGGACCGGCTCGCGCGGGGGCTCCTGCCGGAAGAGCGAGGGGCGCTGGCGGACGGCCTGCTCAACCACACGAGCTGGTTTCTGCGCGAGCCCGAGGGGCTCTCCCACCTCCTCGACGCGCTGGAGGCGTGCGTGTCGGCAGGACCGCGGCGCGTGTGGTGCGCGGGGTGCGCGGAGGGCCACGAGCCCTACTCCATCGCGATGCTGGCCGCGGATCGGGGCCTCCCGGTGACCATCTACGCTACGGATCTGGGGCCCTCGACGCTCGCCCGCGCGCGCGCGGGCCGCTTCCCCGTGTCTCACCTCCGCCACGTGCCGGCCCCCATGCAGGACCGCTACTTCGAGTTCCATGGCGCCGGCGCGGAGGTGCGCCCCGCGATCCGCGAGCTGGTCCACTTCGCGGAGCACAACCTGGTCGCCGCGCCCCACCGCCCCACGGGCGAGGCCCCCTTCGACGCGGTCGTGTGCCGAAACGTCCTCATCTACTTTCACCAGGAGACGTCGCTGGCGGTGCTGCGGGCGTTCGCCGCGGCGGCGCCGCGGGGGGTCGTCTTGCTCGGGGCGGCGGAGCAGCCGCTGGTGTGGTTGACGGACGCCCTGGAGCCCGACGGGCGCGCGGGGGCGCAGCTCCTCGTGGCGCGACGGGACGGGGTGAGGCCGCGCCGAGGGCGCGCGCCGGGGGCGCGGGGAGGCTCCGCGCGCCGGGTAGGAGGGCCGCCCCGGATCACGGCGGGGGCGGAGCGGCGCCCGCTCACGGGGCGTGCTCCGGCGCGGGACCTCCGGGAGCGGGCGCGGAGGGCGGCGCGTCCCCATGGGAGCGGTCCTCGCCCCTCGCGCCCGCGCCTGGTGGCGGCCCCCAAGCTGCCGGCTCGGGCGCCTTCGTCCCAGGCGGGAGCCCAGGCCGAGGGTGGGGCGGGGGCGAGCCAGGCGCCGGCTCCCAGGCGCGTGCGGCGGCAGCTCAAGGCCGAGGGGCGGGTGCGCGAGGCGAGCCTGATGTTGGGCCGGGGGGAAGACGAGGCCGCCCTCGCGGTGCTGGACGAGGTGCTGGCGTCGGAGCCCATGCTGGCCGTGGCGCACGTGGCGCGGGGCTTGGTGCTCAAGCGGCGCGGCGCCCTGCGCGAGGCGGTGGCGGCCTTCCGGAACGCGCGCTTCCTCACCCAGGATGGGGCGTGGATGGCGCCGTACCAGTTGGGCCTGTGTCTGGAGCAGCTCGGGGATCTGCCCGGCGCCCGGGAGGCCTACCGGCACGCCCTGGAGGTCTTGGAGGGGGGCGGGGTGAGCGGGACGAAGGGGTTTGGGGGGACGGATCTGGACGACGGCATGGCGACGACCATCGCGGCCTCGTGCCGGGCGCGTCTGGCCTCCCTGTGACCGGCCTCCCTGGGGTGGGGCGCACCGTGACCGCTGGCGGGGGGCTCCGTCCGGGGCCCTGAGCCGTCTCGTTCGGCCGTCCCGGTGAGCCGGCGCAGTGCGGTGAGGGGGCGGTGAGGGGGTGGCGCTCCCCGCCGCCGCGCCTCGCGCCTCCACGCGGGCCGCGTTCGAGCGACCCCGAGGAGGGTGAGAGCCGGGGAGGCCACGGGGATGATGTGGCCACATAGATAGCCATACGGCAAGCAACGATGCACTTTCGTCAACGAAAAGCTCCGAGGCGTCCCGTCGAGGGCGGTTCCGGGCGCGGTGGCGGCAGCGGAAGCGGGCGCAGGTGCGGGTGCGGGTGCGGCGACGGCTGCGGCTGCGGGAGCGAAAGCGGGAGCGGGGGCGGGAGCGGGGGCGGAAGCGGAAGCGGGAGCGAAAGCGGGAGCGGAAGCGGCTGCGGGCGCGGCTGCGGACGCGGTTGCGGACGCGGCTGCGGAACCGGAAGCGGAAACGGTTGCGGTTGCGGTTGCGCCCTGGGGCCCCGCCGGGGCTGGGTGGGCGTCCGCCCAGATCCGCCACCTACTCTGGGATTCGGCTTTGGATCCCGCGTGTGGGCGGC
>CAYZID010000355.1:0-5094 GCA_964478315.1 uncultured Myxococcales bacterium | reverse complement strand
TTTCGTGTCGTTTGAAGGGGTAGGGGGGCCGCTGGGCGGTGCAGGGGGTGGGTAGTCGGCAGCGTCAGGTGGGGAGGAGGGGCGGGCACGGCCTCGGGCTTGGATGGTGTGGTGGATGGTGTGGTGGAGGGCGCCGCGCTCCCCGGAGAGGCCGGGGGAGACGCCGCGCGCGCGCCCGAGCCCGCCACGCCCCCCGGGACCGCGCCGAGGGCCAGGGCCACGAGCGCGACGGCGAGGCGGTCCCCTCGGCGGAGGGTCGGGCGCACCGAGGCGCAGCCGCGGGGTGGATACTCGTCGTGGGTGCCGTCCATGGGAGAGGTCTCACTCGTCGAAGGCAGGTGTCCAGCGCCTGGCTGGCGGCGAGGGCCGCGCGCCCAACGCCCCCGTGGGCACAGAAGCGCCCCCCGGACGCCTCCATTCCCCGCGCATGGTGACGCGCCCCACCTCGGACCACAACCGCGAAGGGGCCTCAAGACGCCGCGCCGTGGGAACGGACGGCCGGGCGCGCTAAGATGCCCCCGGTCCCACGAAGGAGCAGCCCGCCTTGTCCCCCCTCCCGTCCCGAGAGCGCGCCCCCCGAAGCCCGGCCCGGCGCCGCGCGAGCGCGGGGCGGGCGGCGCGCGGCCTCACCCTCCTCGCGGCGACGGTGAGCCTCTGGGCCTGCGGGGACACCGCGCAGATCTCCGCGCTGCCGGGCTTCGAGCCGCTGTCCCAGGCCGCCGGTCAGGTGGCGAACCCCGCCCCCGAGCCCCCCCAAGACACCCTCTTGGAGCCCCTGGGCCTCCTCTCGGTGGAACCCAGCGAGGGATCCGTGGCCGGCGGCGAGGATGTCGTGATCGTGGGCACGGGCTTCTCCGACGGCGTGGAGTTCTTCTTCGGCACGGCGCCCGCCACGGACACCTACCTCCTGGACACGACCCGCGCCCTCGTGCGCACCCCGCCTCACGCGGCGGGCGCCGTGGACGTCTCCGTGACGCCCCCTCCCGACGCCCCCCTGGCGGCGCCGATCTTCCTCGAAGCGGCGTTCCGGTTCGTGGCGCCCCTCACCGTGGACACCGTGTCGCCCAGCGAAGGAGACACCCGAGGAGGGACGCCCATCACCGCGCGCGGCACCGGCTTCGGACCCGACGCGCGCCTGTTCGTGGGTGGGCGCCTCGCCATCTCCCAAGCGCGGCCGGACGACGAGACGCTCACCGGACTGACGCCCCCCGGCGCCCCCGGCTACGCGGACGTGCACGTCGTCTCCCAGGGGCGGGTCGCCTGGGCGCGCGACGCCTTCCGCTACCGCTCGGCGCCGCGCGTGGACGCCGTGGCCCCCCTGTCCGGCCCGCCCACGGGCGGGACCCTGGTGCGCCTGGACGGCGCCGGGCTGGACCTGGACGCCGTGGTGACCTTCGGGGCCCAGGAGGCCGCCGTCGTGGACGCCGCCCACGACGGGCGCTGGCTCACCGCCTTGAGCCCGCCGGGCCCCCCCGGAGACGTCGCGGACGTGGTGGTGGGGACCTCCTGGGGCCTCGCCCTGGCGGCCAACGCCTGGTCCTGGGACGACCCCGCGGACGACCCCTACGTCCTGTCGTGTCCCACGCTCTTCCCCAGCACGGGCCCTGCGGCGGGGGGGACGGTCGTGCGCGTGGTGTGCCAGGGGCTCCAGTACGGCGCCCAGGTGACCTTCGACGGGGCCGAGGCCCAGGTCCTCACGGTGGACCCCGAGGCGGGCGAGCTCACCGTCATCGCCCCGCCCGCGCCCCAGCCCACCACCGGGCAACCCATCGTCGTGCGGGTCTCCCATGACTTCGGCGCGCAGGCCGTCGGACAGCCCTTCACCTACCAGCCCCCACCCAGCGTGACGCTCACCGAGGTCGCTCCCGCCCAGGGTCCCTTGGAGGGCGGCCAGCTCGTGACCCTCACGGGCGACGGCTTCGCCGCCGGCGCCGGCGTCTGGTTCGGGGGACTCGCGGCCTCTCACGTGACCGTCTCGGACGCCCACACGATCCAGGCGCGCACGCCCCCCGGTGCCCCGGGGCTCGCGGATGTGCGGGTGCTCCAGGGGGGCGAGGAGGCAGCCCTCCCGGGGGGCTACGAGTACGGGGACAGCGCCCTCCGGCTGGATCTGGTGACGCCCGCCGAGGCCGCCCAGGCCGGCGGCACCTACCTGCGCGTGTTCGGCACGGGCTTCGACGACAGCGTCGAGGTGGAGGTGGGCGGCGAGGCTTGCCCCGTGATCCAGCGGGTTTCGGGCGCCCGCGTGGACGTGCGCAGCCCCCGCCTGGAGGTGGGGACCTACGACGCCGTGGTGCGCCGCGGAGACGGGGCCCAGGCGACGCTGAGCGGGGCCCTGACGGTCTTCGACCCCCGCAGTGGGTACGGGGGCACATGGGGGCCGCCCATCGACGAGACGCTGAACGTCACGGTGCGCGGGACGCAGAAGTTCGGGCCCATCCCGGGGGCCTTCGTGATCGTCGGCGACGACCCGGCGACGCCCTTCCAGGGCTACACGGACGACAACGGGCAGCTCACCTTCAGCGAGCCGGGGCTCTACGGGCCGGTGAAGGTCACCGCCAGCCACCCGGACTTCGACGCCTACTCGGTGGTGGACTTCGACGCCGCGAACGTCACGATCTACCTCACCCCCAAGACGCCGCCCCCCCAGTCGGGCGAGCCCCCCCAGGACGATCCCTGGCCCGACGCGACGCTGCGCGGCCGCGTCCTGGGGCTGGGGAAGTACGTCATCGCGCCGCCCGGGAGCTGCGAGGCCGCCGCCATCCCCGAGACGGAGCACTGCGCCCCCTGCGACCCCCAGGCGGCCGCGGGCGAGGTCGGGGCCTGTCAGCAGGACGGCTTCGCGTGCCTGGACCTCGCTCAGATCCCGGGGTGGGGGGGCGCCGCCGGGGCCTACTGCCTCGCCTCCTGCGGGGTGGACGAGGACTGCCCCGAGGGCTACGTGTGCGCGGGCGCCACCGAGGGTACCCGGTGCATGCCGGCGCCGGGCGAGAAGGTCGCCCAGTGTTTCGTCTCCAACGGCAGCGTCTTCTCCACGGCCCCTACGGTGCCCGACACGGGCTGGGTCTCCCCGGGCGGGAGCTTCGAGCTGCCCTCCGGGCGGCTGGGAGACCTCGCCGTGGTGTGCCTGGGCGGCTACCGTGACGCCGCCGGGACCTTCACGCCCACGGTCCTCGGTGTCCGCCGCCACGTCTTCGCCGAGCCGGGCGCCGTCATGGAGGGCCTGGACGTGACCCTCGACCACCCCCTGGACCGCACGCTGCGACTCCGGATGCTGGACCCGCCCACCTGGCCCACCGGCGTCCTCGCGCCGTCCGTGACCCTCTCGCTGGATCTGGGCGCCGACGGCGCCATCCCCTTCACGCGCGCCCTCCTTCCGTCGGCCGCCAGCGGTGGGGACGCCCACACCTGGCTCGCCCCCCATCAGCTCAGCGCCCTCGCCGGCGACCTCTACGACGCCACCTACTTCCTCTATGCCACCATGCAGGCGGACACGGCGACGACCATGCCGCGGGCCTACACCCTGGTCCAGGGCGTGACCTCGCTGGTGGAGGACCGCCTGCCCGTCTTCGACGAGAGCGCGGCGCCGCCGCCCGGCTCCCCTGCGGGCGGCGCCTGGTCCCTGGAGCGGCTCTCCCTGGACGCCGATCTCTACGGGATCTGGGGGGGAATCTGGGCGGGCGACGAGCGGATCTTCGCCGTGGGCGAGCGGGGCCGGCTCCTGCTCCACACGGCCGGGGCCTGGCACAAGCAGTCCTCGGGCACCCACGAGGACCTCCTCGCCGTCACGGGGCGCGGCCCCGGCGACGTGTGGGTCGTGGGCGCGCACGGCACGACGCTCCACCTGGAGGGCGGGGCTTGGGTCCCCATCGAGCCACCCGCGGGAGCCCAGACGGACACCTTCCGCGCAGCGGCCACCGCGCCGGGCGACCCCGTCTGGGTGGCGGGTACGGTGCGGGTGCGCCGGTACGACGACGGAGCGGACGGCGGCGCCGCGGGCTGGAGCATCGAGGGCCCCCCGTCGCTGCAAGACATCCACGGCCTCTACGCCCGCCCGGGCGGCCGCGTGGCGGCGGTGGGATCGGGCGGGCGGGTGCTCCTGCGCGGTGCCGAGGGGACGTGGGAGCTGGTCCCGACGAGCGCCGACGCGGACGACGCCCCCACGACCACGCTCCGCGCCGTCTGGTTCGACGACGAGCTCCTCGTCGCCGTGGGGGACGCCGGGACGATCCTGGAGCGCCAGGGCGACGAGGGGCCCCTGACCCCGGTGACCGACAGCGCCGGGGGGCCCCTCACGCGCCGGGACCTCACCGCCGTCACCGGGGGCGTGACGGCCCAGGGGGCCCGCGTGATCTTCGCGGTGGGGGACGGGGGCGTGGCCCTGCGGCGCCTGGAGACCTCCGACGGGGGCGCCACGTGGGTGCGGGACGTGATCCCGGACTACCGCTCTCGGGCCTTCGGGGTGTACGCACGCCAGGCTCCGGGAGGGGACGTGGGCGCCCGCGTCGTGGGCAGCGCCGCCTTCATCCTGGGCCCCTACCTCCAGTTCCCCATCATCACGGCCCCCCTCCACGACGCCCAGCTCTCGAGCCCCGAGCTGGGTTGGAGCTGGGACGGCGGCGAGGGCGCCTCCTACACGCGCCTCGTGGTCTCCGACGAGTACGGTCCGGCGCTCTGGACCCTCATCGTGGACGGGAACCTGACCTCCGCGCGCCTGCCCGACATCCCCGCCGCGGCCGGATACTCACCGCTGGGGAGCGGCAAGCGCCGGCTGGACGTGACCCGCGTCCTCAACCCCACCTTCGACATCGACGGCTACACGACGCGGGACTTCTCCATCTACCACCGCGACTCCTGGTCCCAGAACCAGAGCTTCTTCTACGTCCCCTGAGCCGCCCCCCCCCCCCTCTCCCCCTCTCTCTTATACACAACTCCCAGCCCACGAGACCGGCAGAACACTCCTATTCCGCTTTCTGGTTTGAAAAAAAAAAAAAAAGAAAAACCAAAAAGAAAAATCAACAACGAAATAACAAAAAAAAAAAAAAAGAAAAATATAATAGTAATAACTAACAACATTACAGAACAGAGAACAAG
>CAYZID010000354.1:0-5103 GCA_964478315.1 uncultured Myxococcales bacterium | reverse complement strand
GCCCACACGCGGGATCCAAAGCCGAATCCCAGAGTAGGTGGCGGATCTGGGGGCCAGCCCAGCCCGCTTCACCGTTCCGTCCCAGGACAGCCACAGACAGCCACGCCCCCGGTGCGCACGCCGCGACTTCGTTTGACCGACCGGTCTATCTTTGGTACGTCCCTGCACAATCTGTCGCATCGCGTTCTGGCCGAGGGTGGGAGCGTCGTGTGGCACGACGGGTAAGCAACCGGACAGACAGGAGAAGGCGATGCGGTCCACGAAGGTGCTCATGGGCGTAGGTGTGTTCTTGGCGGCGGCCACCCTGGCGGCTTGCGACAGCCCGGGGGGAGGGGGCGCGGGGGGCACGTCCTGCGCCGCGAACCCCAATCAGCCCGGCTGCCAAGCGGCCGACGCCACGACCGGCCAAGACGCGACGCCCGACACGGGCGGCAACACGGGGAGCGACACGGGCGGCGGGTCCTGCGTGCCCCAATGCACCGGCAAACAGTGCGGCCCAGACGGGTGCGGCGGGACGTGCGGGACGTGCGCCGCGGGTGCGTCCTGCGACCTCATCGCCGGGACGTGCTCGGGACAGCTCGATCCCACGAGTTGCCGCGGCGTCACGCTGTGCGTCGCGGGCTGCACGGACACCCCTTGCCTCCAGACCTGCCTGGGCCAGGCCTCGGACACCGCCAACCAGCAACTGGCCGCCATCAACACCTGCGAGGACTCGTTCGGCTGCGACGACTCCCTGTGCGAGTCCGAGAACTGTAGCGGCCAACTGGCGACCTGCCTCTTCCAGGGCACGTGCGGCCCAGACCCCGCCGACTGCCTGTCCTGCAAGCAGATCGTGGACTGTCGCAAGAACAACTGCGGTCCGGACGACCTGAGCTGCATCTCCGCCTGCGGCGCCAAGGGCGCGGCCGACGCCAAGCAGCCCGCCATGCGGCTCCTCCTGTGCTTGGACGGCGCCTGCGAGGGTGACGTCGCCTGCGAGGACGCCGCCACCGACCCCGGGGAGCTGTGCCACAACGCTTGGCTGGCCTGCAGCGACTGAGCGGCCCAGCGAGCCTTCCGTGGAGGTGGCATCCATCGCACCTCCACCGGTTGATCGAGGCCGTGTCCCGGCGCCCCCATCGGCGCCGGGCGCGCCTCCCGCCCTCACCACGGGAGGCGCGGCCGAAGCGGGCGCCTCAGGTGGGCTGGAGGACCGTCGCGCCGGTGGTCTGGCGGGCCTCCAGGGCGCGATGGGCGTCGGCGGCTCGGGCCAAGGGCCAGCGCTGGTTCACGGCCACGCGCAGCACGCCCGCCTCCAACACCTCGAACAGCGCCGCGGCGCTCGCCAGGAGGTCGGCGCGCGTGGCCGTGTAGGCGAACAGCGTGGGCCGCGTGAGGAACAGCGAGCCCTTCTGCGCCAGCAGCGATGGTGGACACGGCGGCACGGGGCCTGAAGCGTTCCCGAAGGACACCATGAGCCCCCGCGGCTGGAGGCAGTCCAGCGACCGCTCGAAGGTCGCCGCCCCCACCGAGTCGAAGACCACCGGCACACCCGCCCCGTCCGTGAGCTCGCGCACCCGGGCCACCACGTCCTCCTCGCGGTACAAGACCGTGTGGGCACACCCGTGAGCCCGCGCCAGCGCCGCCTTCTCCTCGCTCCCCACCGTCCCGATGACCGTCACGCCCAGGTGACGCAACCACTGGCAGGCCAGCAAGCCCACCCCGCCCGCCGCCGCATGCCACAGCACCGTGTCGCCAGGGCGCACCGGCGGCGCGCCCCCCGGCGTCGCCCGCCGGATGAGGTACTCCACCGTCATCCCCTTGAGGAGCGCCGCCGCCGCCACCTCGTCCGACACCGCGTCCGGCAACGGCACGAGCCGCTCGGCCACCATGTTCCGCCGCAGCCCATACGCCCCTGGCGGACCCGCCGCGTAGGCCACACGCTGGCCCACGGCGAGCTCGGGCAGCGCCTCGGCCACCCCGGGCCCCAGCGCCTCGATGACCCCCGCCGCCTCCACCCCCAACCCGGACGGCAAGCCCGGCACCGGGTACAACCCCGAGCGGTGGTAGGTGTCGATGAAGTTCAGCCCCACCGCCGTGTGGCGCACGCGGGCCTCCCCCGGCCCCGGCGGCGGCAGCGGCACGTCCTCCCAGCGCAAGACCTCCGGCCCCCCGTGCGCGTGGAACCGAACGGCGCGCGTCGTCTCCGTCGTCATCGTGCCCACCTCCCTCGCCGCCTCCCACGGCCGCCCCCGACCGTCGTGCCCGGGGGCTCACCTTCGCGGCCATGCGCGGGGGATGGTGGCACGCGGCCCCCGAGCCGGTCCATCCCAGACCGCTCGTTGCCCCGGCCCGTCCATCCTGGAGCGACCGCTCTCCTCGTCTCTCATCGTAGAGCGCCAGGCCGCGAACGGCTCCGGGCGCGGCCCCCAGGACGCGGAGGCCGCGCCCGCGAGGCCCTACATGCCGCCCTCACGCCCGTCCGTGGTGTCCGTGTGGTGTGCGTCGGGATCGTGGCCCATGCACCCCATCGTGTCCGCCAGGCGTCCCAGCTCTGCGTCCATCTCCGTCGCGAGCTCTCGGAGCATCTCGGCCCCCTTGGCGGCCTCGGGGCTCGTGGGGTCGGTCATGGACTCGAGCGCCGCGTGCGCCCGCTCCAGCTCCCCGTCCAGCCCCGCCATGACCTCGGCGTGACCCTCGCCACACCCGCCCATCATCATCGACTCCGTGTCCTTGAACCCGCTGTGCATCGTGGAGGCCCCACGGTCCATGGCCGCAACCCCCTCGGTCATGGACGCCACGCCGGCGTCCACGTCCCCGGCGTCGAGGTAGAGTCGGGCGCCCTCCTGGACCTGGGTCAACCCCGCCTGTGCGGTGTGATAGCCGTCGTCGAGCAACGCGAACCCGTCCGGATCCGTGCCGAGACAGCCCGACACGGAGACGGTCAACCCCGCCAAGACGAGCCCCACCCCCAAGGCCGACAGGTGCCAGGGCGACAGCCGCGTCGAGAGGCGAACTCGGTGTGTCTTCATGATCTGCATGGTGCTTTCTCCAGGTTGTTCGCACCCCGTAGGAGGGCGCAGAGGGAACACGGGCCCCTCGCCGGCCAGACCGGGCGCCCGGCAGGCGCGGGACGGCAATACAGGGCTCAGGGCTGGGCCGGCACCTTGGAGCCGCAGTGGAGCATCTTCTGGCCCATGTACGGGTTCGCCATGGGACCCGAGAGCTGCACCCACTTCTTGTAGGTCTTCGTCATGCCGCAGCGGTACGTGATGACGCGCTTGGACAAGGCCGCGTCGGCCGCCACGAGCTCCAGCACGGCGCGGGAGGCGTCTCCGAAGGCCGCGCGGGCCGCGGGCAGGTCACCCGCCGCGGCGATCTTGCCCGCCGCCGCGGCCAGGGCGTGGAGGTTGTGCTTCGCGGGGTGGCCCACCCCCTCCGCGGCCTTCTTGGCGGCCGCCTGGAGGGCTGCGGCGCCCTTCTTGGCCGCGGCCAGGTCATCCGCCGCCAGCGCGGCCCGCACCGTGTCGTAAGCCGCCAGCGGGACCTTCGCGGACGCGCCGCCGGGGGCCATCCCCTTGTGGTGGTGCCCGGCCTGCGCCGTCGCCGCGACGGACACACCGGCCAGGAGGGTGAGCAGGAAGGACAGGGGACGAGAGAGAGAGCGAGATCGCATGGGAGAGCTCCTGGGAAGCCGCGCCGCGCAGAGCGCGGGCGAAACGGGGAAATGCGTCGTTGAACCAGTGCGCCTCGGAGCACCCCTCCGGGGCGCGCACGGCTTCCAAGCAAGGCTCGTTCCATAGGCTCTAACTATGGGAGATGGCTTGCAATCAACCGTCACCCGCCGAGCCAATGGCCCAGGCGTGAACAATACTCTCCAACGCCGAAGCTCCCCCGGTCGAGCCGACGAACCGCGTCCCAACGAGCGACGTTCGTCCCGCGCGGAGCCCATCGGGCGCCTCGGAAGACCGTGGCTGGGGCCCCGGCCCGCGGCGGTGTAGGCTTCCCCCCGCGGCCCACGGACAGCCGCCAGGCCCACGACGACGGAGGAAGCACATGCGCTGGATCTTTGGGCCCGTGCCCTCACGACGCTTCGGGCGGTCCCTGGGGATCGACCTGTTCCGCCGCAAGACGTGCAGCTTCGACTGCGTCTACTGCGAGGTGGGGCCCACCCCCGAGACGACGGCGACGACGTCGGACGGGGGCGACGCCTCCGCGCCCGTGTTCGCCCCAGTCGACGAGGTCTTGGACGAGCTCCGCGCCTACCTCGCCGAGCACCACGACGACCTCCCCGACTTCATCACCTTCGCCGGCTCCGGCGAGCCCACGCTCCACAAGGGGATCGGGCGCATCATCGCCGGCATCGAGGCCATGACCACGGTCCCCATCGTCCTCCTCACCAACGCCTCCCTGCTCCACCGCCCCGCCGTCCTCCAGCGCGTCCTGGGCGTGGACTACCTGGTCCCCTCCCTGGACGCGGGCTGTGAGGCCACCTTCCGGCGCGTGAACCGCCCCACGTCCTCGCTGACCTTCGACCAGCTCACCCGCGGCCTCCTGGACGCCCGCGCCGCCTTCCACGGCCACTACCTGCTGGAGGTCCTGCTCGTCCAAGGCGTGAACACGAGCGACGAGGAGCTCGCCCTGCTCAAGTCCTGGGTGGACCGCATCCAGCCCGACGGCGTCCAGGTCAACACCGTCTTCCGCCCCCCCGCCGAGCAGGACGCCAAGCCCGCCACCCAAGAGCGCATCGATCGCTTCGTGGAGATGGTGGGCCCCCTGGCCAAGCCCGTGGCCTACTACGAGCGCGCGGGCGACCGGACGCGCGTCGTCCGCCACCTCCGAGGCGACCTCCTGGAGCGCGTCATCCTCAAGACCGTGGGGATCCGCCCCTGCACCGTCACCGAGCTGGCCGACAGCGTCGGCGCTACCCCCGAGGACATGGCCGCCGCCCTCGCCAACCTCCGCGCCCGCGACGCCGTCCACGAGGTCGTCCACAACGGCCAGGTGCACCTCGCCGAAGGCCCCGCCCCACCGCGCACCTGAGCCCTCCAGCGCACCCCATGAACCCACCCCCCCCGATCCGCCACCTACTCTGGGATTCGGCTTTGGATCCCGCGTGTGGGC
>CAYZID010000353.1:0-5146 GCA_964478315.1 uncultured Myxococcales bacterium | reverse complement strand
GATTTCTGGCGCGCTCCCAACATCCGGCCATGATGGGACCATGCGTGCACTCCTCCCCGTCACCTCCCTCGCCCTGGGCCTCGCCTCCCTGGCCTCGCCCCCCGCGGTCCACGGCGCCGCCCCCTTGTGCTCGGGCCACCGACCCGCGCGCAGCCTCTATGCCCTGGGCAGCTCCACCATGGGCATGAGCCTCGGCAAGATCCTCCGCGCCGAGCTCAAGCCTCTGGGCGTCCGCGTGCGCGTCTGGGGCAAGGCCTCCTCGGGGCTCGCTCGCCCCGACTTCCACGACTGGCCCGCCGCCGCCGCCCGCGCCATGGCCGACCACAAGCCCGACCTCGTCGTCGTCTCCCTGGGCACCAACGACGGCCAGAACCTCTACCGCAAGGGTCGCTGGTACGCCTTCGGCGGTCCCCTATGGAGGCGCTTCTACGCCGCCCGCGTGGACGCCATGCTCGACGCCCTTACCGGGCCCAAACACCGCCGCCCCGTGCTGTGGCTGGGGCCCACCGCTCTCCCCAGCGAGCGCGGCCGCGCCAAGATGCGCGTCATCGCCGACCTCACGGCGCGCCGCATCGCCCGCTACGTCACCAAGCACCACGCCCGCGTCACCTTCGTCGACGGGCTCCGCCTCACCACCAACGCCCACGGCGCCGTCCGCGAGTGGGTCCGGCCCCCGGGCGCCAAGAAGGCCCGCCGCGCCCGCGCCGCCGGCGCCGTCCACCTGAACCCCACCGGCGTCCGCTGGCTCCTGGCCGCGCCCCTCCTCCGGGAGCTCCGCGGCTGCCTCCCCGCCGCCCCCAAGGCCGCCAGCCGCCAGCGAGGCTCACGCGGCTGAGCCCCCCTCACTCCGGCGCCGCGAACCCCGTGTCCACGACCTCGCAGGATCCGTCCGACGCCACCCCGGCGAAGCAGTGCGCCACCAGCTCCTGGCTGTAACCCGCCGTGATGAGCCCAGCGTGTCGATCGGACACCGCCACGCCTGCCATGGGGCACTCCAGGAGCAGCCGCGTGGCGCCCGGACCCACCTCGGACGTCGCGTCGTCCACCGCGCCGCCGTCGTCCGCCGGCCAGACGAAGTTGTCCTGGGCCGGTAGGGGCACCAGCGCCATCCCGGCCACCTCGTGGTCCACGGGGTCGCTCATCGGCTGGGCGACATCCGCCCCGAAGGCCCGCGCCCACCCATCGCTCGCCTCCTGGGCGATGAGGGGATCCCCCTTGGCCTGGAAGAACAGCACCGGACGCGGTGGCGCCTGGCGATCCTCCGCGCGCAGCGCGTAGGACACCGGGTCCGCCCCGTCCAGCAGCGCCTCCATGAACAGCAGGGACGCGGTGGCCTCCACCGGGGGCGCCTGGTGGATGTCCTGCACGAACAGCGAGAACACCCCACCCCCCAACAGGGTCGGGTAGTACCCGCCCCCCACGAAGAGCGCCGCCGCGCCGTAGCCGTGGCCGGCCGAGAAGCTCAGGCTCCCGCTCACCGCCCCCAGCGACAGCCCCATGTAGTACGCTCGCGCCCCGTCCAGCGCCTCTCCCGTCCCAAAGACGGGCGCCAGCGCCGCGTTGAGCGCGCCCACTCCTGCCGCCACCGCCATCTGGTCCGCTGCCGCCTGGCGGAAGGCGTCGCGGGTCTTCAGCGGATCGTCGAAGTCCAAGATGTCCAGGTCGCTCCCGCCCGCCGCTAGCGCGCGGTCGCCGTGGTAGGGGAGGTCCAGCGCCACGAGCGCGAAGCCAGCCTGGGCCAGGGGCCCGGCGATCTGGAGGACGTCCGACTTGTCCTGGTTTCCGCCGTGCTGGAACAGCACCCACGGGTAGGGTGGCGTCCCGCCGGTGGGGAGCAGCACGAGCACTCCGGGCTGCGTCGTGCCCGCCGGTGCGAGCGCGCCTTGTCCGTCCAGCGCCGCGTGCTTGGTCTCGCCGTCGCGGTAGTCCGGGAGCGTGAGGCGCGCCCAGGCGATGGTGGGGTTCAGCGCGGCCGCCACGTCCGGGGGCGAGGCCGCCTCCCCGAAGTCCGCCTGGGTGCGGGCCTCCACCTCGGCCACCTGGAGGCTGGGCGTCGCGGCCTCGCGCTCCCAGGTGCGCACCAGGGCGTCCGACGTGCGGGCGAGGGGGAAGGTGGGGAAGGCGAAGGCCGTCTCCTCGGGCCACGCGTCGGCCCCCACGCGCTCGATGAGCCCGCGGATGACCTCCCGGGAATCACGTTCGGGGTCACAGGCCATGAGCGGGTCGGGCCCGCCCAGCGCCTCGGAGAACACCAGGAACCCCACCTCCGCCAACCCGGGCGGTGCCGGGTCCCGCAGCGTCACCTCCAGGGTCGTGCCCTCGCCCTCTCCGTCGCTCAAGAGCCGCGTCTCCACCACCGCCTCGGGGACGTGCACCAGGGGACCCCCGACGACCTCGGCGCCATACACGTAGATGTGGGCCGGATCGACGGTCGCCGCCGGGCCGCTCAGCGGGATGAGGGCCGCCGGCTTGGCGGGCCAACCCCGGAGCTCGGCGAGCTGCGCGGCCCACGCGGGGCGCAGCGCCTGGAGGGCCGCCACGGCCGCGTCGCCCGGTGGGGGCCCGAAGGAGTCCCCCGCGCCCCAGGCCTCGTAGGGGAGCATCACGCGCTCGGTGGGGTCCGCGCACAGGGGGGCCGCTGGGGGGCCGCCGGACTCGTCCGTGGTCGCGGTGTCCACCGTCCCCGGGCCCAAGTCCTGCTTGGTGCCGGCGTCTGCGGGGGCGTCGGCGGCTCCCTGGGCGTCCGCGGGAGCGGTCGCGTCTCCCCCACAGGCGGGCCCCCAGGTCAGCGTGGACGCGAGGAGAGCGAGGGCGAGCGAGAGGCGGGGGGGCGTGCGGTGCATGGGGGAGCTCCTGTGCGGATGCGGAGAAGGCTGGGCGTGGCGACGTCTCAGGGCGTGGGCGCCGAGATGGTCACGGGCTTGAGGCCCGTGATGTAGGGGCGCGCCTGGACGATGTGGAGGGCGTCGCCCTGGAAGAGCCACTCGATGTCCAGCGGGGCTTGGTCGGGGAAGAGGCCGACGATGGCCTGGGCCGCCGCTACCAGGCGCCGCGCCCGCGCGGGCGTGAGCACGGGCTCGGGTGCACCCCCGTCGCCGTCGGCGCCGGGGACGGGCACCTCGCGGACCCCGCCCTTGGGGTCGAAGACCAGCATGGTCCGCTCGTCCGAGCGCGAGAGCACGCGGATCTGCCCGTTGTCCACGTCCACGAGGAGCTGCTCGGGGATGGCGTGCCCGTCCACGACGCGGATCCCCAGCCCACTCTTGGCGTTGATGGTGTAGGTGTCGGTCTGCCGGGGGTCGAAGGTGTTGGTCGTGATGAGCACGCCGGCCGCCGTGGCGTTCACGCCCACCTCCACGAGCACCGCCCCGTACACGGCGTGGTGGTCGATGCCGTAGAAGGTCCGCTCGTCGAAGGCGCGGAGGTTCCAGACGCTGGCCCAGACGCGCTTCACCGCGGCCTCCAGGGCGTCCCCCGCCTCCGCGCCGGCGTCGGCGGCGGGCACGGGCACGTTGGGGACCGTGTCGTACAGGCCCGCGCCGTTGAAGCCCGGGAGGTCCTCGGCGTTCGTGGAGCTGCGCACGAAGACCGACGCCGCCCCGAGGGCCTGGGCGCGCTTCACGAGGGCGGCGCGCGTGGCCGGGACCATGGGCGCGTGGACGATGGCGTGGCGCAGCGCCGCCAGCCGGGCGCGCCGCGTGGCCGGGTCCTGGGCCACCATGGGGTCCTCCAGCAGGGCCCGCACCTCGGCGTCCAGCCCGTGGGCGCGCAGGTGCTCGGCGTAGTAGGCGATGGGGATCCCGAAGCCCGGCGGGATCTGAAAACCCGGCAGCTTGGCGCGCGCGATCTCGCTGAGGTTGGCGCACTTGGCCCCGTAGGCGTCCACCTCCGCGGCTCGCACCTCGCCCAGCGCCCGCAGCCGCCGCTCCTTCAGGTTGGCGGGGGGGACTCGCACTTTGGCGTGGTGCTTGGATGCCTCCTTCCACGCGGCCACCTCGGCGGGGTCGGCGGGGCGCAGGGTGTAGCCGTCGGGGCGGGCGTCCAGCACCACCGTCTGGCCCTCCAGGGAGGCGTAGCGCGTGGCCGCGTTCTTGAGGCCGATGTGCGGGATGCCCCAGGCGCGGGCGCGCAGGGACACGTGGCTCAGGGGCGTGGAGAAGGACTCGCTGATGATCCCCGCCACGGGCGTGAGATCCGGGATGGGCGCCGCCAGGATGACGATCTCGTCGGGGCGGAACAGGGCCGTCGTGGCCCCCGGCTGGAGCTCTCCCTCGCGGAAGATGTGGAGCACGCCCGTGGCCTTCCCCACGCTGAAGGGCTGGTAGGTGCTGCGCTTGTAGATCTCGTCGTTCGTGATGACGGGGACGCCCACGAGCCGCTTGGCGACCTCCTCCTGGTGCTCGGAGTCCGGCCGGTAACGCACGCGGTCGCCGGCCACGAAGGTCTCGCGCAGGCGACGGTAGGCGTGCTGGACGGCCTCGGGGCGGGCGCGATCGCCCTGGTAGAAGGCGAAGGTCCACAGGTCCTGGTCGAGGTGGTGCACCAGGTAGCACAGGAGGAACGAGGGCTTGTCCTCGTCGTAGTTGGCCAGGAAGGCCGCCAGGTCGTCTGGGCTCGGCTCGCGGCGATAGAGGTGGCGGAACACGAAGTCCGTGTGCATCTCGAAGGCGTGGACGTCGAAGTAGTAGATCTTGTCGGTCTTCAGATCGACGAGGAACTTGAGGAAGCGCTCTCCCGCGACCCCCTCCGAGAAGCGGTCGAACAGCGCCAGCGAGTGGACGGCGGGCGCCCACACCCGCCCGCTGTCGAGGACGGCCTTGTCGCGCGGATCCGTCTGGGGCAGGGGCGCCAGCGAGGGCTTCGCCGTCACCGCGGGCCGCGTGGAGGCGCAGCCACCCAGCCCCCAGCCGGTGAGCGAAAGGAACGTCAGCACCCAGCCAGCCGCCCCCGCGGCCACCCAGCGCCCCGCGACGACCGGATCCACCGCCCTCGTGCCTCTCCGAAGTCCCATACCGCCCAAAGCTGACCTCCGCCAACGCCGTCTGTTGGGGCAGCGTGCCACGAGCGCGCGCTGGCCGCCAGGCGGCAGGAGGGCCCCAGATCCGCCACCTACTCTGGGATTCGGCTTTGGATCCCGCGTGTGGGC
>CAYZID010000352.1:0-5188 GCA_964478315.1 uncultured Myxococcales bacterium | reverse complement strand
CCCGGGGCCTTCGTACCTCGCCAGCGCCCCGCCACGGAGCCCCGGCGGATTTGGGAAAGTGCGGCGCGGTTGAACACGGGGCGCCCTCCGTGCTACGGCAGGCGGTACGCGGTGGCGCTGACCGATCGGACTGTCCACGCGGAGCCTTCCCCCCGGGCCTCGCCGCCACCCGCCCGCCACGAGGAGTCTCCATGGCCGCCACCGCCCAGCCCACCGTCTTCGAGACACACTTCGATCTCGCCCAGCTCCCCTGGTTCGAGGTGCGCGATGGGCGCCTCGTGCTGGCGGACGACACGCTGCCCCGCGCCATCGACATGCACGCCCACCTGGCGCTGGCGTACATCCTACCGACGCGCGTGAACCTCCGCGCCAAGACGCCGGAGACGTACCACTATCTGCGTCTCCAGGATCGGCTGGACCTGGAGCCCTACGGCAACCGCAACTACACGCCGGAGCGCCTGGAGGAGATGAAGCGGGACCTCACGCTGGGCGCCGTGCGCTCGGGCGGCCTTCGGGCCACGCACACGGCCCCCAACCTGCTCCGGGACATGGACGACATGGGTGTCGAGGCCACGGTGCTGCTGCCCATCGAGTGGCCCGTGCTGTCGCGCAACACCGACGAGTGGCTGGAGGCCTGCGCGGGGCAGGAGCGCCTCATCAACTTCGGCTCCGTCCACCCCCTGGACCCGCGTCTGGAGCACGAGGTGGACCGCCAGGCGGCGCGCGGCGTCCAGGGGTTCAAGATGCACCCGGCCGTGCAGCTCATGCCCCCGGACCACAGCCGCTCGCTGAAGCTCTACCGAGCCGCCGCCCGCCACGACCTGCCCGTGCTGTTTCACTGTGGTCCCGTGGACATCGAGGTCGCCTTGGGGCGCCGCTTCTCCCAGCTCCCCGGCTACCGCCGCGCCGTGGAGGCTTGCCCTGAGACGACCTTCGTCCTGGGACACTCCGGGGCGCTCCAGATGGAGCAGGCGCTGGCGCTGGCCAACGACTACGACAACGTCTACCTGGAGCTGTCCAGCCAGGGGCTGCCCAACGTCCGGCGCATCCTGGCCGAGGGGCCCCGCGACCGCATCGTCTTCGGGTCCGACTGGCCCTTCTACCACCAGGCCATGCCCTGGGCGAAGGTGCTCCTCGCCACCGAGGAGCTCGTGGACGACCCAGCCGAGCGCGCCGCCCTCCGGGCCGCCGTCCTCTACGACAACGCCGCCCGCCTGCTCAAGCTGCCGCCGTCGCCCTGAGCCACGCACGCGGGCGCGGGCCGCGGCGAGCTCGGCTCAAGACGCGAACACGACCTCGGGGGCGACGACGCGCGCCATGGCGTCGGGGTCCACGACCGCGAGGTCGCGGAAGGACCGCCGCGCCTGAGCCGCCTGGGCCGCGCCCTGGTCGCCGCCCACGAGCTGCCCCAGGCGGAGCTTGGCCGCGGCTGCGTGCAGGCGCCACCGGATGGCCTCGAAGGCCGCGTCGAGCCCGTCCAAGGCCGCGCGCGCCTCGTCCGGGCGCCCCTGGACTGCCAGGAGCCCCGCGCGCACGAGGCGGCCGCGCAGGGGGCCGCTCGGGTGGCGGACCTTCGCGAGCTGGCGGGCGGCCTTCGTGGCGATCCGGAGCCCGGCGGACTTGGGGAGGCCCCCGTGGGCGTGCTGGGCGAGCGCCGCAACCCCGCGCGTGGCCCACAGGTCCACGCGCACGGCCTCGGAGTAAAGGAGCCCCGCGCGCCGGATGTCGCCCCACCCCCGGTCGAGGCGCCCCAACGCCTTGGGACCATCTCCCCGGTAGAGCGCCGCGCGCGTGCGCGCCCAGAGCTCCCAGTAGCGCGGCAGCAGGAAGCGCTCCTGGGTCCACCCCGCCATGACGTGCTGGACCCGCCGCAGCAGCTCGCCCGGCTCGTCCCGCGCGAGCCACGACAGGTGGCTCCCATCGCAGGTCAGGGACACGACCTGGTAGACGTCGTTTCGCCGCTCGGCGTCCTCCAGGCGCTCCAGCAGCAGCGGGTGGAGCCAGGCGAAGTCCCCCATCGTGGCCGCCGCCACCAGCTCAAAGTTCTCGCAGACGTCGGCCTCCAAGCCGTGGGGGGTCTTGCGCAGCACCTCGCGGCCCCGGGCGAAGTGGGGCCTCGCCGCGGCCCAGTCTCCCTCCCCCAAGGCCAGCACGAGGCCCTCACTCATGGCCTCCAGGCCAGGCCCCTCGCGGGTGGGCCAGGCCTCATTGAGGGCCCGCAAGGCGTCGAGCTGCTTGCGGGCGTAAGGGACCTTGGCGCTGCCCGTCCCCGCCGCGAAGCTCACCTCCAGCATGAGCGCCTGGCGCGCGCGGCGGGGCTCGCGGAGCTTGAGCGCGAGCCCCGCAGCCCGGGTGTTCACCGCCGCCGCGCGGGTGCTGTCCAGCATGGCCATGCTGCGACCCAGGGCGAGGAGGGCGTCCACCCGCGCCAGGACCGATTCGGGGATGGCTCGCTCCTCGCGCAGGGAGAGGACGCTCCGCTGGACGCGCTGACGCATCCACAGGAGGAGCCGCTGGGCCCCCACGCCCACCAGGGCGCGCAGGGGAGAGGAATCGAGGCTGATGTGGAACACGGGCAGCGCCTCGCGGAGGAGCGCCTGCCCTCGCTCCACGTGGCCGGCCGCCAGGAGCTGCTCGGCGGCGTGGAGCTGGTGGAGGGCGGCGCGCTCGGGTGGCGCCGCGTGGGCGGCCTCCATGAAGGCCCGGGCGGCGTCCGGGCCGCGCTGGGCCGACACGAGGAGCTCCGCCCGTCGCAGGTGGAGCTCGTACACGTCCCGACCCAGCTCGGCGTGCAGCGCCGCCGCGCGCGCGTAGAGGGACGCGGCGTGCTCGAAGGCCAGGACCTGGGCGGCCTCCTCCGCGGCGAGGACCGTGAAGTGCGCCTCGCGGGCGGCGTCGCCGGCGCCGCGGTAGTGGGCGGCGACCTGCGCCGCGGGGGCGCCCGCCCGCTCCAAGACGGGGGCGAGCCGCTCGTGCACGGTGCGCGTAGTCTCTGGATCGATGGTCGCGCGGACGGCCTCGCGGATGGGCTCGTTGTCCAGGCGGGCGGGGTGGTCCCCGAAGCCTCCTCGGGCGAGGTGGTTGGCGCGGAGCTTGTGCGCGGCCAGCGCGGCGTTCTCCACGCCCGGGGCGGCCGCCGCGAGCACGTCGAGCGACAGCGGAGCCTCCGAGAGCGCGAGCAGTCGCAGGAGCTCGCTCGCGTCCGGGCCCAGTTCCCGGACGCGCCGCTGGAGCATGGTGTGCAGATCCACCGAGCCCGCGCCTTCCTCCTCCCCCCCCGCCCCTGGGCCGGAAGGCGCGGCGTCTGGCGACGAGGCATCTGGCAGGGAGGACCGGGCCGCGAGGTCGCGCGCGAGCTCCACCAAGAAGCGGGGGTTGCCCTGGGCCGCCTGGACGGCGCGCTCCCGACGGCTCGGGGGGGCCTGGGGGAGCAGGTCCTCCGCGATGCGGGTGGCCTCGGCGTGGGCGAGCGGCCCCAGGCTCCGGCGCGCCAGGGGGAGCTCGCTCGCTCCCAGCGCCTCGAACAGGGTGTCCACCCAGGGGACCTCCGCGAGCTCGTCCGGGCGGTAGGCAAGCACGAAGGTCGCTGCCAGGGGCTCGTCGCCGCTGGCCAACATCAAGGCCAGGAGGTCGGCGCCGTCGCGGTCGATCCAGTGGAGGTCGTCCAAGAAGACGGAGAGGGGGCGCTTGGACCCGACGGTCTCCAGGAGGTGCCGCAGGGCTTGGGCGGCGCGGCGCCGGACCTCCCACGCGCTCAGGCCGCTTTCCACCACCCCGCGGGGAACGCTGGCCAGCACCTTCACGCGTTGGAGGGTCGGAAACACCCGCAGGAGCTCGTCCAGGTACTGGTGCCGCAGGGCGCCTTGCTCCCTGGCCGGGAGATCCGCCACGATCTCCGCGAGCCGATCCACGACCCCCTCGACGCCCTTGAACGGGAGGAGCTCCCCCTGCCCACAGCGCCCGTCCAGGTAGCAGGCGTGCGGCGTCTCGCGGGCGCGGGCGCGGAGGAACTCCCCCACGGTCGTCTTGCCCATCCCCGCGTCGCCGGATAACAGCCACACCGAGGGTCGGCGCTCAGAGCCCAGCACGGCCTCGGCGAGCTCGTCCAGGAGCTCTCGACGGGCGAGGACACGGGGGAGAGATCCGCCCGCCGCCGCCCAGGGGGAGGCGCCGTCTTCGAGGGGGGGCAGGCCCAGCGTGGCGCGGATCTCGGCCACGGTGGGGCGCTCCACTGGCTCCATGGCCAGCAGCCCGTCGGCCAGCGCGGCGAGGTCGGCCGGCGCGTCCGGGGCGAGCTCTCGCACGGGTGGGGGCGTGGTCTGGAACTTGTCCATGAGGACGCGCAGCACCTGGTCGCCCACGAACGGCGGTCGGCCCGTGAGCGCCTCGTACAAGACGGCCCCTACGCCGTACCAGTCCGAGATGGGCCCGAGGTTCTCGCTGCTGTCGGCCTGCTCGGGAGACATATAGGCGACGGTCCCTTGGACCCGCTCGTCCGTCCGCTCAGCCGCGGAGTGCGCCAGCCCGAAGTCCAGCAAGATCCCGCGCCCCTCCTTGGTCGCGAAGATGTTGCCGGGCTTGATGTCCCGGTGGAGCAGCCCCGCGTCGTGGAGCGCCTGGAGGCCCCGGGCCACGTCTCGAAACAGCCGCCGCGTGGCGGCCTCGCGCTCCGCGGGCGGCGTGGCCGCCAAGGCGGTGAGCAGCTCCGCCCCCTCCAACAGCGGCATCGTGAGGAAGTGACGCCCCCGGAACTCCTCCAGCTCCATGAGCTGCACGAGGTTCTCGTGGGACACCTGGGAGACCCGCCGGAACTCCTGGTGGAACCGGTAGATCGCCTCGGGGTCGTTTCGGTTCAGCAGCTTGAGCGCGACCTTGCCCCCGGTCTGGCGGTCCTCCGCCTCATACACCACGCCGAAGCTGCCCTCACCTACGAGGCGAGTGGGGCGGTACCGGTGGTGTTCGCTGGCGACGGGACCAAGGCGATGCACGCCGACACCATGCCACAAGCTCGCACCGAACTCACCCGATCGGTCAAGCGGCCAGCAATCCCCGCCGCCGGGGTTGCGCGCGGAGGGCGCCTTCCCGCTGCGCACGCCCCACTCGGCGCGCGGGACAGGGGGGGATGTCTCCCCCCATCCGCCACCTACTCTGGGATTCGGCTTTGGATCCCGCGTGTGGGCGGCGTCGA
>CAYZID010000351.1:0-5198 GCA_964478315.1 uncultured Myxococcales bacterium | reverse complement strand
CCAAACGCGGCCTCCTGCGCCTCGGTCCGCAGAGCAGGTGGCGGATCTGGGCCGGCGGCCGGGCCTTGCGTTCACCCCGTCGGGCCCCCACAATGGAGCTGTCGTCTCGGGGACGGGGTCGGGTTCCCAGTGGGATCCGGGCAGGGGGGATAGGTCATGCCGCTACCGAAAGCCGTCAACGCAGAGCAGCAACGCAAGCGCGAGCAAGCAGCCCGGAGCCATCACGCGGCGGCTCCAGAGAAGGCCATCAAGCTGCCCACGCAGCCGGTGCGAGCGGCCGTGACCAACCGCTCCAAGCCGCCCGCTGGCGGAGGCGCCGGGAAAGCGCAGCACAAGACACCGGCGGGTCCGGTGAGCGTGGGCCCCTTGGACGGGACCGTTCGGAACAAGCTGGAGAAGTCCTTCGGCGTGGATCTCTCCCCCCTCACCGTCCACACGGGGCCAGGCGCGGACGCGAAGTGCGAGAAACGCGGGGCCGTCGCGTTCATCCGCGGGACGGACATCTTTGTCTCGTCCAAGGTCGGGAGCCCCGGCGACAAGGGCTACGAGAAAGCGCTGGCCCACGAGGTCGCCCACTACGTCCAGCAGCTGGGTGGAGGAAAGAAGGCGGCGGGCGGCAAGGGTAAGGGCAAGGGAAACAAAGAGGACAAGGAGCAGAAGGAGGCTCCGTCCCGCGAGGGCAAGAGCGGGCTCGAGGAGGACGCCGATCAGGCCGCCACCCAGGCGGCGTCGGGCGCCCCGGCCGCGGTCCAGGGCGCGGCGCCCATGGGCTCCACCCACAACTTGGACGAGGGCCGTCACGAGGAGGGCGAAGACCACGACAACCCCACGACGCTCCACATCCCGCTGGGAGGCGGGCGCTCCATCGCCATCCAACCGCCGGACGTCTCGGGAGACTGGAGCGTGGGGGTGGCGGGGGCCTACCGCTTCACGAAGGGGATCGAGGAGAAGAAGACCAAGTGGTGGAGGAAGAACATCCCGACCCCCTTCTTCGGCCTCTCCGCCCAGGTTGGCGCGGGCTTCGAGGGGAGCATCAAGCTCGGCGAGGTGATGCTGAAGAGCATCAAGGTCAAGTATAGGAAGGCGCAAGATACCTACAGCCTCAAGGCAGAGGTCGAAACGGGAATGGAGTTCGGCGTGAGCGCCTTCGTGACCGCTGGCGTGTCGGCCAACGCCTGGATCGCCGAAGCGGGCGTGGGCCTCAAGGCCAAGCTGGCGTTGACGAAGAGCCACCTCCTCAAGGCCGGCATCTCGGGCTCCTACAGCGGCGGCCCACACGGAGCCCTCCACCTCGCAGCAGATCTCGAACTCTCGGCGCTTGAGTTGGAAGCGAAGGCTGGAGTCGCCCTCTACGCGTACTACGACGCGATTGGCGTGAGCACTTACTGCAAGGAGTGGACGCTCGCCGAGCGGGTGCTGGGCAAGCTCACGTTCGGGGGGATCAAGGCGTCCGTGGAGTGGGACAGCGCCCGGGGCTTCGACGCGAGCGTCAAACCCGTCGCTCCCCAGGCGCAGGACTTCTCGGGGAACATTTCGAGCCTCTATCCCCGGCACTGAACACGAACCACGGCTTCCATCGGGAGTTGGACCCTGGTACCCGTGGGGCTGAGGGCGGGCGTCGCGGGACGCCCCATCCCCCATGAAACACGACGGTACACCGAGCTCCGCTGGTAGGGAGGGTAGGAGGTCTCGCGTGCGACTCGCCTTCTTCATCGTTCTCGGGATCGCCGTCGTCCTCGCCATCGGCGCATACGTCTTCCCGCGCCAACAGAGAGAGATGCTGGCGCGCGGCTACACGACGCGCGGCAGGGTGACCGCCGTGAAGGAGCGCGTCACCCAGGTGGGGCACCGAAACGAGACCTGGATCTGGGCACGATACGTCCCCCGCGAGGGCGGCGACCCCGTCGAAGGGCACCAGGTCGAGTTGGGCCTCCACAAGGCGTGGTGGGAGGAGCACCACCCGGTGGGGAGTGAGGTGCAGGTCTTCGTCGACCCGACCCAGCCCGAACAGGTGGGGATCGAAGCCCAGCCCAACCCCGCCCAGACGACGCGCCAGCTCCTCACCGCGGCGGCCGTGTTTGGCGTCCTCGCCGCCGTCCTGGGGTGGTTGTGGCTTCGACGCGGCTGAGGGCATGATGCCCCCGCTGGACCGAGCGGGGACCCAGCCAACCTCACCTGCCAGCCCCGCGCTGCCCCTTGCCGAGACACGACCACCGCGAAGAACGCCCTGGGCCAGGCGAAGCCCCCGCCCTGCCCATCGAGGCCCTCCAGGGCGCCATCCTGGCGGCCTTGGACCGGGGGCCTCTGGTGGTCACGGCCCCCACCGGCTCGGGCAAGTCCACGATGGTCCCCCGCTGGGCCACGGCCCGCGGCCGGGTCCTCGTCGTCGAGCCCCGGCGCGTGGCCTGCCGCGCCCTCGCCTCCCGCGTGGCCGAGCTGGACGGCGTGCCCCTGGGAAGCTCCGAGGTGGGCTATCGCGTGCGCGACGAGGACCGCGCCCGCCGCGACACCCGCCTCCTGTTCGTGACCCCTGGCGTGGCCCTGCGCATGATCGCCCAGGACGGGCTCGCCCCCTTCGACGTCCTCGTCCTCGACGAGCTCCACGAGCGGCGCCTGGACGTGGACCTCCTCCTGGCGCTGGCCCTGGATCGCTTCCGGGGCCGCCTGGTCGCCATGTCCGCCACCCTGGACGGCCCGCGCGTGGCCCAACACCTCGGCGGCGCCCACATCCACGCGCCCGGCCGCCTCCACCCGGTCACCGTGCACCACGTGCCCGGCGAGGGCCGGATCGGCGGGACCCTCCTCCCCGACGTGCGAGGCTTGGAAGCAAGGCTGGCCCAAGCGCTCGGGCGCGCGGCCCAAGACCCCGGCGACGTCCTCGTCTTCCTGCCCGGCAAGGCCGAGATCGCCGCGGCCCTCCCGGTGGCCCAGCGCGCCGGCGACTACGAGGCCCTGCCGCTCCACGGCGGCCTGAGCCTGGACCAGCAGGCGCGCGTCTTCCGCCCCACACGCCGCCGCAAGGTGATCCTCTCCACCAACGTCGCCGAGACCTCCCTCACCATCCCCGGCGTGGGCGTCGTCATCGACTCCGGCCTCGTGCGCCGCACCCAGTACCACCGCGGCCGCGGCTTCCTCACCCTCACCCCCGTGGCCCTGGACGCCGCCGAGCAACGCGCCGGCCGCGCCGGCCGCACGGCCCCGGGCGTCTGCTACCGCCTGTGGGACCGCGCCGCCCAGCTCGCCCCCCGCACGCCCCCCGAGGTGGCGCGCGAGTCCCTCGTCCCCCTGCTCCTGGGGGCCGCCGCCTGCGACGCCCGTCCCGAGGACCTGCGCTGGCTGGACCCGCCCCCCGCCCACGCCGTGGAGGCCGCCCGCCGCGACCTGTTCGACCTGGGCCTCCTGGACCCCGAGCGCCCCGCCCGCCTCACCCCGCTGGGCCGCGACGCCTTCGGCCTGCCGCTCGACGCCCCCCTGGCCCGCGTCGTCTTGGAGGCCCGCGCCCGCGGCGACGAGGCCCTCACCGCGGCCGCCGTGGACCTCGTCGCCGCCCTGGGCGTGGGCCGCCCCCTGTTCGGGCCGCCCCCGGGAGGCGTGGGCGGCGCTAGCCGAGGGACGGGCGGGGGCCGCCGGTCCAGGCGCGGCGGCCGCCACGAGCCCGCCCCGCCCCCCGACTGGGAGGACGACGACCCCCGGCGCCACGGCTCGGACGTCCTCGCCCTCATCGAGGCCGTGCGCGGCGGCCCCGGCGTCCAGCGCTGGACCCGCGGGGCCGCCGTGGCCGAGGCCCGCGCCGCCCGGCGCCGCCTGCGGCGCTTGGCCGGGCTCCCCGACGCCCGCCCCGCGCCCGCGCCCCTCACAGCCCGAGCCCTGGACGCGCTCCACGAGGTCTTGCTCCGCGCCCTGCCCGGGTGCGCTTACGTCCCGCGGCGGCGCAAGGGCCGCGTGGCCTGGGCCAACGGCGGCCCCGAGGTGGAGCTGGGCCGCGACAGCGCCGTGGACCAGGAGGGGGCCGAGGCCCTGCTCATCGTCGAGGTGCGCGCCCTGGGGGCCGAACGCCGCCTGGTGGGCACCTGCGCCACCCCCGTGCAACGCGCCTGGCTGGCGCGCCAGGGGGTGGGGCGCGTGCGCGTGGTCGAGGTGTCCCTGGGCTCAAGGGAGCACGGCCCCGACGCCCTCGTGGCCCGCACCGAGCGCGTCCACGCGGGGACCGTCCTGGCCCGCGGCGAGGAGTTGCCCCGGGGTGAGGTGGCGCGCGAGGCCGTGGTCAAGGCCTTCCTGGGCGGCGCGCTGTTCCCGGGCCGCGCGGAGGTGGCCCAGGAGCGCATGGACGCCTGGGGCCTCGCGCGTGCCGTGGCGAGCCTCGCGGGCGCGGGCCCAGGGAGCCGGGCGGCGAACACCGGGGGCTCCCTCGCCTCCCAGGCGCGAGCGGCCCTGGACCTCCAGCCCGACGCGCCCACCGAGGCGACGCTGGACGCCTGGCTGCCGCGCCGCGTGGCCGAGTTGGGCGTGGAGTCGGGAGAAGACGTGGCGCTCCTCACCCCCGAGGACCTCACACCCCCGCCCCTCCCCGAAGACCTGGCCGCGCCCCTGGCACGGGCTTTCCCCCTCAGCCTGCACCTGGGCGACGGGCGCTTCCGCGTGCGCTACGACGTGGCCCGGCGGGAGGCGACGCTGGTCCCCGTGGTGGCACCCGGCCAGAAGGCCCGCGCGGCGCGCGTGCGTGCCGACTTCCTGCCCCACCTGGGCGGCTTCCACGTCTGGCTGGAGGCCCGAGGGCGTCGCCAGCGCCTGCGGTAGCCTTGCGCCCGCGGACCGCTGGACGCAACGTGCTCATGTTCGTTGCGGGCCCTTTGGAGCCCGGTCGACGACGGGTGAGGGCGCCACGCCCGCGACCGCGCCCGCCTCCGCATCCCCATCCGCATCCCCATCCGCATCCCCATCCGCATCCGCATCCGCATCCGCATCCGCATCCCCATCCGCATCCGCATCCGCCTCCGCTCCCGCATCCGCATCCGCCTCCGCTCCCGCATCCGCATCCGCCTCCGCATCCGCCTCCGCATCCGCACCCGCGACCGCACCCACATCCGCCTCCGCCTCCGCTGCCGCTGCCGCTGCCGCTGCCGCTCCCGATGCCGCTTCCGCCTCCGCACCCGCGACCGGGACCGAAGCCCCGGCCGCGGGGTCCGTGTCAGCGGGTG
>CAYZID010000350.1:0-5218 GCA_964478315.1 uncultured Myxococcales bacterium | reverse complement strand
TCGACGCCGCCCACGCGCGGGATCCAAAGCCGAATCCCAGAGTAGGTGGCGGATCGGGGGCCGCATGAGGAGGTTGCGGCGGGTCGGGCAAGCGCGGTAGGCTCCCGGCGCCAGACGGCGCCCGTCCGGCGCGTTCGGTGAGCCCCCTCCTTCCAGGCCAGCAGAAGGCAGCATGTCGGAGCACCACCACGACCACGGGGACCCCGCGCGGCTCTCTGGCCGACGCCTGGCGCTGGTCGTCGGGTTGAACTTGCTCATCACCGTGGCGGAGGTCGTGGGTGGGCTCGTGTCCGGGAGCCTCTCGCTGCTGTCGGACGCCCTGCACAACCTCAGCGACGGCGTGGCCATCGTCATCGCGTGGGTCGCCATCCGGCTGCGCGGGCGGCCCCGCACGGATCGGCACACCTTCGGGCTCCGGCGGGCCGAGGTGATCGCCGCGGTGGTGAACGCCGGCACCCTCGTGGCGATCAGCGTCTACCTGTTCGTGGAAGCGTGGCGCCGATTCCGCGACCCACAGCCCATCCAGGGGGGCCTCATGGCGGCCGTGGCCGGCGTGGGGCTGGTGGCCAACGTCGTCGGGACCCTCCTCCTGCGCCCCGGCGCGCAGGGGAGCATGAACCTGCGGGCGGCCTATCTCCACCTCCTCACCGACGCCGTGTCCAGCGTGGGTGTGCTGTTGGGCGGCCTGGCCGTGGTGCTGTGGGGGGCTGCGTGGGTGGATCCCGTGCTCACCGTGCTCATCGCCGCCTATGTCCTCTACGAGAGCGTGTCGATCCTCCGCCGCGCGCTGGACGTCTTCCTCCTGGCGGCGCCTCCGGAGACCTCCCTCGCCGAGATCCGCGCGGCCATCCTGGAGGACCCCGAGGTCTGCGGGCTCCACCACGTCCACCTCTGGGAGGTGGCCGAGGGCGACGTCCACTTCGAGGCCCACGTCGCCCTGGACGATCGCCCCTTGAGCGCCGCCTCCGCCGTCCGCGAGCGCCTGGCGGCGATGCTCCACGACCGGTTCGACATCACCCACACCACGCTCCAGTTGGAGGCCGCGATCCAGCGGTGTCCCGAGGAGCACATGGCCTGATCCGCCCCCCGCGGGGAGGTGGGCACCCACCGATGGGAGCCCGGCGCGCGTGGTGGTGGCCTGCCGCGCCCGGCCCTCAGCGGACCTCTCGCCCCGTGCGCCGGCGGACGGCTTCGCGATACAGGACCACGTAACGCGCCGCCGCGCTCTCCCACGAGAAGCGTTGGCGCATGGCGCGCTCGATCATGGCCGCGCGGACGTCGGGGCGGTCGCGCCAGGTCTCCACGGCCCAGCGGATCGTCTCGAACAGCGCGTCCGGGTTGAGGTCGTAGACCTTGAAGCCCGTCCCGACGCCCGTCTCCGGGTCCAGGTTCTCCACCGTGTCGTCCAGCCCGCCCACGGCGTGCACCACGGGCAGGGAGCCATAGCGGAGGCTGTACATCTGGTTGAGGCCGCAGGGCTCGAACCGAGAGGGCATGACGTAGAGGTCCACGCCCGCCTCGATGCGGTGGGCGAGGTCGTTGTCGTAGCCGATGTGACAGGCGAAGCGGTCGGGGCGCCGCCGCGCGAGGGCGCGGAAGTACTGCTGGGCCCAAGGCTCGCCGCTGCCCAGGAGCACGAACTGGGTGTCCAGGTCCAGCACCCGGTCCAGGGCCGCCGCCAGGATGTCGAGCCCCTTCTGGTGGACCAAGCGGGAGACGATGCCCAGCAGCGGCACGTCCCGCTCGGGAAGGCGCATCTCGCGCTGGAGGGCGCGCTTGCACGCGCGCTTGCCGCGGAGGTCCGCGCAGGAGTAGCGGGCCGCGATGTGGCGGTCCGTCGTGGGGTTCCACTCGTCGTAGTCGATGCCGTTGAGGATCCCGTGGAGGTCGGCGGACCGCTCGCGCGCGATCCCCTCCAGCCCGTGCCCGAAGGTCGGCCCCTGGATCTCCGTCGCGTACCGGGGGCTCACCGTGTTGATGAGCGTCGCGTGGCGCAGCCCGCCTTGGAGGAGGTTGACCTGGCCGTGCCACTCGAGATCCCCGGGCGTGAAGTGCTCCCAGCCCACGCCGAGCACGTCCATGAGCCCCGCGTAAAAGCGCCCCTGGTACTCCATGTTGTGGATGGTCAGCAGGGAGGCCGCGCGGCCCAAGGCCGCGTCTCCCCGGTAGACCGTGTCCAGGAGCACCGGCGCCGCCGCCGTGTGCCAGTCGTTGGCGTGGACGACGTCCGGGTGGAAACCCACCGCGCGGCTCAACTCCAGGGCGCCCCGCGCGAGGAACAGGAAGCGCCGGTCGTTGTCGAGAAAGCCTTGGCCCCGCTCGTCGTTGTAGATCCCCTGGCGGCCGTAGTAGCCCTCGTGCTCCAAGAAGTAGATGGGGACCTCCGAGCCGGGGAGGCGCCCTTCGTAGCCGGCGGCCCACTGGGTGCCCAGGGTCCCCATGGGCACGCCGATGGGCATCCCCAGGGGCCGCAGCCCCAGCCGAGCGCGGTCGATCTTGTAGTACCGCGGCATGACCAGGCGCACGTCGTGGCCCAGGCCGTGGAGAAAGCGCGGGAGAACCCCGGCGACGTCCGCGAGGCCCCCCGTCTTGGCGAAGGGGACCACCTCCGAGGCGATCATGAGGATCTTCAACGTCGCTCCGGTGCAGCTCAGGGGGAGGGTCAACGGGGGGAGGCGGCGTCGCAGGGACGAGGACGGCCCGCGCGCCTCGCTCGGATTCACACGCTCAGGGCCCCGCGTCAACCACCGGCGCGCCTCGTCTCCCGCGTGGCCCTGTCACCCGCCCCGCGCCGCGGGCGGGGGTGCTCAAGGCAAGAAGCTCTGTGTGCTGCCGTCGCCCGTCGTGAACGACCACTCGACGCTGCCCGGGCTGCCGTTCACCGAGTACTCCACGTGGACCGTGTACGTGGACAGGGGCTGGAGGGGGGCCACGGGGTAGAGCGTCAGCACCCCGCAGCAGAGGTTGGCGTCCACCCCCTCGTTCACGTCGGTCTGCGCCCCCGGCTTGGCGGCCTGGAGAGCCACGTGGTTCACGAGGTTGCCGTCGGGGTCCATGATCCACGAGTCCTGGATCGAGGCCCCGGCGAACCCGCTCGCCGCGCCGAAGGACACCGTGAGGATGGGCCCCGATGGGTAAACCTCTCCGGCGGGGAGGGGGGGCGTGGGGCTCTCCAGGCCGTCCCAGGACGTGGGCACGCCGGTCATCCCATCGACGGGGAAGACCACCATCGTCCCGTCGTACTCCGGGTGGCTGTCCGGGCTGCTGGCGAAGTCGATGGTGTCGCACTTGGTCGTGGCGTGCTGGGCGGCCCCGTAGCCCATCGTCGCCACCTGGGGCAGCAGGAAGGGCACGCGGTGGTAGAGGGTCGCCATCCACCCGTCCACCGCCCCCGCCGGGTCGTTCATGAAGGCCATGATCTCGAAGGCGGGGAAGCCCATGGACGTCTCCCAGCCCGCGCTGGTCATCCGATCCGCGAAGCTCTCGCCCGTGAAGCCCTCGAAGCCCTGCTGCTCGCTGTGGGGGCTCAGACCCTGGGCGTACACGTCGTCTTGGTGGTTGACGTAGTACTCGCAGTGGTTCGTGGCCGCCGTGATGATGATGTCGGAGTTGGCGAGCAGGGGGAGCGACATGAGCTGCCGATACTCGTTCGAACGGCTCAGCCCGATGTCCGAGCAGCCGCCCGTGGGAGTGACGTGCTGGCAGGCGCCCGTGTCCGCGTCACAGAAGTCGTCCGTGCACGGGTCGTCATCGGCGCAGGTCTTGGGCACCCCCTTGCAGACCCCGCCCGAGCACGTGTCCGGGTTCGTGCAGGGGTCGCCGTCGTCGCACGGCGTGCCGTTGACGTCCTTCATGGCGCAGGTGCCCGTGGCCGGGTCGCAGGTGTTGACCGAGCACACCGTGTCCGCCGAGGGGTCGCAGACCGTGGGCTGGCCCACGCAGGCGCCGCCCGCGCACGTGTCTCCCGTGGTGCACGCGTCACCGTCGTCACAGCTCACCGCGTTGGGCGTGAACTGGCACCCTACGGCTCCGTCGCAGGTGTCGTCCGTGCACGGGTTGTCGTCGTCGCACACCACGGCGCTGGGGACGCAGGCGCCCGTCTCCGCCACGCACGCCATCTCCTCGCAGGCGTCGGCCGGGACGCACTTGGGCCCGCCCACGCAGGCCCCCGTGGCGTCGCACGCGTCGCCCACCGTGCACTTGTCCCCGTCGTCGCAGGCGAGCCCCACGTCGGGCTCGTGGACGCAGCCCCCTCCGCTGTCGCACGAGTCGATCGTGCACGGGTTGCCGTCGTCGCAGTCGGCCGCCGTTCCCACGCAGGAGCCATCGTCCTGGCACGTGTCGCCTAACGTGCACAGGTCCCCGTCGCTGCATCCCAGGCCCGGGGCCGGCGTGCCCACGCACACGCCGTCCTGGCAGGTGTCATCTTTCGTGCACGGGTTGACGTCGTCGCAGGAGCCCGTGAGCGGCTCGTGGACGCAGAACGTGGTCGGGTCGGCCCCCTCGGCTGCGGGATCGCACGAGTCGATGGTGCAGGGATTCAGATCGTTGCAGAGGTTCTTCTTTCCAACGCACACGCCGTCCTGGCACGAGTCGGTCAGGGTGCAGGGGTCGCCGTCGTCGCACGCCAGCCCCGAAACCGGCTGGCCGGTGCAGGCGCCGGCCGCACAGGTATCCATGGACGTGCACGGGTTGCCATCGTCGCAGGGGGCCTCGTTGGGGGCGTGGACGCAGCCGGCCTCCGGGTCGCACGAGTCGTCCGTGCAGGGGTCGCCGTCGTCGCAGCTCATGAGGGCGCCCCGGCACGCGCCGTCGAGGCAGAAGTCGTTCTCGGTGCACGGGTTCCCGTCGTCGCACGCCACGTAGTCCACGGGGCAGGCGGCGGGCCCCGCGTCCGCGTCGCCCTGGGCGCTATCAGGGGGCGTGCCGTGGTCCCCCTGGACCGTCGCGTCGCTCGCCCCACCACCCCCACCGGGGCCGGGGGGCGTCGCGTCGCCCCCACAGGCGCTGAGGAGGCTCACCGCGGCGCCGAGCACGGCGGCGTGTCGCGTGGCGCGCCGCCATGCGGTCGAGCGCCCCTCCCCAGGGGCTCTGACGGGGACGTCTGTGCGCGCGGCCTGGGGCCAGAGCCCCGGCGCGATCGGCGGGGGGGTGGCGTATGCCGCCAGCGCACCGGTAATGTCGGTACCGACGGCGAATTCGAGCGTCACCGTCCCCC
>CAYZID010000349.1:0-5354 GCA_964478315.1 uncultured Myxococcales bacterium | reverse complement strand
CCGCCCACACGCGGGCTCCAAAGCCGAATCCCAGAGTAGGTGGCGGATCGGGGGGGGAGCCGGGGCGGTGACAGCCAGGCCCGAGCTGGCTACAGTCCCCCGTGTCCCTGGGCGCGTGGCTCGGGGCGCTGCGGGATCTCGGTGGGGACGAGGGAGCGATGGCAGTCAAAGACGCCGGTCAGCGTTACCTGGGCGTGGAGCTGCCGGGAGGCTTCGTCCCGGAGCGGCGCGTGGGCGCGGGCAACTTCGCCTGGGTCTTCCGGGGGCACGGACCTGCGGGCGAGCCCGTGGCCATCAAGCTCCTTCACCGCCAGGACCATCAGGGCGTCCGACGGTTCGCGCGAGAGATCAAGGTCTGCCGCGAGCTGCCGCCGAGCCCCCACACCGTCCGCTACATCGCCCACGGGGAGGCGCCGGATGGGGCTCCCTGGTTCGCCATGGAGTTCGTGGACGGGCTGACGCTCACCGAGCTGTTGAGGCGGCGCCGGCGCTTCGCCGTCCCCGACGCGGTGAAGCTCATGTTCCAGCTCTGCAAGGGGTTCGCCGGGCTCCACCGGCTGGGCGTGGCCCACCGCGACATCAAGCCCGACAACATCATGCTCACCCACCGGGACGAGCAGGTGAAGATCATGGACTTCGGGCTCGTGCAGGACTCGCAGGGGCTCCTCAAGCTCTTCGAAGAGCACGACATGGTGGGCGGGGGCGATGACTTCGCCGACGACCTGGACCAGGGGATGCTGGCCGGCACCCCCGAGTACATGGCCCCCGAGCAGATCTCCGATCCCAAGCTCACCGATCCCGCCCAGCTCAAGACCGACACGACCGCCGACGTCTACTCCCTGGGGGTCATCTTCTATCAGCTCCTCACCGGGCGGAAGATGTTCCCGCTCGTGCCCAGGGCCCAGGGTGGCTCCGCCCTCCAGCGCGAGGTCATGGACTACCTGGAGCGGCGCGTGGCGCAGCGGGACGCGGATCTCGTGCGGCCCCGCGCCATCGAGCCCCAGCTCTGGACCATCGTCGCCAAGGCCGTGCGGCGGGATCCCAAAATGCGCCAGGGAGACGCCACCGAGCTCGCGCGAGATCTCCAGACCTACATGTGGACGGGGCGCGGCATCCCGGAGGACGAGGACGTGAGCCCCACGGTCAAGGGGCTCCCGGGGCTCAAGCACATGCGCGGCCAGTGGGAGCAGCTCGGGCGGCCCGGTCCGGCACGGCCTGGGGGCGCGCCGGAGGGGGCGGGTGCGGAGGCGGATGCCCAGGAGCCGCCGGAGGACGACCTCTTCGCCGACGCGGCGAACATGCCCTTCGGGCCGCCGCCGGAGGGGTCCGCGACGACGACCATGTTCATCATGGAGATGCACAAGCGGCGTCGGCGCCTGTGGGCTGTCGTCGGGGCGCTGGCCTTGGCGCTGGGCGGCGTGATCCTGGCGCTCACCTTGCGGTGAGGGAGCCATTGGGCTGAGGGGGCTGACCGCGGGTCGCGGGTGCGTTAGGGTCTGGCTCCCAAGCCAGGAGGTGGGCCATGAAGCGCAGACACAGCGCGGGAAGAAAGGACTTCAACGCCGAGACGTTGGCGCTCGGCTACGGCTACGACGCGACCCTCAGCGAGGGTTCGGCCAAGCCACCCGTCTTTCTGACCTCCACCTTCCAGTTCGCCTCGGCGGCGGAGGGCAAGCGGTTCTTCGAGCTCGCATACGGGCTCGACGAGCCCCGCGACGAGGAGGAGATGGGGCTCATCTATAGCCGGCTGAACAACCCCAACCTCCAGATCTTCGAGGAGCGCATGGCGGCCTGGGACCACACCGAGGCGGGCGCGACCTTCGCCTCGGGGATGGCGGCCATCTCGACCTCCGTCCTAGCGCTCACGCGGCCAGGTGACGTCATCCTGTCCACCGAGCCCGTCTACGGCGGCACGGACCACTTCTTCCGCCACGTGCTGCCCGAGTTCGGCGTCACGGTCGTCTTCGTCCCCGCGGGGGACGAGGCACCAGCGGCCATGGCCGCCGCGGCCCAGGAGCACGGCCCGCGGGTGCGCCTGCTCTACGCCGAGACGCCCGCGAACCCGAGCCTCGCCCACACGGACATCCAGGCGCTCGCGGAGCTCGCCGGCTCTCTCCGCGAGGCGCACGCCGGCGACGTGACGACGATCGTGGACAACACCTTCCTGGGGCCGGTCTTCCAGCGCCCCGCCCACTTCGGCGCCGACCTCGTGCTCTACTCCGCCACGAAGTTCCTGGGTGGGCACAGCGACCTCATCGCGGGCGTCATCACCGGGCGCCGGGACCTCATCCAGAAGATCACCGGGATGCGCACGATCCTGGGGACCATGACCACGCCCTTCAACGGGTGGCTGCTCCTGCGCTCCCTGGAGACGGTCTCGGTGCGCATGCGCCGCCAGGAGAAGAGCGCCCAGAAGCTTGCCAAGCTCTTGGCCGAGCACCCCCGCGTGGAGAGGGTCTCCTATCCCACGCTCCTCCCCCCGGACAGCGCTCAATACAAGCTCTGGAAGCACCAGTGCACGGGCTCGGGGTCGCTCATCTCCTTCGTGGTGCGGGGGGGCGAGGATGCGGCTTTCGAGGTCCTCGACCGCTTCGAGGTGGCGCGCCTCGCCGTCTCCCTGGGCGGCACGGAGACCCTCGTGGAGCACCCCATGACCATGACCCACGCGGACGTCCCCAACGACGAGCTGGAGGCCCACGGGGTGAGCGCCGGCCTCATCCGGATCTCGGTGGGTTTGGAGCACCTCTCCGATCTCAAGACCGACCTGCTACACGCCCTCGGGGGCGCGTAGCCGTCGCTGTCATCGCCCGTGGCTGGTGCCCCCGCTCGGGGGCACCTCCCCACCGCGGAAAGGTCATCGCCTCTTGTCCGACGCGCCCCAGGGCCTGCTTCCCACCGCTTCGCCGACGCCCGTGCTCCTCGTTGAGGACGACGAGGCCCTAGCCAAGCTCCTCGCCTCGCACCTGGAGGGCGCAGGCTTCGCGGTGACCGTGGCGGGCTCCATCGTCGGCGCGACCCGCCACATGGTGGGGATGCGGGGGACGGGTTGCGCCGTCCTGGTCACCGACCAGATGCTGCCCGACGGGCGGGGGGCGGACCTCCTGCGGGCGGCGCGCTCGGCGGGCGTCGGTGCCCCGGCGATCTTCCTGTCGGCCTTCCTCCCTTCTCCGGAGCTCCGCGCGGAGCTCATCGGGGAGCTGGGCGTGGCTCGCATCGTGCGCAAGCCCGTGACCCCCGGGCAGGTCGTGCGCCTCGTGCGGGAGGTCGCAGCGCCCCGCGAGTCCCCTCCAGAGGGCGCGACGGGTGAGGGCCAGGACTCGTCGCGGACGGGGGAGGGCCGAGCCGAGCGGCCGGATGACGACGTGGAGGGGGCCTCCGCGGAGGCCCCAGCGCTCGACCTGGCGGCGTCGGTGCCGCGCTCGGATGCCTCCCCTCCGGTCGCTCCAGCCTCCGCGCTCGCGGCGCGGATCGCGGCGCTTCGCCGCGACTACGCTGGCGCCGCGCGCGCCCAGGCCCAGGAGCTGCTGGACGCCTGGGTCGCCAACGAGGCGGACGTGCACCCGGAGGAGCTCGTCCGCGAGGTCCGCGCGGCGACCCACAAGCTCCACGGCACGGCGGGGAGTTACGGGCTTCATGACGTGTCCGCGGCCGCGGCGGACGTGGAGGCGCTGGCCGAGCGGGTGCTGGCGCTGCGGGCCGGCGTAGCGGACGGGGAGGCGCAGGTCCCCACCGAGCTCCTCGTCCGCATCGGCGCAGAGCTGGCGCGGCTCGTCGCGGCGGCCCATGAAGCCGCTGCCGTCGGTGGCGAAGGCGATGGCGAGGGGGAAGGGCAGGGGAAGGGGGCGGACACCCACCTACCCGAGGGCGCCGGCTCCAACGTCGCGTGGTCCGTGCTCGTCGCGTCCCCGTCCTTGGACCCGGCCGCGCGGGTTCGCGTCAGGCCAGGGGAGCGCGCCGCCGCCGCGCACGTGCGCACCGAGGTCGTGCGCGACCCGCGCGCCCTCGAGGAGGCCGCGGCCCGGGGCCCCTTCGACGCGGTCCTGCTGGAGCACGGGTTCGGCGGCGAGGCGCTAGCCGCGGCGGCCGACTCCTTGCGCACGGCGTGTCTGCCGCGGCGCCCGCCCCTGGTCATCCTGGGGCCCCCGTCCATCGACGCGCGCGTGGCCGCGGCGCGGGCTGGCGCGGACGCCTATCTGGTCGCGCCGCTGTCCATGCGGACCTTGCTGGAGACGCTGCCACGCATCGTCCCCGGCGCGGGCGCCAAGGCGCCCGGGACCCGTCCTCGGCCCGTGGCCCTGGCGTTGGATGACGACGTGACCTTCCTGGCCGTGCTCGCCGCCATGGCCCAGCGCGAGGGCGTGGCCGTGGAGCCCCTCCAAGAGCCGCGCGCCATCTTCCAGGCGTTGGAGCGCCTGCGTCCGTCGATGGTCTTCTGCGACCTCCACATGCCCGGGCTGGGGGGGGACGACGTGTGCCGGATGATCCGCGCCGACCCCACGTGGTCGCACATGCCCGTCCACGTCCTCACCGCTTCTCGGGATCCGGAGGACCGCGCGCGCGCCCTAGCGGCCGGGGCCGACTCGGTGTTGTCCAAGCCGCTGGCGCCGGCGGAGCTCCACGCCCTCTTGAAGCGCCGCGCGCGGGTCGAGCGCGAGCTGCGCGCTCGCGAGGACCGGGACACCCTCACGGGTCTCTGGTTGAGGGCGCCCTTCCTGGACCGGCTTTGGAGGGACCTCCCCGCGCTGGCGGAGCGGGGCGCGGCGGGGAGCTTGGTGCTCCTGGACGTGACCCACCTCAGGTCGGTGGAGGAGCAGCACGGGCTGCTCGCGAGCGAGGACGTGCTGCGCCACGTGGGGCGGGTCCTCCGCGCGCGCTGCCGGGCCGAGGACGCCACCTGTCGCTGGTCCGGCGAGCGCTTCGCCGTGTGGCTCCCCCTCACGCGGCCGGCCGCGGCGCGCGGCGTCGCGGCGCGCCTCGCCGGGGCCGTGGCGTCCGTCGGGTTCTCGGGGGGGGATGGAGCGCCCTTCCACGTCGCGCTGCACGTAGGGGTAGCAGCGTTTCCAGAGGTCGGGCCCAGCCCCGAAGACTTGGTGCGGGCCGCCGCGCGCGACCTGGACGCGGGGCGCGACGCACCCGATGGGTCGGCGCCTGCGGCTCCGTAGGTTCTTCGCGATGGTTCAACATCACGTAGCGGTTCTGGAGCCCCCGGATCGCGTTGTCACGGGTCACCCCGTGGGGCATGCTGATCCGCGTTTGGACAGGGTGGTGTGCCCGGTAGCCGCCGCGGCCCCGTGTGGTGGGCGTCGCGGGGGCGGGCGTGGGCGACTACCCGGGCCAGGGAGGCGGGGCATGGG
>CAYZID010000348.1:0-5367 GCA_964478315.1 uncultured Myxococcales bacterium | reverse complement strand
CCGAGCGCTCAAACACGCGCTCCTTGCAAATTACGTAGCGATGACCGCGACCGCAACCGTCCCCGCGCCCGCGTCCGCGTCCGCTGCCGCCTCCGCTGCCGCGACCGCAACCGCTTCCGCTTCCGCACCCGCGACCGCAACCGCTTCCGCTTCCGCACCCGCGACCGCTGCCGCACCCGCAACCGCTGCCGCAGCCGCCTCCGCTGCCGCGACCGCGACCGCAACCGCTGCCGCTGCCGCGACCGCAACCGCTTCCGCAACCGCAACCGCAACCGCTGCCGCTGTCGCCTCCGCTGCCGCGACCGCGACCGCAACCGCTTCCGCACCCGCGACCGCTGCCGCTGCCGCCTCCGCTTTCGCGACCGCGACCGCAGCCCGCTTCCCCAACCGCTTCCGCTCCCGCGACCGCACGCGCCTCCGCAGCCGCGCCCCTCCCCCCCCGCTCACTCCCCCGCGCGGGCGATGGCCTGGGCCACGCGCACGACGTCCACCATCTCGGCCACGTCGTGCACGCGGACGATGTGCGCGCCGTAGACCACGGCCGCGGCGACGGCGCCCGCGGTGCCCCAACCCCGCTGGGAGACGGGCCGGCCCGTCAGCTCGCCCACGAACCGTTTGCGACTGGGGCCGATGAGCACCGGCCGCCCCAGGGACGCGAAGGCTTCCACCCGGCGGAGGAGGGCCAGGTTGTGCGCCAAGGTCTTGCCGAAGCCGATGCCCGGATCCACGACGACGCGCTCGGGGTCCACGCCCGCCCCCTCCGCGGCGTCCAGACGCTGGCGCAGATGCGCCCGCACCTCCGCCACGACGTCGTCATAGCGGGGCGCGCGCTGCATGACGGCCGGCTCCGCCAAGGTGTGCATGGCGATCGCCCCCGCGTCACAGCCGGCCAACAGCGGCAACATCTCGGGGTCGAACCGAAAGGCGCTGATGTCGTTCACGACGTGCGCGCCCGCCGCGAGGGCCGCCGCCGCCACGCGCGCGGAGGTCGTGTCCACGGACAGGGGGACCTCCGTGCCAGCGGCCAGCCCCTCGATGACGGGGACCACCCGGCGAATCTGCTCGTCCGCCGGCACCGGCTCCGCCCCCGGCCGCGTGGACTCCCCCCCCACGTCCAGCATGTCCGCCCCGCCCGCCACCAAGGCCAGGCCGTGCGCCACGGCGCGCTCGGGGTCCAGGTAGCGCCCGCCATCCGAGAACGAGTCCGGCGTGACGTTCACCACCCCCATGACCCGCACGCGCTCGAACGACAGGACCCGCCCGCCCGGCAGACGCCAGACGGGCGGAGAGGTCACGACGGGCACCGGCACCTCCGCGGCCTCGGCGCTCAGGCGCTGGGATCCACGCGCCCGCGCGTGCTCGCCGGCTCGGGGACGTCGGGGACCATCCCACCAGCGGCACCGCCCTCGCTGTCGCGTCCGTCCTGCGTCCCATCCTTGGGAGGAGCCACGTCGCCCTCGGCGCCGTCCCGCGCCGCAGCCGCGGCGGCCCGCCGCTCGCGCACGACATCCAGGGACTTGGCCTCCAACAGCGCGGCGACCTCGGCCCCGTCCAGGGACTCGAACTCCAACAGCGCCGTCGCGATGATCTCCAACTGGTCGCGGTGCTCCTCCAGGGTCCTCGTCGCCAGCTCGTAGCACTCCGTGACGATGCGGCGCACCTCAACATCCACCTCGGCGTGGGTCTGCTCGCTGAAATCGCTGGCGCGCGCCATGTCCCGACCCAAGAACACGCTACCGCGGTTCTCCCCCAGAGCGATGGGCCCCAGCCGGCTCATGCCCCACTCGGTGACCATCTTGCGAGCCATCTTCGTGGCCTGCTCGATGTCGTTGCCCGCCCCCGTCGTGATCTGATCGAAGGTCAGCTCCTCGGCCACCCGCCCGCCCATCGCCATGGTGATGTGCCCCAGAACCTGTTCCTGGCTCATGTTGTGCTGGTCCGACTCGGGCAGGGTCCAGGTGACGCCCAAGGCCATCCCGCGGGGGATGATGGTCACCTTGTGCAGCGGGTCGTTTCCGGGCACCCGGAGCGCCACGAGGGCGTGCCCCGCCTCGTGGTAGGCGGTGACGCGCTTCTCCTCCTCGCTCATGACGACGCTCCGGCGCTCGGCGCCCATCATGACCTTGTCCTTGGCCGACTCGAAGTCGTCCATCTCCACCAGGTCCTTGGAGCGCCGCGCCGCGAGCAGCGCCGCCTCGTTCACGAGGTTCTCGAGATCCGCCCCCGAGAAGCCCGGCGTCCCCCGCGCGATGACCGACAGCTTCACGTCCTTGGACACGCGCGTCTTGCGCGTGTGCACCTTGAGGATGGCCTCGCGCCCCTTGACATCGGGGCGGTTGACGACGACCCGGCGATCGAAGCGCCCGGGCCGGAGGAGCGCCGGATCCAGAACATCGGGGCGGTTGGTGGCCGCCACCAGGATGACCCCCTCGTTGGACTCGAACCCGTCCATCTCCACGAGGAGCTGGTTCAAGGTCTGCTCGCGCTCGTCGTGGCCCCCACCGAGCCCCGCGCCGCGCTGGCGCCCCACGGCGTCGATCTCGTCGATGAAGATGATGCACGGGGCGTTCTTCTTGCCCTGCTCGAACAGGTCGCGCACGCGCGAGGCGCCCACACCCACGAACATCTCCACGAAGTCCGAGCCCGAGATGGAGAAGAAGGGCACCCCCGCCTCCCCCGCCACGCCCTTGGCGAGCAACGTCTTGCCCGTCCCCGGCGGGCCCATGAGGAGCACGCCCTTGGGGATGCGCCCGCCCAGGCGCGTGAACTTCTTGGGGTCCTTGAGGAACTGGATGATCTCCTGGAGCTCCTCCTTGGCCTCGTCGATGCCGGCGATGTCCTTGAACGTCACCTTGTGGTTGGACTCGTTGAGGAGGCGGTGGCGGCTCTTGCCGAAGCTCATGGCCTTGCCGCCGCCCGCCTGAAGCTGGCGCATGAACAGGAAGAAGATGAGGAAGATGAAGATCATGGGCAGCCACGTGCCCAGGATGGACAGCCACAGGGAGTTCTCCCCCTCGGGCTCCTCCGTGACCTCCACGCCCCGGCGGATGAGTTCCCGCCGGTAGTAGTCGCCCAGGTGCCCCACGGCCACGAACCGCTGCCCGCTGGGGTCCTTGAGCTCGCCGCGGATCTCGTTGCCCCGGATCACCACCTTGGCGACGTTCGTGGGCGGCTCCACCCGCTCCACTTGCGCCAAGAACGACGAGAAGGGGCGCTCCTCGCCCTGGATCTGGGGCTTGTCGCCCTCGTCGTGCACCGTGACCCGGATGCCGCGCAGGGCCATGGACGCGAGCAGGCTCTCGCCGTCCGGCCCGGTGGGCATGGTGACGTCCCCGCGCGTCTCGAACCACACGCCCTCGCCCGCGAGCCCCAGCCCCTGGTTCTTGTCCTGGGTGGCGCGCGTATCCCCGGAGCCCCGCGTCCGCACGCGGTAGAAGATGCGCTTGCCGTAGACGTGGACCTCGGCGATGCGCCCCGAGCGCACCTTGGTCTTGGAGTCCACCGGCGGCAACGCCTTGGCGATGAACTCCGACAGCGTGAGGGGCTGCCCTCCCGCCGTGCGGGACACCGTCTGGTAGATCGCGAAGAAGACGACGATCAGAAACACCCAGAGCGCGATCGTCTTGACCGACTTGTTCTTCAAAGCTTCCTTCCGAGGGTTCGAGCGAGGCGCCCGCCACGGGGCGCACGTGTGTCACGATACCGAGTGGGGGGCCTGGGGGCCAACGTCCGAGTTGGGTTCATCGCGGGCGGGAGCACCCCGCCCTGGCTCCGCGCGCGACAGCCGCGCGAGCAAGACCGGCCCGGCCCCCTCCCCGGGGCGGGCGAACCCGCCCACACCCACGCCCGGCGCCCACAGAACGCGGCCCTGCCCGTCGACGAGGACCACCCCCGCGCCGCCCGGGCCGCCGCCGATCGCGGAGACCGCGTGGCCCCCGCCCAGGGCCACGGCGTCCCCTGCCCGGGCCCGCCGCAAGACCAGCGGCCAGGACACCTGGCCCGCGTCGAAGGCGGCCACGCGGGGCGCGCCAGGGGCGCCCGGAGGCGAGGGGCTGAAGGCATGGGCACCGGCTTGGGATGGGGGCGCTGGGGACGGCGCCAGCGAGAGGTCTAGCGCCAAAGGGCCTAGACGGTAATGACCTGGCCCCGGTACGGCAACCCTTTGGCGCGGATCGTCCTCGTCGAGCAGCGCCAGACGCCCCCGCCGCGCGGCCCCCACGAGCCCGCCGCCCAGGCTGAAGCGCCCAGGAGCCCCGCCCCGCACCAGGCGCTGGGCCAAAGCGCGCGTAGCCTCCCGCGGGGGCGGCGCTCCCCCCCGCTCCCAGCGATGACGCCACCGAACCAGCGCCTCGACCACCTCGCGCGGGGCGCCGCGCAGGTCGGCATGGGGATCCACCACCGCCGCCAGGGCGTCCACGAGCTCCAGCTCGCCCCGCGCCGCCTCGCCGAACGCCGCCAGGGCCTCCTCCACGCGCGGGTTCTCCTCCCGGAGCAGCGGCAGCACGCGCTGCCGGAGGCGGTTGCGCGCGTAACGGGCCGCCGCGTTCGTGGGGTCGTCCGCGAAGGGCAACCCCAGGGCTCGCGTTTCGGCGCGACGGGTCGTCAGCAGCGGTCGCACCACCCGCCCGGCACGCGGCGCGATGCCCGCCAGCCCGCGCAGGCCCGTGCCGCGCACGAGACGCTGGAGGAGCGTCTCGGCTTGATCGGTGAGGGTGTGACCCGTGGCGACCACCGGGGTGAGCGCGAGCGCCTGGTCGGCGGCGAGCTGCGCGGCGAGGGCCGCGAGGGCCTCGTAGCGCGCGGCGCGGGCGCGGGCCTGGAGGTTGCGAGGCGCCCCGAGCTGGACGGCGCGGAGGTCCAAGCGGCGCTCCGCGAAGGGGACGCCCGCGGCGCGCGCGGCGGCCTGGGCGGCCGCGCGCTCGGCAGAGACGTCCCGAAGGCCGTGGTCCACGAAAGCCACGCCCGCGAGGGGCCAGGCGTCGCGGAGACGCGTGAGGGCGTAGACGAGCGCCACCGAGTCGGCGCCTCCGCTGCACGCCGCCACCACCGGGGTCCCCCGCGGGAGCGCGGCGGGCCCGTCGAGGACGGCGCGGGCGCGGCGCGCCACGGCGGCGAGCGAAGGGGGCTCGGGGGAGGCTGGCTGGGAGGCGCCGGGGCCGCCAGCCCCTGCGGGGTGGGAAACCATGCGAGTCAGCGGCCCGGGCGGCCCGGGCCGTCCATATTGCCGCCCATGTTATTGATGCGGATGCGCGGGTGTTGGACGTGCACGTCCACGCCGGCGGGCGCGTCGGGGTCCTGGGGGGCGGGGGCGCCCACGAGGGCGGCCGCGCCGGGCGCGCAGAGGCTGCGCCCCTCGACGCCGGGGAC
>CAYZID010000347.1:3748-5386 GCA_964478315.1 uncultured Myxococcales bacterium | reverse complement strand
GCAACGAGGTGGCCGATGTGCCGGTGGGTGTGCTGCTCTCCGGGGGGCTGGACTCGGCCGTGGTGGCCGGGCTGGCGGCGCGCGACGGGGGGCCGCTGCCCGCGTGGACGCACGGGTTTGCGCCGCTGGGGGGCGGGGCGGTGGCGCGTGACGAGACGGACGCGGCGCGGCGGGTGGCGCGGGGGGTGGGGGCGCCTCTGAGCCGCGTGGAGCTGGGCCCGGAGGATCTGGACGCCCTGCCGGCCATCGTGCGGGCCCTGGAGCAGCCGGTGGCGAACAGCGACGTCGTGGGGCTGTGGGCGTTGGCGCGCGAGGCGAGTGCGCGGGTCAAGGTCGTGTTGGTGGGGGAGGGGGCGGACGAGCTGTTCGGGTCGTATCCACACCTTCAGCGTTTGCGGCTGCTGGCCCAACTCGACGGGCGCGTCCCGGCGCCGGTGGGGGCGTTCGTGCGGGGTGTGGCGGCCGCGGGCGTGGAGCGGGCGCCGGCGGCCGTGCTGGCGCGACTGGCGGGCTATCCGGGGTTGGCCGACGACCCCGCGGCGCGGGCGCGGGTGGCGGCGCTCTTGCGGGCGCCGGACTTGGGCGCGCGCTATGAGGCGGCGACGCAGCTCTGGCCGGCCGCGGCGCGGGAGGGGCTCTACGCGCCGGCGTTTGCCGAGCAGCTCCGGGCCCAGGGTGCTCTCTCGATGGGACAGATTGGGTTCATGCAAGCTCGCGCTTCTGCGCGGGGGCTCGACGCCCTCTTGGACCACGAGCTGGCGGTTTGGTTGCCGGGCTATCACTTGGGGCGGGACAATCGGATCGGCATGGCGCACGGGTTGGAGGTGCGGCTTCCCTTCTTGGACCGGGACGTGGTGGAGGCGGTGGTGCCCTTGGGGGCGGCGTACAAGGTGGGTGGGGTGCGGGGGCCGCGGGACAAGCGGCTGTTGCGGCGGGTGGCGCGGCGGCTCCACCCTCGGGTGCCGCGGTCCATCGCGGGGCGCCCCAAGGGTCCGGTGCGGGTGCCGTTGGCGCTCTTTGGCGATCGTTTTCCGGCCCTGGTGCGGGAGCACTTGAGCCCCGAGCGCGTGGAGGCGCGGGGGCTCTTTCGGCCCCGGGCCGTCCAGCGTCTCATCGCCAGCGCCCGGGCCCCCCACGCCTTCCTGGCGGAGCGGCAGCTCTTCGCGCTGCTCCTCCTGGAGCTGTGGCACGAGGTCTTCCCGCCCTCCCGCTGAGCTTTGGGAGCCCTCGGCGATGAGCGTGGCGCAGTCGCGCCCGGTCGCTTGCCTTCTTGCCCAAGCGAGGCCACCTGCGCGTCGGTCCTTGGCCCAGGTGGCGGACTGGGGGACTCGATGAGTGGCTGCAGAGAGGCCGATCCCTCCTGCGAGGTCGGCGGCCGGGTGGTACGAGTGGCAACCGGATCGACTCGGGGTGGGCCAGCGACGAGGTCAAGCCGGGCTGAGTGGCTCTGTCAGGTCGATGCCAAAGTGAACCGACGTGGCGTCGGGGAGAGGTGACGTCGCTCGCCGGGCGGGTCGAACCCAGGTGAAAGGCTCTGTGAGGTCGATGTCGGAGCAAAGCGGCGCAGCGTCGGGACGACCTGACAGGGCCCTCGGGGTATGTCGAATATGGGTGGACGGTGCTGTGAGGTCGATGTCG
>CAYZID010000347.1:3527-3648 GCA_964478315.1 uncultured Myxococcales bacterium | reverse complement strand
GAGTAGGTCGAACGAGGATCCGGACGACCTGACATGGCCCGTGGGGTATATCGAACATGGGTGGACGGTGCTGTGAGGTCGATGTCGGAGTAGGTCGAACGAGGATCCGGACGACCTGACA
>CAYZID010000347.1:0-3427 GCA_964478315.1 uncultured Myxococcales bacterium | reverse complement strand
TGGCCCGTGGGGTATATCGAATATGGGTCGACGGTGCTGTGAGGTCGATGTCGGAGTACACCGAGGAAGGATCGGGACGACCTGACATGGCCCGTGGGGTATATCGAATATGGGTCGACGGTGCTGTGAGGTCGATGTCGGACCAGGTCGTTCCCATGCTGAAAAGCCTCCCGTCGCCGCGACGGCCGTTGCACGCACCATGCGCGTCCCCGCAACCACTTGAAGTAGCGCTGCTACTCCGGCGGGTTGCGTGAACGCACCTGGCACGCCCATCGACTCGCCGTGGCTCGGTCCGCCTTTTCAGGATGGGAACGAGAGAGAGAACCTCATGCACCGCCGGCCCCCGGGCGGAACTCATCAGGAGGAATCACACCATGACCACCACCCCCGAGCCCACCCCCGCCCCGCTGGACCCCAAGCGCTGCGCCACCGTGCCCGACCTCACCGTCCCCGCCGCCGCCCGCGCCGCCCGCGCGTCCCAACTCCGCGCCACGCTCTTCCCCGACGGCCGCCGCTTCCTCAACCTCCCCTACGACCGCCAGTGGGCGGCAAGCGAGCGCCGCCTCCACCTCATCGACACCGAGCACCTCGCCGCCGACCTCGACGCCCTCCACGCCTGCGCCCTCCGAGCCCACTCCCTGAGCCCCACACTCCGAGACACGGGCCCCGTCGCCGAGGCTCGTGTCTGGAGTCGCGCTGCGAGGTCGTTGGCGACGTTCAAGACGCGGGCTGGACGGGGGGACGAGGTGGAGGGCGACCTGATGGGCCGCCGTCCGGGTGTGGGCCGTGAGGATGGGCAGACGGGGCGCGGCAGCGCGGCGGTGGGCGCGGGGCGGCTCGGGTGGTCTGGGCTGTGGCTCATGGCCCTGGGGGCGGTGTCGTCGGTGGCGTGGCTGGGCTGCAACCAGGACCCCGGCCAGGGCGCGTCGCCGGACGTGTGCAGCGACGGCGCGGGGCCGTGCCAAGGGGCGGGACCGGGGGCTGCGCCGCCCGGCTTTGTATACATCCCGCCGGGGACGTTCACGATGGGCTCGCCGTCGGACGAGCCCGGGCGGGAGGCCGAGGGCGAAGACCTCCACGAGGTGACGCTGACGCACGGGTTCTACATGCAGGAGACAGAGGTGACGCAGGGTGCTTGGGAGGCCTTGATGGGGACCAACCCTTCTCACTTCTCGAGCTGCGGTGCGGACTGCCCGGTGGAGAGGGTGAGCTGGTGGGAGGCGTTGGCCTACGCGAACGCGCTGTCGGTTTCCGAGGGATACGTGCCCTGCTACGTGCTGGCGCCGTCGTGTTCGGGGAGGGCGGGCGACGAGGCGTTCACGTGTACGTCCGTGACGGTGCACACGAATGGGAATGATCCGTACCTGTGCGAGGGGTACCGGCTTCCCACCGGTGCGGAGTGGGAGTACGCGTACCGGGCGGGGACGCGGACGGCGTTCTACGACGGCGCCATCACGGAGACCGCCTGCAGTCCAGTGGATCCGATCGCGGACGCGATCGCGTGGTATTGCGGGAACGCTGGCGACGAGACGCACCCGGTCGCGCAGAGGGAGGCGAACGCGTGGGGCCTGTTCGACATGGCGGGGAACGTCTGGGAATGGTGCTGGGACCTGCATCAGGATTCCCTGGGGAGCGCGCCGGTGACGGACCCCGTCGGTGCTCCTTCCGGTTTCCGTCGGGTGACCCGTGGCGGTTGTTGGAGCAGCGACGCGCAGTCCCTGCGTGGGGCGTCCCGTGGCAGCTTTGGGCCCGCTTCCCGCACCGCCCACCTGGGCTTCCGCCTGGTCAGGTCGGCGCCGTAGGCGGCGGGCGGAGCGTCAGGGCGGGAGCTCGCGGAGAAACCTACACGGGACGCGGCAGTGGCAGGAGAGAGAGGCCCTCTCGGCTCCCCACGAGACGCGCTCTCCCGCGCCTTCCTCATCGTGCGGGAGTCAGAACACGGCAGGCGGACCTGGAAACGTGCCCCTCCCTTGTCCCGTGGGACGGGTGCGAGTAAGTGCTCGCTCGCGCTTGCACTGGAGCCCTGCCATGTCACAGACCTCGCCCCCCGCCGCTGCGTCCACGCCCCCGGATCGCTACCCGCGCGTCCGCCGGATCCTCCACTGGATCGGCGGCCCCCTGCTCCTCGCCGCCTTCGCCGCCGGCTACATCTCCGAAGAGCTGGACCGGGACAGCGCCGCCAGTCTCCTCGCCCTGCGCCTCCACGTCCTGCTCGCCGTCCCGGGCGCCCTGCTCTCCGTCGTCCGCATCAACCGCTGCCTCAAGCTCCCCGACCCGCGTCCTCTGGACCTCCCTCCCTGGCACCGGAAGCTCGTCTCCCTCGACCACCGATTCCTCTACCTCTCCTCCGTCCTCCTCGGCCTCACCGGCGCGGCCATGGTCCTCCTGGGCGGCGTGGACGCCTACCTCCTCGGCGACACGCCCCTGCCAGACCTCGCCGACTCCGTGCCGCGCAGCATCCACAGCGCCCTCGCCTACGTCTTCCTCGGCCTGTTCCTCGCCCACCTGGGAGGCGTCGTGCGCTACCAGCTCACCAAGGGCGAGACCTTCCGACGCATGGGTCTCGGCCGGTAGCGTCCTGGTGCCCGTGTCGTTCCTGGCCCCCCGCCGCCGCGATCCCTGGCGGGGGCCCTTCCCTCGCCCCGCACTCCGCCCGCATGACGCGAGGTGACCGTGAAGAAGAAACTCGCCCTCGCCGTTGTTTCGGCTCTGGCCGTGGCCGTGGCCGTCTTTTACTACGTCAACGGGCGGGACGACTACGACCCAAGCAAGTACTCGGCCACAGTCACCGCAGGTCAGGCACAAAGCGCCGCCGCCGCGCCCAATTCCCCGGGCTCCTCGAGCCGCACCCAACCCGCCTCGGTAGGCGCCGGCCTGTCCCCGGGGGCCCGCGTGGACTTCACGCTACCCGACCAGTTTGGTGAGCCACACTCGGTGACCCCCGAGACCAAGCTGCTGATCTTCGCCTTCTCGAAGGCGGCTGGAGGCACGGTGAAGAGCCTGCTCGACCGACGAGGCAAGGAGTACCTCTCCAGCCGGGGGGCGCTCTTTATCGCTGACATCAGCTCTCTACCCACGGTCGTGAGAAACAGCGTCGCCCTGCCCATGCTCCGTGACCGCGCGTACCCGGTCGTGCTGATCTACGAAGAGAGCCTGGCCGAAGCCCTCAAGAACGAGCGCGAAGCCGACAAGATCGCCCTGGCGACCCTCCAGCGCGGCGTCGTTCAGCGCGTGACCTACGTCTCGACCGAGGCCGAGCTAGAAGCTGCGCTCGACTGATCCCTCACCGGGGCGGTGCTCTCCCAGCCCCGACCCGCGCCGCGACCCTACCGGCCCGCGCCCTCGCCCCTACCCCGGCGCCCTGCCCCCGTGGGCACCACGGGCGATCCGCGCCGACTCCACCAGCACGTTGCGGGTTTCGCCCTCT
>CAYZID010000346.1:0-5399 GCA_964478315.1 uncultured Myxococcales bacterium | reverse complement strand
CCAAACGCGGCCTCCTGCGCCTCGGTCCGCAGAGCAGGTGGCGGATCTGGGGCCTTGCGGCTGTCTTGCGCCTCGTCCAGGGCCAGCTTGAGGCCCGGGACGGCCCCGGGGACGGGCGAGGTGACGACCCGGGCGCCGGGTGGGAGGCCGCGAACGTAGACGCTGTGCTCCCCGCGGTGGGCCACCTGGACCTGGGCCTTGGCGAGCCGCCCGTCGGCCCCCATGAGCCAGACCTCGTCGTTGTCGCGCAGGGCCTTGCGCGGCAGCGTCACGACATCCCGCAGCGGAGCGCCGCGGAGGTCCACGCGCACCGTGGAGCCCAGCAGCAACGGCAGAGGGCTCTCGCCTTCCGCGCCTCCCGCGGGATCGAGCGGGTGCTCCACCGCCACCACGAGGCGGGCCATCTTCCCGAGCTGGTCCAGGTCGCTGAGCAGCCGCACGACCCGCCCGCGGCGGACCACCCCCGATGGCTCGTGGGTCACGGTGGCGGGCGAGCCCTCCTCCGGGCCCGCGTTGAGGCCTGGGATGGCCAGCCAGCGGAGCTCCTCGGTGGGGATGGCGACCGTCACCCAGAACTCGTCGCTGTCCACGAGCGTGGCGACGCGCGACGAGGGCCCTACGAGCTGCCCGGGCTCCACCGACTCATCCCGCACGACCGCGTTGAAGGGGGCGACGATCTTCGTCTTGCTCAGCGCCAGCTTGGCGCGCCCCAGGGCGGCCCGCGCCGAGGCCAGCGCCGCTTTGGCGGCCTGGCGCTGGGGGACGCGCAGGGCCAGATCCTTGGCCGCCGGATCTGCGTGCCCCTCGCGCTCCATGATCTTCCACTCCCGCTCGGCGACGGCCCGCCGCCCGGCCTCCAGGGCGAGGTTCGTCCTGGCCTGGGCCACGGCGGAGGCCTGGGCCTGGACCGCCAGCTCGTAGTCGCGGTCGTCCACCCGCAGGAGTTCGTCGCCCGCACGGACACGGCCGCCCACGACCAGGGCCGGGTTCAGGGACACCACGCGGCCGCTCACCTCGGGCTGGACCACGACGACGTGCGCGGGCTGCACCTGCCCGAGCCCCGTCACGACGACGGGCGCTTGCCCCTCCGTCGCCTCTTGGACCGTGACGTAGGCGACCTGCTCGGGGGGCGGGGCCTTCTTGGCCTTGGGCTTGGTCTTCACGAGGAAGACGGCGACGCCCACCCCGGCCGCCAGGAACAGGAGGAACAGCAGACCGTTGATGACGACTCTCATGGGCGGTCCTCCTTCGCGGGGGCCGGGGGGCTACGTTGGGGCTCGGCGGGGGGCGTCAAATTGCGCGTCCAGGCACCGCCCAGCGCGCGGTAGAGCTGCACGCGGTAGGACAGGAGCTGGCGTCGCGCGGTGAGCTGCGTCACCTCCAGCTTCTGGACCCCCGCCAGCGCCGTGAGCACGGGGAGGTAGTCGCTGAGGCCGTTCAAGTAGCGGACCCGCGCCTCGTCCAGCGTCGTGCGGCTCAGGGCGAGCTGGTGGTCCAGTCGGGTGAGGTAGGCGCGCTGGTGTTCCTCCAGGGTGAGCGCATCCTCGACCTCCTTGAGGGCCGTGAGGATGGCCTTGGAGTAGCCGTGGGCCGCGTCCTCCAGGGCGGCCCGCGTGCGCTCCACCTCGGCGGCGCGGCGCCCGCCGTCGAACAGTGGCGCCACGAGGTTGCCGAGGAGGTTGAACAGCCAGGAGTCGAAGAAGTCCGCGATGTCCGTGGCGTTGAAGCCCGCCTTGCCGCTCAGGCGCAGCGCCGGATAGCGGTCGGCGATGGCCACGGCCACGCGGTAGTCGGCGGCCACGAGGCGGGCTCGGGCGGCGCGGACGTCGGGGCGCCGCTCCAGGAGGGCCAGGGGCACCCCCACGTCGGGGATGGGCGGCAGCGTGGGCAGGGCCTCGGGCGGCGTGGCGACCACCTCGGCCGGGGGCCTCCCGGCGAGGACCGCGAGCTGGTGGGCGGCCGTGGCCGCCCGTGCCTCCACCAAGGGCACCTGGGCCTCGATGGCGGCGCGCTGCTGGCGCTGCTGGTAGACGGCCACCAGCGTGGACAGGCCGCGCTGGAGGCGCATCTCCAGGAGCTCCTCGGTCGTCTCGTTGAGCTCGATCTGCGTCTCCAGCAGGGCCCGCTGGGCGCGGGCCTCGGCCCAAGTGAACCAGGTCTCGGCCGTCTGGGCGGCCAGGGTCACGGCCATGGCCTCGGCGTCCAGGCGGGAGACGTCGCGGTCCAGGGCGGCGGCGCGTTGGGTGGCGCGGACCTTGCCCCACAGGTCCACCTCGTAGGCGACGCCCACCGACAGGGAGTAGGTCTCGATCGTCTGCGTGTCGTCCTTGTAGTAGAAGCGCTGCATGGAGGGCGTCCGCTGGTATGTGACGCCCATCCCCGCGGAGGCGTCCACCTGGGGCAGCGACGCGGCGCCGGACATCTTGGCCACCGCCTCCATCATCTTCAGCCGGGCCCAGGCGCGGCGGAGATCGAGGTTCTGGTTCAGGACCAGCCCCACGACGCGCGTGAGCTCGGGGTCCCCGAAGGACTCCCACCACCGGTCCACTCGGGGCCCGCCCGAGGGGGCCGTGGAGTAGCCGTCGGGCAGGGCCACGGTGGGCGTGGGGTCTTCGCGCACGGCGTGGACGGTACACGCGCCGACCGTCAGGGCGATGGCGGCGGCCAGGGACGCGGCGGGCCAAGGCGCTTGGTCGCGGGGCGTGCTCATCGCGCCTCCTCGTCGCTGGAGGGCGGCGCGTCTCTCCGGATGGGGGCCCCTTGGAGCGGAGGCCCTGCGGGCCCCGGCGTCTCTTCGGGTAGGATGCCGCCCACCAGCATGTCCACGAGGCCCTGGGCGTAGCGTTCGGCGTCCAGCCCGGCGATGGCCTGGATGCCCACGTGCTCCAGGAAGGCGAAGTTGTGGAGCGCGCCCAAGAAGACCCGGGAGAAGACGTCCGGGTCCAGGTCGCTGCGCAGGCGACCCAGCTCGATCTCGCGCCGCACGTAGGTGGCGAGGAGCTGCATCCCGCGCAGAGGTGCTGGGTTGGGGTGCTCCCGGAGGTATTCCACGGGGTCGAAGCCGCTGTGGGACGAGAGCATGGTCAGCCGCGGCACCATGGTCCGCATGAAGATGAGGACCTGGGAGGCCAGGCGCAGCAGATTGGCTCGGATCGTGTCCCGGCCCACCAGGGCCTCGATCTCGTCGAGGATCTCCAACTCCGGCAGGCCCATGGCCGCCCGGAACAGGTGCTCCTTGCTGGGGAAGCGCTTGAAGATCGTCCCCTCGGAGACGCCCGCCTCCAGGGCGATCGTCGCCGTTGTCACGGCGTGCCCGTGGGTGAGGAAGGCGCGCCGCGCGGCCTCGACGATCTGCTCATTCGTGATCTTGCGTGGTCGTGCCATAAGTGAGGCCACACTTACTTACCGTGGCGAGCCGGTCAAGAATGATTTGTGAGCGCTCACTTACGAATGGCGGTGGAGGTAGGCCAAGGCAGGCGTGGGAGGGGGGGGCGGCTCAGGCGTCGGCCCGTGCAGCCTGCCACGTGAGCACGAGGTAGGGCGGGGCGAAGGCCAGGGCGTACGCCGTGAGGGCCCCGGCGCCCTGGGGGTAGGCGGCGAGGAGCGCGAAGAAGAAGGCCGCCGCCGGGACCCGCAGGAGCAGCTCGCGGAGGGGCAGGTGGGCACCGCTTCGGGTGCGCCAAGCGGCGGCGGCGAGGGGCAGGGACAGGGCCCAGGCCAGGGCCACCGCGGGCCAGGGCGGGATCGTGCCGCTCACCCAGCGCAGGGCGCCCCACCACGCCGCGAGCAGCGCGGGGTGCACCAGCGCCGGCCCCAGGACGAGGAGGGACCAGCCGGGCAGCCGCGGGCGGGTGAACACGGCGACCGCGATGTAGGTGAAGATGGCCCAGCCCAGGATGCCCACGGGCGGGACGGAGAACAGTCCCGGCTCGGTCCACCACCACAGGCCGGCGTGGACGGCCACGGGCTCGATGAGGGAGGCGTCCGCCAGGACGATGGCGGCGGCGACCAGGGGGACGCGGCCGGGGCGCTGGGTCAGGTGGCGAGCGAGGTCCCAAGCGCTCTGGATGACCACGGGCCAGATGGCGGCGACGAGCAGCGGAACGCGGTCGATGGTGGGCACCCAGGCGGGTGAGTAGGCGTAGAAGCCGTAGGCGTGGATGACCAGGTCCTCGGCCGCCCAGCTCGACGCCATGAGGAGGGCGAATCGGGTCAGGAAGGCCCCCGGCGCGGCGTCTCGGGGCACGCGCACGCCCAAGTACAGGCCTACGATGGCCACGCAGGACAGCTCGATGGCGATCATGGTGTCCACGAGGGGGCCTCCGCTCAGGCGTCCACGCCGGGCAGCCCAGCCACCACCCACAGGTGGTAGGTCGCGAGCAGGGCGGCGCCGACCCAGGTGAGGAGGATGCAGTCGCGCGAGGTGATCCCCCGGCGCAGGGCGCGCTTGTAGTACCAGAGGTTGAGGCCCGGCGCGGCGATCATGACGAAGATCCGCCATGGGATGACGCCCGCGGCGTAGCCTACGAGGAGGCTGAGGGCGCTCGTGGCGATGAGCCCGTCGATGATCCGGGTGGCCCCGCGCAGGCCGTGGACCACCGGGTAGGTCATGACGCCCGCGGCCCGGTCGCCGGGCTCGTCGCGGAGGTCGTAGATGACCTCGTAGCTCAGCTCGAACAGGACGAAGAAGGCGCCGCTGAGCCAGATGGTGGCGGGCGTCACGCCCGGGGCCAGGAGCGCGGGATCAGCGCCCCACCCGGCGCCCGCCAGGGGGTAGAGGAAGACGGTGAGCACGAACCCCGCGGCGCTGGCCGTGTTCTTGAAGAAGTACAGCTCCTTGATGCGCCGCTTCCCGGGGAGGATGGGCCAGTTATAGGCCAGCCCCAGGCTGTGGTAGGCAACCCGCAGCCAGGTGATCTCGGGCCAGGTGGCGACCGTCCACGCGAACGAAGCGGCGAGGGCGGCGAACCCGCCGACGGTGATGGCGCGCCGGTGGCGGTCCACGAAGCCCACGCCCGTGATGCGGTTCACGCGGTCCTCTTCCAGATCCACCACGCGGTTGAGCAGGTTCACGAGGAACCAGTCCAGGGCGCTCACCGCCATGAGGCCCCAGGCGTAGTGGCCGGTGAACAGCCACCCAAAGGTGAAGGTGCCCAGGGCGGCGATGGCCACGATGTGCAGGCGGCCCACGCTCATGAAAACGCGCAGCGAGCTCATGCCCTGGTTCATACACCACCTTTGGCGGCGGCGCCGCAGGAATGGGCCCGCAGCGGCCACGTGCCCCGATCCGGCACCTACTCTGGGATTCGGCTTTGGGTCCCGCCTCTGGGATTCGGCTTTGGGTCCCGCGTGTGGGCGTCGTCGGGCTGCACGTCTGGGTGCTCGACGTGACGCGGCCA
>CAYZID010000345.1:0-5423 GCA_964478315.1 uncultured Myxococcales bacterium | reverse complement strand
GCGGATCTGGGGGCATGTCCCGCGGTTGAAGGGACCTCGCCCCCGGTGCAGGATGGCCCTCGGCGGCGGCAGCGGCCACGCCCGCGGGCAGGGCGTGGGGCGGCGCGCCCAGGAGGTCGGGATGATGACGGGCGTCAACGGTGCGCACGCGGCGCGGCTCAGCGGGTTTCTGGGGAGCTTGGTGGTCGCGCTGGCGATCGTCGCGGGGGGCTGCGGGGACATCGAGGTCCCGCCGGACAACACCATGCCCGCGAGCTGCACGGCGGATCCCGACTGCGATGACGGGCTCACGTGCACCGTGAACGCCTGCGAGTCGGGGCAGTGCGCGCGGACCATCGTCAGCGGGCGCTGCCTCATCGGCGGGGCGTGCCTCTCCGCCGGGGCCGTGAACCCCAAGGACGACTGCCTGGTGTGCGACCCCACCACGCCCACCGCGTGGACCAACGCCTGCGAGCCCGACGCGGGCGGGGACGCGGCCGACACGCCCGATGGGGCGAGCTCCCCGGACACGGGGGCTTCGGATGTTGGCCCCACGGACGCCGGCCCAGACAGCTCCGGGGCAGCGCCGCCTCCGGCGCCCGTGCTCAGCGCGCCCCAGCCGAACATGCCCGTCTCCGGGGTGGTCCCCGTCGCCGGGCAGGGGGAGCCCGAGGGCTCCGTGAGCGTGGAGCTCCTGGACGGAGACGCCCTCCTGGTGGGATCCATCCTGCCCACGGACGCCGCGGGGGCCTTCTCCGGGGAGCTCGCCTACGACGGGGCGAGCCTCGCGGCGGGCTCCCTGCTCACGGTGCGGGCCACCCAATCCAACGAGGCCGGGACCTCGCCCCCCGCGACGGTGACGGTCATCCACCAGGAGGCGGTGACCGTGCCCGGCTACTTGGACGTGGGTGGGGCGCCCAACGCCCCGCCGGGCTCCTCGAACGAGGTCTACGTCCGCGCCTTCCTGACGCCGGAGGCGGCCGTGGGTTGGGTGGCCGAGACGGTCGTAGACCTGGCCGCCGACACGAGCGGCCTGGGCGGTTGGTCGCTCACGCTCCCCACCGGGACCTACTGGGTGCGCGCCTTCCGCGACGACGGCGGGCCGGGGTGGGAGCCCGACGGGCAGCCCACCTTGGGCGTGGATCCCCAGAGCGAGGCCACCAAGGTCCTAGCCGAGAACATCCCCGGGGCGCCGCCCGGGCCCTACATGCTGGCGCTTACACTGCCGGATCCGGCGCCCCGCTACGGCCGCTTCGACGTCTACACCGTGAACGAGTCCGCCGAGCCCAAGCCCCCGGGCTACTGGGACCCCCAGTCCGGGGAGTGGGTGGACGGCGAGGGGCTCTGCGGCGGCTACTACCTCCGCCTGGAGGTCGAGCCGCCGGGTGGTCCCGTCGCGGGGCTGTCCCCGCCTCGGGTGCGGTTGCCGTCGGGGGAGGAGGTGACGCTCCTGGACGACGGCGGCTGCGGCAAGGCGGTGGCGGACAACACGGCGGGGAGCTACGACTGGGACGCGGGCGATGGCGCCTGGTCGCGTGGCCTCCCCGAGCCAGGTCCCACGGCGGCCGGGACCTATCTCCTGTCTTACCGGGACACGACCTCGGACCAGGTCCACGTGGAGGCCGACACGTTGGGGAGCGTGCAGAAGCTGTCGCGGCGGATGGTGCTCACGGCGCCCGCGGCGGCCGACCCCGTGGACACGCTGACGCCCACCTTCACGTGGACGCCGGTGGACGGCGCGGCGGGGTATCGGGTGAACGTCGAGGCCACGCACGGGGTCGCTTGGAACAACTACGATCAGAGCGGGCGCGAGACGACGGGGCCCAGCTATACGCCTTGGCAGCCGCTCCCCGACGACGCGGCCCTGGACGTGCGCATCGAGGCCTTCGACGTGGCCCTGTCCGACCCCAACGCCGACATCGACGCCAAGTCCATCGGCGGGTCCAACGCCGTGGTGGTGGACACGGATGGAGCGGACACGGTGCGGGTGACCGGAACGATCCTCAACGAGCTGTCCACGCCAGCACCCATCTTCGTGGCGCTGGAGGACTTCGAGGGCAAGTTCTCCACCGCCTGGTTGGACGCGGGCGCGACGTCTTTCGTGCTCACGGCGTTGCGGCAGGGCCAGCCCGGCACGGGAGAGGTGTGGGGGTTCGCGGACGTGGCCGGGACGGGGGACGAGGGCTCGCCCGGGAACGATGGGGCGGGCTTCTCGTGGGATGAGGTGGATCTGTCGGGTGGGGACGTCTCGGTAGAGGTGACCTTGCGGGATCCCATCCAGACGCTGACCCCCGCGGCGGGCGCCACGGGGGTGGGCACCACGCCGACCTTCCAGTGGGCGCCCTACGCGAGCCCACCGCCGGGGGCGTGGACCTGGGTGCTCTACGCGGCCTCCGAGGAGGGGGAGGAGGAGCTGCCTTCCCTGGTGTGGGGGCTCCCTTCCGAGGTCACGTCCTTCGACATGGCGGCACCCGCGCCCAGCGGGGCCGTGGACCTGCTGCCCGGGCTGAGCTGCTTCATGGGGGGGGGGACCTACGATCCCCAGAGCGAGACCTGCGCCGGGGCGGTGGCGCTCTCCTCGGCGAGCGCCCTGGACGCAACGCCGGGCGTCCCCTGGCAGTGGGGCGTGATGATCAGCACCTGCGCCCTGGGCACCGGCTACGGGGACTGCGTCATGGCCCAGGTCCCCGACGGCTTCTACGCCCACAGCGACGAGGTGCCCTTCACCCCGTAGGGCGCGCGGGGCCGCGGGACGGGATGGGACCGCCCCCCCCCCGAGCACCCCTGGGGCTCCTCGGCGTGACACGAACGTCTCTCGACGATGCCCTGGAGGATGTGGGAGAGGGTTTGGAGTTGGTCCTCGGTCCTCTGGAGGATATGGGAGAGGGTTTGGAGTCGGTCCTCGGTCCTCTGGAGGATGTGGGCGAGGGCTTGGAGCCGGTTCCGTGGTGCCCTCGGGCCCGTGGGAGACGGTCTATGGGAGCGGTCGCAGGCTCCCCAGGCCGAAGGCGCGGACGTGGTTGATGGCGAGGCCCCGGCAGCGGTCGTGGGCGGCGCACGTCTCGCACCGAATGGACTTGGCCCGGTAGCCGTGGAGGATGTGCGCGTCCGTGAAGGCCTCCATGTCCGCGCGCTGGGCCATGGCCTCCAAGGTCGCCGCCGGGTGCGCCGCCGGCTCGTCCACCACCCGCGCCCCCGGGGCTGCGCAGGGCGGCAGGTTCACCAGCGTGAACGCCGGCGCGCCCGAACCCTCCACCAGCGGCGCCAGCGCCTCCGCGGGCACGACGCCGGACTCCAGCGCCGCCGAGCGCGTCAGATAGGTGCGCGCCGACACGAACACGCGCGCCCCCGCCGCCCGAACCTCCTCCCGGTGCTCGGCCAGCCAGGTCGCCGAGCGCCGGTCCAGGACGATCTCCCAGGGCGCTTCGCCGCCCAGCAGGGCGTCCAGCACCGCCGGCTCGCTGGACGCCACGCGCTCCGGGGCTTGGGCTCGCAGCGGGGCCAGGTCCAGCGGTGGGGCGGCCTCGGCCTCCGCCGCGGACGCCGTGCCCGCGATCTCCACCCGCAGGGACACCTCGGGGCGGGCTTCCCGCACCGCCGCCGCCAGCGCCGCCGCCTCCGGGATCGACCGCGCGCGCACGTCCACCCGCTCGGCCTGGGCGAGCCACCCGCGGTCCGGGACCTCCCCCTCCACGAGCAGCGCCTCCACGCGGTCCCGGGCCCGGGCCTCCTCTCGGCCCTCGATGGCGTCGCACAGGTGTTCGATGAAGCAGTGGGAGCACCGCTCGGGTTGCCGACAGCGCATGGGCTGCCCCCGCAGCAGCCAGTCCTCGAACTCGGGCTTGCGGCCTCGGACCTCGTCCTGGAGCTTGTGCGGGTCTTGGATGAGCTCCTCCACGCCCTCCAGGAGCTGGGGCGGCAGCCGGTTCGTCCACAGGATGGCCCCCGCCGCGCGCGCCCGCCGGATGGCCGCCGCCAGCCCCGGCGGCGGCGCCACGCGGTCGATGAACAGCGCGTCGCGGTGCTCCCAGGCCCGCCCGAAGGGCACCAGCCACAGGAGGTCGAACTCCCGGATGCCCATCCCCAGGTAGAAGTCGATGATGGCCGGGAGGGCGGCCAGGTTCTGCTTGTTGATGACCACGTCCAGGTTCACCACCACCTGGCCCGTCTTCTGGAGGTTGCGGATCCCCTTGGTCGCCTGGACGAAGGCCCCCTTGGCCCCCACCAGGGCGTCGTGCAGGGCCGGCGTGTGCCCGTGCATGGAGAAGGTCGCCTCGTTGAGCCCCGCCCGGGCCGCCTTGCGCGCGAAGCTCGCGTAGCTGAAGACGCGGCCGTTCGTGACGGTCTGGATCCACTCGTAGCCCACCTCCCGGCCGTAGGCCACGAGGTCCAGGAAGGCCGGGTGGATCGTGGCCTCGCCGCCCGACAGGATGAGGCGCTGGGCCCCCTCGGCGCGCCCCTGGCGGATCTTCGCCCGGAGCGCCTCCGGGTCCAGCATCGTCCCGTCCTGGTGGGGGCTGTCGTGACAGAAGTCGCAGCGGTTGTTGCACACGGCCGTGAGGCGCACCCAGTGACGGCGCTCGTGGGCGGCCCCCTCGAGTTGGGTCACGTCCGCGCCCGGGGCGCCCGCGGCGTCCGGGCCCTGGGGCTGGTGGATCTCCCACGCCTCCATGAAGGGCGTCACGCCCACGAGCTCCACGTCTGCTGCCATGACCGTCTCCGTCGTCGTCGTGCTTCGTGGGCGCCCGCGGGCCGGGCGGCGGGGGGGCCAGGGGGGCGCCCGCGCGCGCCGGGCCCTCGCTTCGGCATCGTAGCCGCGCGCCGGGGGCGGCGGAAGGCGATGGTCGCTTTCCCCGGCGCTACATGCCCACCTGGGCCAGGAGCTTGCGCAGGTCGTCCGGCAGCTCCTCGGGCTCGCCGAAGCCCCCCTCGGGGGCCGCGCACGACGCCGGCTCCACGGCCGCCCAGGCGCCGCGCGTGTCGTCGCCGAGCTGCTGCTGGAAGCGGCGCACCAGCACGCCCACGCGGTTGCGCGCTGCCGCCTCGCTCGTGGCGTGGAGGAACAGGAACCAGGTGTCGTCGTTGTAGCGGTGGGCTTCCCCCCAGGCCCCCAAGGCCTCGCGCAGGCGCCGCTGGAAGGTCCGCTTGGTGAGGCGCGCGGCGCGCACGGCCAGCGCCACGTGGACGCTCGGCTCCTCCACCCGGGGCTCCTCGGGTCCGGTTGGGCCGGCTGGGCCGGCGGGCGCGGGACCGGGCGTGCGCGGCTCCGTGGGCGCGGACGCGGCGGCTTGGGGGGCCTGGCTGGGGCGGGCCCGGGGGACGTCGCCCCAGCCCGCGCGGTCGAACGACTCGGTCTGGACGGGGGCCGCGGAGGGAGCCGTGGAGGGGCCCGCGGGGACGGCCACCACCGCGGAGGGCTCGCCGAAGTAGGCCATGGTCTCCGC
>CAYZID010000344.1:0-5424 GCA_964478315.1 uncultured Myxococcales bacterium | reverse complement strand
TGCCCAAACGCGGCCTCCTGCGCCTCGGTCCGCAGAGCAGGTGGCGGATCTGGGAGCCCACAGACGTCTTGCCGAACCCCGGCGGCCCGTGCATCGTAAGCGACCCACGACCCGAGAGGAGTCTCCGTTGGCCGTTCTCGAGCGCCGGCTCGGCCTGGGCGCCGTCGTCGCCATCAGCATGAGCGCCATGATCGGCAGCGGCATCTTCGTGCTGCCGGGGCTCGCCGCCGCCAAGACCGGGCCCAGCGTGTGGATGGCCTACCTCCTGGCCGGCCTGGCGGTCTTGCCGGCCGCGCTCTCCAAGGCGGAGCTCGCCACCGCCATGCCCCTGTCGGGAGGCACCTACGTCTTCTTGGAGCGCGCCTTCGGGCCCCTGGCGGGCACCGTGGCGGGCTTGGGCCTGTGGCTCTCGCTGCTCCTCAAGAGCGCCTTCGCCCTGGTGGGTTTCGCCCACTACCTGTGGGTCCTCGTGGACCTCCCCATCGTCCCCACCGCGCTGGTCCTCCTGGTGGGCATCGTCGTCCTGAACATCGTCGGCGTGCGCGCCGTGAGCCGCGTCCAGAAGGTCGTCGTCGTCATCTCCCTGGGCGGCCTCGTGGCCCTCGTCGTCGAGGCGCTGAGCACCTTCCAGCCCGCCCTCATGGTACCCGAGATCACCCACGGCGGACGCGGCCTCCTGGGCGCCGCCGCCTTCGTGTTCGTGTCCTACGCCGGGGTCACGAAGGTGGCCGCCATCGCCGAGGAGGTCCGCAACCCGGACCGCAACCTGCCCGCCGGGATGCTCATCTCGCTCGCCGTCATGGCCGCCCTCTACGCCGTGGTCACCCTGAGCCTCGTGGGCAACATCCCGGTCTCCGAGCTGGCCGACGACCTCCGCCCCATCCACACCCTGGCCGAGCAGCTCGCTGGGCCCGTCGCCGGCGCGGCCGCGGCCGTCCTGGGCGTGCTCACCATGACCTCCATGGCGAACGCCGGGCTGCTCAGCGCCTCGCGCTTCCCCTTCGCCATGGCTCGCGACGGCCTGGCCCCGAGCCTCCTCGCCGAGCTCCACCGCCGCTGGCTCACCCCCGTGCCCGCCATCGTCCTCACGGGGGCCCTCATGGGGCTCGCCATCGCCACGCTTGAGGTGGAGAAGATCGCCAAGCTGGCGAGCGCCTTCATGATCCTCCTGTTCGTCGCCGTGAACGTCACGGTGCTGGTCCTCCGCGAGAGCCGCGCCGGCTGGTACCGCCCCGCCTACAAGAGCCCTCTCTACCCGTGGACGCAGGCCTTCGGCGCGCTGGCCGGCCTCACACTCCTCGCCGTCATGGGGCTGGTTCCCCTCGCCGCGACGGTCGCCCTCATCGCCCTGGGCGCCTTCTTCTACACAGCCTACGGGCGCCCCCGCGTGCGCCGCCGCGGTGTGCTGGGCCTCATGGGGCGCCGCACGGAGCTGCTGCGCCCGGGCGCAGCGCGGGCCCACGAGGAGCTGGCCGACGCCCTGGCCCACGACGCCGACGTCGCCGTGCCCTTGCTGGGGACCGAGCGCTCGCCCGAGACGCTCGTGGAGATCGCGGCCGCCCTGGCCGCCGGCGGTACGGTGGAGGTCCTGCACGTCACCGAGGTGCCCGAGCAGACCAGCCTCACCGCGCTCGCGGCGCCCAGCCCCCTGACCACCTCCATCGCTCGGCGCGTGCGCACCATGGCCGAGAGCCAGCACCTGGACCTGCGCTGGAACGCCATCGTCACGCGCGACGTCCAGCGCACGCTCTACGCGGCCAGCGCGCGCCTGCACACGCGGTGGCTCGTCCTAGACTACGAGACGCGAGGCGGCCGGGGCCAGGGGCGCATCCTGCGCCAGCCCATGGCCTGGCTGCTCCAACACCTGGCCTGCAATCTGGCCCTGTTCCGCGACGCCGGCGTGCGCTACGTGCGCGAGATCTTGGTCTACGCCGAGCCCGGCCCCCACGACGCCCTCGTGACCACCACCGCGGACCAGCTCGCCGGCGTGTTCAACGCCCGCCTGACCTTCGTGCGCGTAGCCCCGCCGGACGCCGGGGCCATCGCCGTGACCGCCGACAACGACTACCTTCACGAGCTCCGGCAGCTCGTCTCGGCCCCCAGCCGCCCCGTCCTGCTCCGTGGCGACGATCCCCTCACGGCGATCTCCCAGGCCTCCGCCGGCTACGACCTCCTGATCCTGGGCGCGGCGGGGGGCGAGGGGCTGTGGACGGCCCTCCGCGGCAGCCCCAAGGCCCGCATGGTGCGCGACGCCTCCTGCTCGGTCTTGGTGTTGCGCACGCCGCAGAAGCAGACGCACGAGGTCGTCGCGCCCCCCGAAGCCCCCCTGGAGTTGGGCTCGCTGCTCCTCCCGGAGGCCGCCGTCGCCCGCGTCCACGTCAGCCGGAAGGAGGCCCTGTTCCACCGCGTAGCCAAGCACCTCGCCGGGGCCGTGGGGGTGGACGCGCGCGCCCTCGGCGAGGCCCTGTGGGAGCGCGAGCACACCCAGAACACGGCCGTGGGGCTGGGCGTCGCCATCCCCCACGCGAGCCTCCCGGGGCTCCAGCGCACCGTCCTGGGCGTCTTCACGCTGGCCCAGCCGATCGACTATCACGCCGCGGACGGCGCGCCCGTGGACGTCCTGTTCGTCCTCGTGGGCCCACCCTCGGACCGCCACACGCACTTAGAGGTCCTCGCCGCCCTGGCCCGCCTGGTCTTGGGGACTTCCCTCCTGGACCGCCTGCGCACGGCCCGCACGGCCGAGGACATCCTCGCCGCCGTCCGCGCCGAGACGAACCCCTTGGCGACGACCGCCGCGGCCCCCCCAACGGACGGCACGGGAGACCTCTCCGAGGGCGCAGACACCCGAGATTCCGCCGCCGAGCTCCGCGAGGAGCAGGACCCGTGACATGACCCCGATGCGCCACCTAATCGCCTCGTGACGCCCCTTGGACGCACGACGCAGAACCCGGACCGAGCGGGCGCGAGCGAGGGTCGTGCGGCCACGGTCGCCCAAGCCCGAACGACTGGCCGCAGTCAGTTCGAGGGCTTGGGCCGCCGCGGACGCGCCGCGACGCGGTGGGCCACGACCTCGGCCAGCCCCGCCAGCTCCCGCACGAAGCTCCCGTCGCCCAGGGCCACGAAGATGCGCTCCCCCGACACGAGCGCCCGGTTCGCCATCCCCTTGTCGCGCCCCAGGAGCACCGCACCCTCACCGCGCCGCAGATAGACCCGGAGCAAGTACTGCGCGTTTCCAGGCCGCGCGGCCGCGACGACCACGTCCAGCCCTCGGTGGTAGGCCAGGAGCCAGTCCGCGGACTTGTCCTCCACCGTGGCCACGCACGTCGCCCGACCGTCCCCGTCGATGTCCAACCAGCGCACCTCACCGCCGCCGAGGAGGATGCAGCGCTCCTCGTCCTCGTCCACCAGCACGTCGCTCAACGACCGATACGGCTTGGCCTCCGCCAGCACCGAGGTCGCGAAGGGGTCCAGCGTCACCCGCACCAGCTCGCGGAGGGAGCGCACGTACAGGTGCCGCCCGCTGCGCCCCACCAGCATCTGCCAGAAAGGCTCCGCCGTCACCGGGGGCCGCCCGGCCGTCAACTCCACGCGCTGCCCCGGGCCGGCGCTCCAGAAGATCCTCCGGTACTCCCAGGGGGTCTGGACGTCCACCGGCTCGGCGGCGAAGATCCCTCCGTCCGGCGCCCGCACGAGCAGGCTCTCGTCGGGGAAGCGAGCCCTCTCCTCGTCGGTGAAGGCCGGCTCGGGCGGGAACTGGAGCGGCTCGGGGAGCCCATCCAGCGGCGCGAACGTCAGCTTGGGCTTCCGCGCCTTCCGCCGCGTCCCGGCGCGCTTGGTCTTGGGCTTGCGCTCCACGAGCGCGGCGACGGCCTCCGCGGCGCCCACCAGCTCGAACAGCTCCTCGGGCCCACCGAACAGCAGGCGACGGCCTCGCACCTCCCCCCCCTCGCCCCCCACCTCTCGATAGAAGGGCACGTCCAGCGCCGTCGCCCCCGCGCGCTTGAGGCGGTCCTCGACCAGCGCGAACAGCGCGTGCCCGCGGGTGCCTCGCAGGAGCAAGGCGCGCCCCTCGAAGACGGGGTACAGGTAGGAAGCCCGACGCTTGAGCACCGACAGCTCCCGCGCCTCGGGGTCCGCCGTGTCCAGCAGGTGCACCTTCCCGCCGCTGGCCACCGCCAGGCGCGTACCGCCCGCGAGCAGGGCCACGTCCGCGATGGAATCGTGGTTGGGAGGGGCCCACCACGCGGTCGCCACGCCGTCGTCCAAGTCCACGCGATAGAGCTTGCTGTCGTTGCCCGTGAAGAGCCACCGGCCCTCGGGGTGGAGGAGGCAGTAGTGGATCCACACGAATTCGGGCCATTGCGGCGTCCGGCGTCGCCCTTGGCGGTCCAGCCAGGCGATGTCCGTGATGATCCCCGAGCCCAAGGCCACGTAGGCGATGGGGCGCTCGTGGATGTGCCCCATGAGGTGGTCCCCCGCGGCGCGCCTTCTGTGGCGGCGGCCGTGCTCCTCCCACTCCACCCACGCCGGCTCGGGGATGTCGAAGGCCGCGAGCTGCTCGGGCGTCCAGGGCGCGGCGGGCGTCTCCTCCTGGGGCTCCAGCTCCTCCGTCGCGGCGACGCGCGCGGCGTGCACGCGCTGGCTGGCCTCCTTGGCGAGGAGCGCATCGAGCTCACCGCTTCGGCCCGCGCGGCGCACGGCGCGCCGGGCCCTCTCGAAGCGCGGGTCGGGGGCGGCGTCGGGCAGCGCGGGGTCGCGCTCGCGGATGAACAGCGAGACGCGGTTCAGGGAGAAGGGGCCGGGGGAGGGGGGGCCTTGCGCCACGGACCAGTCGTCCCAGGCGTCGGTCCCCTCGCGGGCGTTGAAGTAGACGACGTCCACCAGGGGCACGATCTCGTGGGCCTCGCGGAGAAAGCGCGTCACGGCCCACACGGGGGAGCCGCCGCGCCCGCGCTCGCCCACCGAGAACAGGGCGAACGCGCCGGACCACTCCCAGGGCTCCGCCGCGGGCCGCACCGGGCCCTGGGCGAAGAACTCCTCGTAGCGCGTGGCCAGGCGCTCGAGCTCGTCCTCGCTGGGAGCGCGGGCGAAGCGCACGGTGAAGGTGTGTCCGTCACTGCCCCCCTCGATCCAGTCCTCGCACCCGTGGCCGTAGAACCGGAACGGATAGGCCCCCTCGCTCGCCGCGCCCCGCGCGCTCCCGTCCACCGCGTCGCCCACGCTCGCCTCCCGTGCCCTCGTTGTCCAAGCTTGGGCACAGATTACGCCTCCCCCGCCGACCGCGTCCACGCGTCCAATCCCATTCGCGCGAGGCCCGTCCGCGCGAGGCCCGTCCGCGCGAGGCCCGTCCGCCTCGGCCGCTCGGCGCCCACGCGCGTGGGCGCGGTCCGGGTCACGCACCAGGAACATCACACGGTCGGGGGG
>CAYZID010000343.1:0-5465 GCA_964478315.1 uncultured Myxococcales bacterium | reverse complement strand
GGGGGGTGGGGGGGGGGGGGGGGGGGGGCGGGGGTGGGGGGGGGGCGGGGGGGGGCGCTCGGCGGGCGGGGCTGCGGCGGCTGGCGCCGTGGTGGACGGGGCGGGGGGGGGCGCAGGTGCGGAGGCAGAGGCCGCCGGCGCAGCGGCCGGGGCTGGCTGCGCGGCGGCGGCCTTGCGCGCCCCGCGACGGCGGCGGCGGATCACGGTCCCGGAGCCCACGCGCTTCTCGGTCACGTCGCCCGCGGGCCGATCCGAGAGCGTCTGGCGCACGGACGACGCCTCGGCGTCGGTGATGTACGCCAAGTGGCCCCGTTCCACATTGATGCCCAGCTCTCGGCATCGCTGTAGCACGGCATCGGTGCTCGTGCCGAGTTTCTCTGCGAGCTCGTAAACGCGTACCTTACTCATGCCTTCCTACTGCGATTCGCCGTGCGGACGTCGCGCTTGCCGCGTCGTTGCGGCGCTCCGTTCACGCCTCTGCCCGGCGGGCCGGCGGGTCATACCACCGGCCCCGGTCAAAGTAAACTCAGGGATGAGAGCCCGAAGCCAGGCCTCGCGGGCGGCACGGGCGGGGGTCGTGGGCGGCCGCCTCGGGCGGTCCGTCGCGGGGGGCTGGGAGCCTCGCGCGTCGCTCCCAGGAGCCCCGCTCGGCTGGAGCGCGGCGAGCTCGCGCTGGGCGGCGGCCACGATGAGGGCCGCCGTGGTCGGGAGGTCACCGGGCGCCGGGGCGTGCAGCCCGCGGCGGAACAGGGAGCGCTTGAGAGCGCGCGCGACGCACGCCTGGCGCGGGCAGAGGTTGAGCCCGCGGCCCGGGAGGCGGCGGCGCAGGTCTACCCGCGCCGGGCCCCCGGGCGGATCGCTCCGCGCGAACCTGAGGAGGTCCTTGGCAGGCCGTCGCTCGCGGCACGCGGCGCACATCCGCGTGGGCGTGGGGCGGGCGCTGTCATGCTCCGTCACCGGTGGGGGGCTCCTCGTTGGGGGATGCATGCTGACGGGCCGCGAGGGCCGCGATGGTAGCCTCGCGGCCGGCCTCGGGCCACAGGGCGCCGCGCGCGCGGGCGTCCAGGAGATCCTCGCAGATGTCCTGAATCCGCTCGGCGAAGGCCTGGTCCACGCCCGGCACGGCGGTCAGCTCGGCGGCGTCGGCGTTGATGATGTTCTCGGCCGAGTGGAAGCCCAGCTTGAACATGTACTCGATGTCGCTCGGCGGGAACTCGGGGAGCTCCTTGGACAGCCAGTACCGGAGCTCGTCCTTGAGCTCCGCGACCTTGCTCTCGCTGTTGATGTCGATGCGCCAACCCACGAGCTGGGAGGCCAGGCGCACGTTCTGCCCTCGGCGCCCGATGGCCAGGGAGAGCTGGTCGTCGGGCACGATGAGCTCGATGGTGTCGTTCTTCTCGTCGATGAGGACGCGCGAGACCTCGGCCGGGGAGATGGCGTTGCAGACGAACTGCGCCACGTCGCTGCTGTAGGGCACGATGTCGATCTTCTCGCCGCGGAGCTCCTGCACCACGGCCTGCACGCGGCTGCCCTTCATCCCCACACAGGCGCCCACGGGATCCACGTCATCGTCCCGGCTCGCCACGGCGATCTTCGTGCGCTCGCCGGGCTCCCGGGCCACCGCGACGATGCGGACGATGCCCTCGTAGATCTCGGGCACCTCCATCTCGAAGAGCTTGTAGATGAGCCCGGGGTCCGTGCGGCTCAGGAGGATCTGCGGGCCGCGGATGTCGGAGCGGATCTCCTTGACGAAAGCCTGCACCCGGTCGCCCGCCCGGTAGCTCTCGCGGTGCATCTGCTCACGGCTGGGCAAGATGGCCTCGGCCCGCCCCAGGTCCACGATGACGTGGCCGCGTTCGAAGCGCCGGGCGATGCCCGTGACCAGCTCTCCCTGGCGGTCCTTGTACTCGTCGAAGATCCGCGCGCGCTCGGCCTCGCGCACGCGCTGGATGATGACCTGCTTGGCGGTCTGGGCGGCGATGCGCCCGAAGCTCTGACGCGACTGGGAGATCCCCAGGATGTCTCCGAACTTGGCGTCCTGCTCCTCCGCCTCCTTCTTGTCGCTGTCGAGATAGAAGATCTGGATGCCCAGCTCATCGCCCTCCGCCGCGCCCTCGTCGATGAGGCGGGCGCGCTCCAGGCTGATCTCGGTCGTGGGGTCCTCGACCTCCTCGACGACCTGCATGAACTGGAACAGCTCCACCTGGCCCTTCTCGGGGTTGAAGGTCGCCTCCAGCTCGCGCCCGGGCCCGAAGACCTTGTGTGCGGCCGTCTCGATGGCGGTCTCGATGGCGCCGACGAGGGTGTCCCGCGAGAGGTCCTTCTCCTTGGCGACCATGTCCAAGGTCATGTTCAGTGTCGTGATGTCCATCATCGCCTCGCTGCCGTGTCTCGTCTCTCTCACCGCGCCCGCCCCGGGCGCGCGTCGCGCTCGGGTCATGGGGAGCGCCGCGCAGTCAGCCGCCCTCGTGGAAGTAGTCCAGGTTGGCCCGGTCCACGAGCCGCAGGGGCACGACGACCTCGTCGCCGTCCACCGCGAGGGTCACGTGCTCGTCGTCCGCCGCCAGGACCTTCCCGCTGAGCTTCCGCCTGCCTCCCACGGGCACCTTGGTCTTCACCCTTACATAGAGGCCGGTCGCCTTGGCGAAGTGGGCGGGCTGCTTGAGCGGCCGGTCCACGCCCGCCGACGAGACCTCCAGGCGGTAGGCCCCGTCGATGGGGTCCTCCACGTCGAGCACGGGCCCCAGTGCCTTGGTGACGCGCACGCAGTCGTCCAGGCTCACCCCCCCGACGAGCTGCCCGCGGTCATCGCGCTGGGGCCCAAAGTGGGTGCGGCCAGCGCGGTCGATCATCAACCGGAGCACGAGCCCCCCACCGCGGCCGCCCTCTCGCCTGAGGTCCAGGTCATAGAGTTCGAAGCCCTCCCGCTCCACGACGGGCTGGACCAGCTCGCTGAGCCTCCGGTGGCTCTCTCTAAGTCTCTCTGCTGCCATAAAAAAAAGCGGGCCGGGAGCCCACTTCCAGATGCCTCTGAGTGAAGTGTGGGCGGGTGGTACCACAGGGCCCGCGCCGTGGCAACGGAGAATCCCGCCCCAGATCCGCCACCTACTCTGGGATTCGGCTTTGGATCCCGCGCGTGGGCGGCGTCGAGCTGCGCGGCCCCACGAGCGACTGGCCGATCGACGTGCCGGGGCCACGCCTCCGCGCCCAGCCGCTTGCCTCCCTGCCCAAACGCGGCCTCCTGCGCCTGGGTCCGCGGAGCCGGTGGCGGATCGGGGCCGCGCGTCGCCCCGGGCGGCGCCGGGGGGTAAGATGGGCCTCGCACCGCCCGGGGACGCGATGGGGGCCCCGGATTGACACGGGAGGGGGCGATCGCGGACGGTCACCAGGTGACGTTCGTCCTCCCACAGCGTGCCCTCTGGACGACCGCCGCCTTGGTCTGGGCGGCCACCTCCCCGAGCTCGGCGACGCGCGCGGCGGTCGACGACTACGAGGGCGAGCTGCCCGAGACGCGGGTCGTGGAGACGTACGCCCCGGGGAGCCCCTCGGTCGCGGTGCGGGTGGAACTCGCCCTGGGAACGCGCGACGAGGCGGCCCATGAGGCAGACCGAGGCCTGGCCGCCGCCGCCGCCGCCGCGCTCTGGGCAGCCGAGCCGGCCACGTCCGGCACCAGCGACGGTGAACCCATCCGGCGGTGGGCGGCCCGCGCCGGCCTGACCCTCCGCGTGTCGCTGACGGGCTCCTCGACCGCGCTCACCGTCTCCGGGCCGCCCGAGTCGCTCGAAGTGGCCGTGTGGGCCGGAGCGGCGTGGGTGCGCGCGCTGGGCAGGGCCGCGCCGGACGGCGCCGCCGCCCGCGCCGGACTGTGGGTCTCCGCGGTGGAGAGCATGTACGAGGCCGTCTCGCCCCAAGGCGACGCGGTGGAGACGACGCTGTGGGCGCTGCTGGGCGAGGAGGGTGGGCGCTCGGCCTACGCGAGTCGGGCGGCGGCCGCGCGGCTCGACGACGAGGCCCTTGGGGCCCTGACCCGCAGGGCCTGGCGCGAGGCCGCAGCCCGGGGGCCGGTGCTCGTGGTCGTCGCGGCCCCGAGCCGCGAGAGGCGGCGGGCACGCGGCGCGGTGGCGCGCTGGCTCCGCCCCTTGGAGTCCCCCGAGGGCGGCTCCGAGAGGGCGCCCGGGGAGGCCGGAGACGCCCCCACGCCCAAGGCCCATGGGGCCCTGGAGCCAGCACGGCCGCGCCCGAGCGGCTTCAAGGTCGAACCCCCAGGCGCCCGGGATACGCGGCTGGTGTTGGCGTGGGACCTCGTGGGTGTGGAGCGCCTGGTGGGGACCTCGCCCAAGGACACGGCGGCGGCGCTGCTCACGCTGAGCGCCCTGCTGGGCCACGCCGGCGGACCCGTGCGCCAGCGGCTCGTGGACGCCGCGCGGCTGGCGCGGGGGGCCTCGTGTCTCCTGTGGTCCCCGGACGGTCAGGGGGGCGCCACCATGCCCGCCGCGCTGGTGCTGGAGGTGACGGTGGCCGAGCGGGGCGCCGTGGCCCTGCGGGACGCCCGCGCGGCCCTGGACCGAGCCCTGGGACGCCTCCAGCGTGGCCGCCTGGACGAGCGGGCAGCGCGGGGCGCGGCCCGGCTCGCGGCGCAGGGGCTCCGCGCGCGCTGGGCCCGCGCCCCGGCGCGGGCGGCCCTCGTGGCGGGCCTCGTGCGCCACGGCCGGGGGGAGGCGCGGTGGGCCAAGGGCTGGGCCGACGCCTGGCTGGCGGGACTCCTCCGAGCTTTGGAACGACAGACCCCGGCGGACGTGGCGCGTGTGGCCGCCTGGGCGCTCCACCCGGACCGGCGCGTCGTGGGGGTCTTCCGCACGAAGAGCCCCGAAGGGGAGGCGCTCACGCCGGAGAAGATCGAGACCTACGAGCGCGTGGCCGTGGACATCACCTGCCCCCGCGGCGGCGAGCGGCCCGACGTGGCCGCGCTCCTCGCGCTGAAGTACCACATGACCACGGGCGCCTACGTGGCCCTCGCGCGCGCCATCGCCAAGCGGCCCGGGCTGCTGCGCGAGGTGTCCCGGGCCGTCCACGATCGGTGCGCCGAGTACGCGAAGCTGCGCTCGATGATGACGATCTCCAAGGCTCTGGCGCTCCACGAGGCGCTGGCTTGCGAGGTGGGGAGGACCGCCGACGAGGGGCGCCGCGAGCGCCGTCTACGCCGGCTGTTCCGGCGCTTCGGGCTGGACCCATCCGTCTACCGCCCCCTCATCGAGATGCTGCGGGAGGAGCCCGACGCCTCGCGCCGGGTCCAGGCCATCGACGCGCGCTGCCGACCGCGCTACGGGCCGGCCGCGCGGTGGGCGCCCGGAGAGGCCTCGGGGGAGAGCGACTCCACGTCCCCGCGGGAGGGCGCACCATGAGCCCCACCGGAGGGCGCACCATGAGCCCCACCGGAGGGCGCACCATGAGCCCCACCGGAGGGC
>CAYZID010000342.1:0-5471 GCA_964478315.1 uncultured Myxococcales bacterium | reverse complement strand
CCCACACGCGGGATCCAAAGCCGAATCCCAGAGTAGGTGGCGGATCGGGGGGACACCGGTCTTCTTGACGGTGTTCCGGGGGGGTGGTCCAATCGTGCGGCACCCCACCGGAGAGGCCCGCGCCGTGTTGATTTGTCCCAAGTGCGGCAACGAGAACGAAGACTTCTTCATGTTCTGCTTGGCCTGCGGGGCCGAGCTGAGCGCGCCGGAGCCCGAACCGGACCCCGAGCCCGAGCCTGAGCCCGTCCAGGCGCCGCCGCCCCCGCCTCCGCCTCCGCCCCCGCAGCCGGTGAACACCGCCGCCGAGACCCAGGCCATCCAGTCGGCGCCCGCCGTGGAGGAGGTCCCCTTCGCGGAGCCTCCGGAGCCCGCCGCGGAGCTCGCGGCGCCGCCTCCCATCCCCGTGGCGCCCGCCGCCGACCGCCAGCGTCGGGGGCAGATCGTCCTGATCCGCGAGGACGGCAGTGACGGGGACACCTTCCCGCTCTTCGAGGACCAGACCATCATCGGGCGCACGTCGGGAGACGTGAACTTCCCCGCGGACGCCTTCCTCGGGGACCAGCACATGGTCTTCCAGTACGACGAGCAGGGCCTCAGCATCATCCCCTTGGACACGGTGAACGGTGTCTTCCGGCGCATCGTCGAGCAGACAGAGCTGCAGTCCGGCGACAGCTTCCGCATCGGTCAGGAGCTCCTCCGGTTCGAGCTCATCACCGACCTCCCGGGCGAGCCCGCCCGCGACGAGGAGGGCACGCTGGGGCTCGGGAGCCCGCTGCCTCCCGACACCTGGGGCCGCCTCGCCCAGCTCACCGAGACCGGGCAGCCGGGCAACAGCTATCTGCTGAGCGGGCAGGAGGTCTTCATGGGGCGGGAGCGCGGGGACATCCTCTTCCCCCACGACGGCTACGTCTCGGGGAGTCACGCCGTCATCGCGCGGGCCAACAACCGCTACTTCCTCAACGATCTGGGCTCTTCCAACGGGACCTACGTGCGGATCAAGAGGCCCATGCGGCTCGCGCACAATGACCTCATCCTCGCCGGTCACGAGCTGTTCCGCGTAGAGCCCTGAGCGCCTGTTGGGCCGCGGACGCGAGGGCTGGGCTCTCAGGCCCCGCGCGCCACACGCCAGCGTTGGAGCCAGGGCGTTGGGGCCGGTCGTTCGAGGGAGCCCTCGTCGGAGGTCCCTAAGAACTCGAGGACGCGCGGGTTCAGCGTCTCGGGCTGCTCGATGGGGGCGGCGTGCGTCCCGCCGTAGAGCATGATGAGCGCCGCGTTGGGTAGGGCGTCGCGCAGGAAGTAGCTGGTCGTCGCGGGGGTGAACCCGTCGTGCTCCCCGGCGACCACCAACATGGGCTGGGTCAGGCGCCCCAAGAAAGGCTCACTGGTGCGCTCCGCCGCGTCGGTGAGCATGGCGAGGAAGAGGTCCAACGGCATGCGCCCGATGTGCTCCAGGTAGGGCATGATGTCCTCACGTCGCACCCGCTCTCGGTTGAGCTCCGTGAGGAGCGCCACCTCGTAGCTCAGCCGCGTGGGCATCACGGCGGCCACGGCCGTGGACAGGGGCTCGCGGTAGCGGGTCACGAAGCGGCGGATCTTGGGGAGGAGGCGCGCCCCCGCGTCCGTGTTCTTGAAGGTGTCGAAGACCCGGCCGTAGGAGCCGCACAGCAGCACCCCTCGCTCCACCCGCTCCGGATAGCGGAAGGCCGTCTCCAGGACCACCTGGACCCCCATGGAGTGCCCCAGCAGGGCACCCGAAGCCATCCCCACGTGGCCCATGAGCTCGTTCACGTCGGCCGCGAGATGAGGGATCGTGACGGCCTCGGGATCGCGCGGCAGCCCGGATCGGCCGTGTCCGCGGTAGTGGAAGTGAAGGACCCGGTAGCCAGCCGCCAGAAGGTCTGGCTTCAGGTAGCGCCACACGAACCCGTCGCAGGCGATCCCGTCGCACAAGACCGCGGGCGGTCCGCTGGGTGGCCCCTCCACCGTGTAGGCCAGGCGGGTGCGGTCGCGCGTGCGGAACATGGGCATGGGGGGCCTCTCCGGAGCGTGAGGGGTCAGTTGGGGGTGCGCCACACGAGGCGCACCCGCCCGGCGGCCCCTGCGATGATGAGCTCGATCTGCTCGCCCGGCCGGGCCAAGGGCTCGCCGTTGGAGCGCACCCGGTCGAAGCGCAGCTCCCACAAGGTGTGCTGGTCGCCCGCGTCCGGGAACATGGCTCGGAACGTGGGGTTCCGGTCGTCCAGGCGTTGGACGACGCGCGGGCGCAGGTACTCGTTCGCGCCGTTCTGGAGGCGCACCTCCCAGATGGCGGCCCGGGGCGAGAGGTCGTTCCACTCGCGGTTTGCCGTGTACAGCGCCACCACGAAGACGTACTCGCGTCGCGCCTCGTCCAGTTCGCCTCGCAGGAGCCGGTCGTGCTGCCGGCTCGTGAGCGCGAACAGGCGCGCGTACTCGTTGGCGTAAGAGCGTCGGAAGGCTGCCGTCTTGAGGGTGGCGCGGACGTCCAGCCGGAGCACGAAGGACGCCGTGTAGTCCTCGTGCCGCGTCCAGCTCCGACGGGCCTCGCGGTAGGCCCCGGTCGTGCCCAGGCAGGCCCCGGAGGTGGCGAGCGACGCGGCCAGGAGCCCCCACGCAAAGAACACACCCAGGCGCCCCCGACGCGCCCCCCGGAGGCTGGCGCCGCGGACGCGGGCGCTCATCGAGGGAGTTCGGCCGCGGGCACCGGCTCCACCTCGACCACCTCGCCCCGCGCCGGGCTCGGCGCCGAGGGCTCGACGACCTCCTCCTGGGGGCGCGGCTCGTGGTCCACGCTGGGGCCGGAGGGCTGGGCCGCAGGCGTCGTCGGAGGGGAGGGACGGCGCCCCACGCTGGAAGGAGGCGTCTCCCGCGTGGCGGCGGGCGCGGTCCAGCCAGGCGTTGAGCGCGCGCTTCCCACCCGAGCGGCCGGGCGGTGGGCGGAGCGTTGGGCACCCGTCCAGCGAGCGAGCGGCACATCGATGCCCGTCTCCACGCGGCCGCGGACGCGGCCACCGGGGGCGAGGGCCAGCTCTCGCGCCCGGATGTCGCCGAGCACCTGTCCGGTCGCGGCCACCGTGAGCCGTTCGTGGGCCTGGACGTCCGCGCCCACGTAGCCCTCCACGCGCGCTCGTCGGGCCAGGAGTCCCCCCTCGATGATGGCCCCGGGGGCGACGATGACCTCGTGGTCGCTCACCACCTGGCCACGAACGACGCCCTCCACGCGCAGGTCCTCCCCCGCGTGGAGGTCGCCCTGGACCTCCGTCCCGGCGCTCAGCACTGTCGCTGCCTTGGGGCCCATCGACGTCAGCCCTGCATGTTGATGTTGCCCTTGAAGGCGGCGCCGTCGGCGATGAGGATGCGCGGCGCCTTGATGTCTCCGATGAGCTTACCGCCCGCCTTGATCTCCACCTTGTCGGCGGCCGTGACGTTGCCCTGCACGGAGCCCGCGACCTCCACGGACTGGGCCTCGATGTCCGCCTCCACGCGTCCCCCTTGGGGCACGGTGACGACGTCTTTCACCTGTACGGTGCCTCGGACCAAGCCCATCACCGTCACGGCGTCGTTGCCGGTGATGTTGCCGTCGATGGCGATGTTCGCGCCGATGATCGTCTCAGCCATGGTTCCCTCGCTGCCCCGCACCGGGGCGCCGTTCAGCCGCGATGGCGCCCGGAGCGCGCGCCTCGCGGTGTGTCGATTTGCATGGATAGCCGGCCACGCACGCGGGCCGTGGGCGCCACCCCGAGCAGGGGAGCTTCGAGGTCGCCGTCCGCCGAAGCGCCATCGGCCAGCGTAATCGCCCGTCGAGCCGCCACGGGTCCCCGCACGGCGCCGTGGATGACCACCTCGTCCGCCTTCAGCGATGCCTCGACGGTGGCGCCGCGATGGACGTGGACCGCGCCGTCCACGGCGAGTGTCCCTTGTAGGGCGCCGTCGATACGGACGTCGCCACGCCCTTGCACGGTGCCCTCGATGCGCACGCCTTGGCTGATGAGGGTGGGCGACTCCACGTGCTCTCCTCCCCGCACATCCGCACGTTGGAGGCGGGTTAGAGCACGCCCCGGCGCGCGGTGTCAAGGCGCGGAGAGCGCCCCGAGAGGGTGGGGGCCTTGTTTGGGAGAGCGTGAGCGGCCGCGGTAGCGGATGCGGCAGCCGCAGTGAGTACGGTCGAGGTTGTGGTCGCGGTCGCGGGTACGGTCGCGGGTACGGTCGCGCGTACGGTAGCGGTAGCGGTCGCGGTTGCAGCCCCGATGCCGGCTGCGGAAGCGTCCCGGGTCGCACCGGGTTGCGACCTATAGGGGGGGGGCCTCCGTGGCCCCCGGTGCCCCCCGGAGGCTGACGATGAATGAGAGGTGGTGGGGCGCTCGCGTGGCGCGGTCGGTGATGGGGCCCCTCGTGTTCGGCGTGCTCCTGCTCGGGGGAGCCGCGGCCTTGGCGCGCGGGGCGCCACGCACGTCCGCGGTGGGGCCGCTCCCGGTACCTCGGGCGGCCCAGGCGGGGGAGGTCTCGAACTGCGGCCCCACGGCGGCGGCCATGCTCGCGGCCGCCTATGCCGAGCGCCCCGGGCGCGTCGAGGCGCTGCGCGACGCCCTGGGGCGCTGGACTTGGGACCGCTTTCCCCTCCGGCGCGTGGCGCTCCCGGGCTACGACGCCGGGATGACCACGCCCAGCATGCTCCTCGAGGCGTTGGGACACTTCGCGCCGTCGCTCACGTGGCGGGACGGCTTCGCCCACCCGTGGCTCCCGCGGGAGATCCACGCGCTGGCTACCCTCCGCGCCTACCTTGACCAGGGGCGGCCCGTGTTGGCTCTCGTCCAGACCCGCGTCCTCTGGGGGTTCGACGCCCCGGGCCTCCACTGGGTCGTCGTGCGTGGGCTCGCGGACGGGCACGTCGTGTTCAACGACCCCGGCGACGGGCTCGTGGGGCGCGTGCCCGTGGCGCAGTTCTATCGGGCCTGGAGGTTGGACCCGCTGTTTCGAAGTCTCGGCTCCATTCGGTCCTTCGTGGGTCTCGTCGCCGACCGCCCGATCCCCGCCGCCCAAGGCGTCGCCCGCGCCGAGGGTCACCGCTGACGAGGTCGCGACGCCCCGCCCCAAGGGCGAGGATGAGGGCAGCTTGGGGGCGCCGCGGTCCGTTCAGAACCGCGCCGTCCCGTAGTCGCCGTTCTGGCCGTCCGCGCCGTCGCTGCCCAGGGACGCGCCACCGCGCCCCGCCTTACCCGCCGCGCCCGAGGGCGGGAAGCTGTTGTCCACGTCGTAGGTGGGCACCCCGACGCCATAGTTGCCAGCCCAGATGCCGAAGGACGCGCCACCGCACCCGCCGCCACCGCCGCCGCCGCCGCCCCCGCCGCCGCCGCCCCCCCCCCCCCCCCCCCCTCCCGACCCCCCCACCCCCCCCCCCCCCGCCTCCCGCCCCCCCCCCCCCCCCGCCCCCCCCCCCCCGCACCCCCCCCCCC
>CAYZID010000341.1:0-5505 GCA_964478315.1 uncultured Myxococcales bacterium | reverse complement strand
CCCGAGGATCGCGCACGGCCACGAGCTCGCGAGGCGTCAGCAAGAGCAAGCTGTAGGCCCCCTCCACCTGGGCGAGCGCCGCCCCCAGCCGCCCGACGAGTCCCGCGTCTCGCACGTCGGGCCCCCCGCCGGGTCCCACGTCGGCCGGCCGCTCGGTGACTCCACCCTCCCCGCCACCCGCTCGCGCCAAGAGGTGCACGAGCGCCTCCGTGTCCCCCGTGGTGTGGAAGACGACCCCCTGCGCGGCCAAGGCGCGCCGCAGGGCGCGGGCATTCGTGAGGTGCCCGTTGTGCGCCACGGCGAGCGGCGTCCCTCCTTCGCTGGCCCCCTCCACGCCCCCTAGCTCCACCACCAAGGGCTGACTGTTCCGCTGGGAGGCCCCCCCCGCCGTGGCGTAGCGCACGTGCCCCATGGCCGCGTCCCCGGGGAGCGCCGCGATGCGGGCCTCGTCGAAGACGTCGGCCACCCGGCCCAGCCGCTTGAAGACCCGCAGCCGCCCCCCGTCCACGGCGGCGATCCCAGCGGACTCCTCGCCCCGGTGCTGGAGAGCGTGGAGCCCCATGTAGGTCAGCCGGGCCGCCTCCTCGTGCCCAAAGACACCGAACACGCCGCACACGGCTACGCCCCCTCCCCGGTCGCTCCGACCACGCCGGAACCCGGTCCGCCCAGCGCCCGCTCCAGGCCGCCCTCGAACCGCTCCGCCATCGCAGAGAGGCCGACCTCCAACACGACGGCGCCACCCGCGTCCTCCAGCCGGAGAGCATCTCCCCCCGTGCGCCCCAAGACGTGAAGGGGCGCACCGGCCGCCTCCGCCGCCGCGCGGACGCCCTGGGCCTCTGCGGGCTCGTAGGCGACGAGGATCTGCGCCGGCTCCTCCCCGAACAGGGCCACGTCCAGGCGCGCGCCGCCGTCGGCGACATCGCCTCCCCCTCCTCCGCCGCCAACGTCGAGCCAGGGGATCCCCACCCGGCACCCCACGCGCGGCCACCGTGGCCCCCCCAAGCACATCTCGGCCAGGGCCACGGCGAGCCCGCCCTCGCCCACGTCGTGCGCGGCCTCCACCCGCCCCCGGCGGACGAGCGCGCGGCAGGCGGCCTGGACCGCCCGCTCGCGCTCCCACGCTACGGCCGGCGGACGACCCACGCAGACGCCATACAGATCGGCCAGATACACGCTACCCGCCAGGGCCTCCGCCGCCTCGCCGCGCGGCTCCCCCAAGAGGGCCACCTCCAGGCCAGCCCGGGCGAAGCCCAACCCCGGCACCCGCGCGGCGTCCTCCACGACGCCCACGACGGCCACCGTCGGCGTGGGCTTCACCGCCACCCGCCCGCGCCCGCCCGCGGCCTCCGTCTCGTTGTAGAAGCTCACGTTCCCCCCGACGATGGGCGCGCCCAGCGCCGCCGCCGCCTCCGCCAGCCCGTCCACGGCCTCGGAGAAGGACCACATGACCTCGGGCCGCGTGGGGTCCCCGAAGTTCAGGCAGTCGGTCACGCCCGCCGGCGCGGCTCCGGCCGTGGCCAGGTTCCGACAGCACTCGGCCAACCCCAACGCCGCACCGCGCCGCGGATCCAGCCACGCCCGTCGGGGCGCTGCGTCGACGGCGAGGGCGAGCCCGCGCACGGGCCTTGCCGCCTTCCCGTCCTTGTCCTGCGCCTGGCCCGGCAGGCGCACCACCGCCGCGTCGCCCTCCCCGGGTCGCAGGACCGTCGCAGCCCCCACCATGCTGTCGTAGCGCTCGAAGATCCCCCGGCGAGACGCGACGTTGGGGGCGGCCAACAGCGCCAACAGCCGCGCGCGCGCCTCCCCGCCCGGCCGCGGGTCGGGGACCTCGCGCAGCGCGGCGTCCATCGCCGCGCCCCAGCGCTGGGCCAGGCCGTGGGGCCGGGCCCGAGGCCGGTCGTAGCGGGGCGCGTCGTCCACCCCCAGGGCCACCGGGACATCCACGACCAGCGCCCCCCCGGCGCGAGCCTGCACCCGGCCCGTCTCCGTGACCCGCCCCACGACGGCCGCCTCCAACCCCCAGCGACGAAACAGGGCCAAGACGTCGTCCTGACGCCCATCGCGCGCCACGAGGAGCATCCGCTCCTGGCTCTCGGACAGCAGCAGCTCGTAGGGGGTGAGGTGGCCCCCGCGCTGGGGCACGGCGTCGAGGTCCAGGGCCAGCCCCACGCGCCCCCGCGACGCCATCTCGAAGGCGGAGCTGGTGAGGCCCGCCGCCCCCATGTCCTGGATGCCCACGCACCAGTCGGTCTCGAACAGCTCCAGGCAGGCCTCGATGAGCCGCTTCTCGGTGAAGGGATCGGCCACCTGGACGCTCGGGCGCTTGGCCGCGTCGTCCGCGCCCACTCCCGGGCTGCCGTCGCCTCCATCGCCAGCGAAGGTCGCCGAGGCCATGGTGGCGCCGTGGAGTCCATCGCGCCCCGTGGGAGAGCCCACATAGAGCACGGGGTTCCCGGGCCCCACGGCGGCGCCGCGCTGGAGGCGGTCGGCCCGGGCGACCCCCAGGCTCATGACGTTCACCAGGATGTTGCCGTCGTAGCTCGGGTCGAAGCCCACCTCCCCGCCGACGGTCGCCACCCCCACGGCGTTCCCGTAGCCGCCCACGCCCCGCACCACGCCGTCCACCAGCCACGGCGTGCGCGGGTGCTCCGGGCGCCCGAAGCGCAAGCTGTTCAAGGTCGCGATGGGCCGCGCCCCCATGGTAAAGACGTCGCGCAGGATCCCCCCCACGCCCGTGGCCGCGCCCTGGACGGGGTCCAGGTAGGACGGGTGGTTGTGGGACTCCATCTTGAAGACGGCCACCCAGCCCTGCCCGGCGTCCACGACGCCCGCGTTCTCCCCGGGGCCCTGGACGACCCGCTCGCCCGCGGACGGGAGGCGCGCCAGGTGGACGCGCGACGACTTGTACGAGCAGTGCTCGGACCACAGGGCGGCCAGGACGCCCAGCTCCGTCCACGTGGGGTGGCGCCCCAGCCCCGCCACGACGCGCTGGTACTCGTCAGGCGTGAGGCCGTGGGCCTCGACCAGGTCGGCCGGGATGGCCGGAGCCTCGGGGGACACGGCGTGGGCCGCGCCGTGCGCTGGCGCATTCATGGGCTCACCGCCCGGGCCGGAGCGGCCCCGAGGCGGGAGGCCTCGACGGCCCGCCCCGCGACGTGGGCCAGGAGTCCAGCGAGCATCCGGCGGCCGGCCGGAGCGCCATCGCCCCCGCGGCGCCCGCGAGGGCCAGCCAGCAGCGCCTCAGCGGCCCGCTCCGGGTGCGGCATCATCCCCACGACGTTGCCCGCCTCGTTCGCCACGGCGGCGACAGCCCCCAGGGACCCATTGAGGCCGGCGCGCGCCCGCACGGCGCCGTCGTCGTCCACGTAGCGCAGGAGGACCTGCCCCCGGGCCTCCAGCCGGGCCAACGTCTCGGGGTCCACGGTGAAGTTGCCGTCCCGGTGGGCCACCGGGAGACAGGCGCGCTCCCGGGGCGCAAAACGTGACAGCAGGGGCGCCCCCTGGGCGTGTGCCCGGGGATCCACCTCCACGAGGACGTCCCGGCAGACGAAGCGCCCGCTCTCGTTGGGCCGCAGGGCGCCCGGCAGGAGGCCCACCTCGGTGAGGATCTGGAAGCCGTTGCAGATGCCCAGCACGGCGCCTCCCCGGGCGGCGAACCGCTCCACGGCCCCCATGACGGGGGCAAACCGGGCGATGGCACCGGGGCGCAGGTAGTCCCCGTAGCTGAAGCCCCCCGGGAGAATGACGAGATCCACGGGTGGGAGGGCCCGCTCCGCGTGCCACACCATGTCCACGCGCGCCCCGAGAACGCCCCCCACGGCGTGCGCCGTGTCCCGGTCGCAGTTGGCGCCGGGGAAGACGACGATGGCGACCCGCGCCCCGCTCACCGCGCCCCCTCGCCCTCCGCGCCTGCGGCCGGGGCCCGAACGAGCTCGAAGCGGGCGTCCTCGACGACGGGGTTCGCCAGCAGGGCGTCGCACATGGCCTGCACGCGCGCCTCGGGGCCGCCGTCGCCCGGCACGGGCCCCAGCGACAGCTCCAAGTAGCGCCCCACGCGCACGTCCTCGACCTCGTGGAAGCCCAAGGCCCGCAAGGCGTCGCGCACGACGTCCCCTTGGGGATCCCGGACGTCGGCGCGCGGGGTCACGTAGACGCGAGCGCGGGTGGGGCCGGGGGTGGACACGGGGGACCTCCAAGGGGCCAGGTCGTGGGACACGGCCTGTTACCACAGCGTCCCCACCCGGCTCACGCCCGAAAACGCTCCGCGCGGGCGCGGGGGCCGACCAGCTCCCTACCGACGGGGTCCCTGCCTGGGATCGCGTAGCGGGATCACCCCGGGCGCAACCCGGGCCGGGTGGTAGCCGGCGCGCACGAGCGCCGCCAGGTCGAACGAGAGCGCGAGGCGCCGGGCGAGATGCTCGCTACCGGTGACGAGCGCGCGGCGCCCTGCGCGGCAGGGGTGTGCGGGCGTGGTTGGCCCGCACACCAAGAGGAGATCGCTCCCGGCGGGGACCTCGACGCCCTGGACGGCACCGAAGACGGACGCATAGGTCGCCACCATCCGGTCGTACAGCGGGTTGTAGCGGCGCACCCACACGTTGGCCACGGCCACACCGCCCGGCGCCAGGTGATCGCGCACGGCGCCCAGGAACTCCGCGGTGGTGAGCGCGGGTGGTGGGCTCGCGTTGCCGTAGGCGTCGAGGATGATGACGTCCCACCGGGCAGCCCCAGCGCCCTCCAAGAAGGCCCTCCCGTCGGCCACGTGGACGCGCAGCCGCTCGGCCTCCGGGGCGGGCGGCCGCGGGAGCTCGAACCACTTCTGCGCGGCCTCGACGACCACCGGATCGATGTCCACGGCGTCCACGCGCGCGGATGGGAAGTAGTGGAGGATGAAGCGCGGGAGGCTGCCACCTCCCAAGCCCACCACGAGGACGCGCCGGGGGTCCTCGACGGCGGCGAGCGCCGCCACGGCGCCCTGTGTGTAGAGCAGCTCCAGGTGCTCGGGGTGTCCCGGGCGCGCCACGGACTGGCGCGCGCCGCGGGGCGCGAACCGGAGAACGCGGTTCGGCCCCTCTTGGTAGACGTACACGCGCCCGTTGAAGCGCGACGGTTGGCTGAACAGCAGCGTACGGCCGGCCGGTCCGTGGTGAGCCGCGGTGGTTCGGGGCCTCGCGGTGGCGGGGCGCGGTTGGGGCGAGTCTCCCCCCGGCCCCTTGGCGCAGGCGGGCGAGGCCCCCAGGAGCCCGGCGCACGTCAGCGCGAGGAACCCGAGCGTCCAGCCGCGGCGGGTGTGTGTTGACGTAGACGCCATGGGCTCATCCCCGAATCGTCTGGAAACAGCCGCCGGCTCCCGGCCGTCGCCCCGAGCCGCCGGCCGCCATGGTGCGCCCCCGCGACGCTTCACGCAACAGGGGGCCGCCGACCCAGATCCGCCACCTGCTCTGTGGACCAAGGCGCAGGAGGCCGCGTTTGGGCAAGGAGGCAAGCGGCTGGGCGCGGAGGCGT
>CAYZID010000340.1:0-5508 GCA_964478315.1 uncultured Myxococcales bacterium | reverse complement strand
GGCGGGGCGGACGTGGACACGGGCCAGGCGAGGGCCCCCAGGGCCCGCCCCACGAGGACGGCCACGGGCCACACGAAGGCCCGGGTGGCGCCGGGGCCGGCCCAGGCCGCGCCAAAGCCGGCCGCGGGGCCCCCCACCGCCCCCAGCGCCGCCCCCAGGGCCACGCGCTCGCGCCTGTCAGCGCTGCTCACCAGCGCCCTGGGCGTCGAAGTAGCGCTGGAGCCCCGCGGAGACCTCGATGACGTTGGGCGTCACCAGGGCCACGACGAACCGCTCGATCTGGGGGGCCAGCTTGCGGCCCATCCACTTGGGGACGCCGGGGAGCTTGTCCGGGTAGACGTTGAGATCCCCGCGGATCTCGATCTTCGTGGCCCCTTCGGGGTCGTCGGGGTGCGGCCCGTAGACGTTGCGTCCCTTGCACTCGTAGAGGCGGGACAGGTTCGTCGTGAGCTCGAAGTCCACGGCGAACTCGTCCGGGTGCCAGATCGCCGTGTCCGTCCAGGCCATGTGCTCCTTCTTCAAGAAGGGGCGCACGGCCCGCGGCACGGTGTCCGCCGTCCCCTGCCACCGCCGGACGACGTATACGGTCCCGTCGTCGCGCCGCTCGAACTCCTGCGTCTCGATGCTCTCGACGCTGGGGAGGAAGGGGACGATCTCCTCCATCCTCTCGATCATGAGCTCCAGCACCGCCTGGGCGGGGTGGCTCACCTTGGACACGTTGTCGAAGCGCACGGCGTCACCTCTCGTCTGGCCGGTCCTCGCCAGCCTCTCGCCGACCCCGGGGCTGGGGCGACCTACTTGGCTACGATGTTCACCAGCTTGTTGGGGACCACGATGACCTTGCGGACGGTCTTGCCCTCCAGGAACCGCTGCACGCGCTCATGGGCCCGCGCTCGGGCCTCCAGCGTGGCCTTGTCCGTGTCCTTGGGGACCTCGAAGCGGGCGCGGACCTTGCCGTTGACCTGCACGACCACCTGGATCGTGGACTCCTCGGCCTTGGCGGGATCCCAGGTGGGCCACGTCGCCAAGGCGATGGGCGGCGGGTTGCCCAGCCGCGCCCACAGCTCCTCGGCGATGTGGGGCGCGAAGGGGCTCAGCAGGCGGAGCAGCGTCTCCAGGACCTCGCGGGGCACGCGCGGCCGCTTCACCAGCTCGTTCGTGAGGACCATGAGCTGGCTGATGGCCGTGTTGAAGCGCAACCCCTCGATGTCCCCGGTGACCTTGCCCACCGTCTGGTGGACCAGCCGCTCCAAGGCATCGTCCAGCGGGACCTCCTCCCCGCCCCCGCCGTCCTCGATGACCCGGAGGCCCAGCTTCCAGACGCGGTCGAGGAACCGGCTCACCCCCACGATGTCCTTTGTGTTCCAGGGCTTCACGGCCTCCAGGGGGCCCATGAACATCTCGTAGAGGCGGAAGGCGTCGGCGCCGTACTCGGCCACGACCTCATCGGGGTTGATGACGTTGCCCCGAGACTTGGACATCTTCTGGCCGTCGCTGCCCAGGATCATCCCCTGGTTCACCAGGCGCATGAAGGGCTCGGGCGTGGACACGACCCCGATGTCGTAGAGCACCTTGTGCCAAAAGCGCGCGTAGAGCAGGTGGAGCACGGCGTGCTCGGCGCCGCCCAGGTAGAGATCCACCGGCATCCAGTAGCGCTCCTTCTCGGGCGCCACGGGCAGCTCCTCGTTGTGGGGATCGAGGTAGCGCAGGTAGTACCAGCACGAGCCCGCCCACTGGGGCATGGTGTTCGTCTCGCGCGTGGCCGGCTGCCCCGTCTCGGGGTCCACCGTGTGCAGCCAGTCCTTGGCCTTGGCCAGCGGCGGCTCGCCCGTCCCGGTGGGGTGGTAGTCGTCCAGCTCGGGCAGCGTGAGGGGCAGCGCGTCGTCGCGCAGGGCCTTGACCGTTCCGTCCTCCAAGTGCAGCAGGGGGAAGGGCTCGCCCCAGTAGCGCTGCCGGGAGAACAGCCAGTCGCGCAGGCGGTAGTTCACGGCCTCCTTGCCCAGCCCGCGCTCGCTGAGCCAGGCGGTGATGCGGCGCTTGAACTCGGGGGTGCTCAGGCCGTCGAACTCGCCCGAGTTCATGGCCACGCCGTCGCCCGTCCAGGCGGCCTCGCTCACGTCGGGCGGCGAACCGTCGGGGGCCGTGACCACGGGGATGATCTCCAGGTCGAAGCGCTTGGCGAAGGCGTAGTCGCGGTCGTCGTGGGCGGGCACGGCCATGATGGCCCCGGTCCCGTAGCTCGCCAGGACGTAGTCGGCCACCCACACCGGGATGGCCCGGCCGTTCACGGGGTTGATGGCGTAGGCCCCGGTGAAGACGCCCGTCTTGTCCTTGGCCAGATCCGTGCGCTCCAGGTCGCTCTTGCGGGCGGCGGCCTCCACGTAGGCCTCCACGGCCTCGCGCTGGTCGGCCGTCGTGATGTCCCGGACCAGCGGGTGCTCGGGGGCCAGCACCATGTACGTCGCCCCGAACAGCGTGTCGGGCCGCGTGGTGAAGACGCGGATCGTGTCCTCACGCCCCTGCACGCGAAAGTCCACCTCGGCGCCCACGGACTTCCCGATCCAGTTGCGCTGCATGATCTTGATGGGCTCGGGCCACTGCACCAGATCGAGGTCTTGGAGCAGGCGCTCGGCGTACTCGGTGATCTTGAGCACCCACTGGCGCATGGGGCGCCGCACGACGGGGTGGCCGCCCCGCTCGCTCTTGCCGTCGACGACCTCCTCGTTGGCCAGCACGGTGCCCAGGGCCGGGCACCAGTTCACGGCCACCTCGGCCTGGTAGGCGAGCCCCCGCTCGAAGAGCTTGAGGAAGATCCACTGGGTCCACCGGAAGTACTTGGGATCGGTGGTGTTGACCTCGCGGTCCCAGTCGTAGCCCAGCCCCAGGCGCAGGATCTGCCGCTTGAAGTTGGCGATGTTGGCGGCCGTGGCCTCGCGCGGGTGCGTGCCCGTCTTCATGGCGTGCTGCTCGGCGGGGAGGCCGAAGGCGTCCCAGCCCATGGGGTGGAGCACGTTGAAGCCGTTCATGCGCTTGAAGCGGGCCAGGATGTCCGTGGCCGTGTACCCCTCGGGGTGCCCCACGTGGAGACCCGCGGCCGATGGGTACGGGAACATGTCCAGGACGTAGTACTTGGGCTTGTCGCTGACGTCCTCGGCGCGGAAGGTCTCGTGCTCCTGCCAGTAGGCCTGCCAGCGGGGCTCGACCTCGCCGTGGGGATAGTGCTCGCTCGCCATGGGGTGTGTCTCGCTTCGGTCTTCGGTGGTGCGCCTGCCAGGCTCGCGCGGGCGGCCCGGCCCCCGGGGTGCTGGACGCTGGGTCCCCGAGGCGCGCGCGAACCTATCAGAAGCGCCGCCGGGCGGCTACGCGCTGTGGGCCCCCCCTCAGCCCACGGCGCGTCGCGGCCGCCCACGTGCGGGGAGCGCGCCGAAGGTCGCGGCCTCGTAGGCGCCCACCGACGGGAAGGCCCTCGGGCCTCCCGCCTGGGGCTCCAGGGGGACCCCGGCGCGCGCGGCGAGGTGCCCGGCCAGCGCGACGAAGGCCTCCCACGCGCCGCCGACCGGCCGGCCCAGGAGCCGCGCCGCATCCACGTCCGCGCTGGTGATCCGCACCACCACCGCGGGGCTTGCCCCCGGTGGCGTCGTGACGAGATCCACGAGCGCGCCCCGCCGCTCGCTCCCCACGACCGCCACCACGACGCGACGAACCCTCTCGAAAGGCAACCGCCGCCCGTCGGGGAACAGGAGGCTCTGGTCCTCCAGGCGCGCCGGCCGCGCGCGGTGCACCTGGACGAGCCCCGCCGCGGGGGCCGCGGTCTCGGGAGACCGGGGGGCGGGTGCCCTCGGAGGTGGTGACACCGGGGCCTCCCCGGACGGCCCCGCTGGGGGGCGAGAGGCCTCGGACGGCCCCGCTGGGGGGCGAGAGGCCGCCTGGTGGGAACGGGAGGGCCGACGCGGCTTGGCGGGCGCCTCGCCGAGCGGCGCGTCGAGCAGCGCCAGCAGCTCGGCGTCGGGGTCGGCCTCCTCGCCGGAGCCGAGCCCGGGGTGAGCGGCCTGGTCGAGCCGGGCCTGGGCCTTGTCTCGGAGGACCCCGGCGCGAGGATCTCGCGCCAGGCTCTCCAGCACGGGCCGGGCCTCCCGGTCCGTGAGGAGGCCGATGAGGCGCCACCGCTCCGCCGGGGGACGCTCGTCACCGAAGGACGCGCGGATCTGCCGCCATGCGCTGAGGGCGGCGGGGCCATTGTGGGCGGCGAGCTGCCCCCTGAGGACCCGCAGGGCGGCCTCGCGGGCGGCGTCCTTGGCGCCGAGCTGCTCGTGCGCCCGCCACAGGACCTCGGCCACGGGGAGGCTGTCCGGGTCTCGCTCGGCGGCGCGCTTCACCGCGACGAGGGCCCCGGCGGGGTCCCCCGTGGCGAGCAGCTCCTTGGCCTTGCCCAGCGCCCCGCGGGCCTTGGGAAGGACGTCCAGCGCGTTCACGGCGGCCCGCGGGCTCACCCCTTCCCAACCCTTGAATCGGATGAGGAAGGCGCCCCCGACGCCCGCGGCGAAGCCCCCCACGTGGGCCAGGTAGGCGATCCCCCCGCCCACCTCCGCGGGCGTCGTGAGAGCGAAGTAGATCTGCTCGACGATCCAGATGCCGAGCAGCGCCCAGGCCGGGGCGAGGAAGGTCCCCGACCGCATGAGGATGAACCAGAGCATGCGGATGCGGTCTTTTCCGTGGCGCACCATGTAGGCGCCCATGACCCCGGCGATGGCCCCCGAGGCCCCCACCAGGGGGATCTCACTGTCGGGGAAGGCGACCACGTGGGTCAGGGCGGCGACGAGCCCGCTGGCTAGGTAGAACAGCGCAAAGACCACGGGCCCGTAGGTGTCCTCCAGGACGAGCCCCAGGAAGAAGAAGAACCACAGGTTGCTCAGGAGGTGGAACCAGCCGCCGTGGGCGAACATGCTCGTGAGGAAGGACACCGGCTTGGGGTGGGCCGGGACGAGCCCCAGCATCCGGCTCGGGAGGGCGGCCACGGCGTCGCTCAGGAGCCGCGCCTGGGTGTTCAAGATGTCCTGCTCGATCGCCAACGTCTCGGGCTCGATGGGCGCGAAGTGCGTCCACGAGCTGTCCTCGCGAGCCACGGCGCACAGGCGTGAGACCTCTGGCGACTCCTCCGCCGGCGGCACGAGGTAGGGGTGGGCGCGCTGGTACTCATAGAGCTCCTCCGCCAGCGCATTCGCCCGCTCGTACCGCTCGTCCTCCACGGACGAGGACCAGACCTGGACGCCCACGCAGAGGAGGATGATGGCCGCGCTCACCCACGGCGTGCGGCGGATGTAGGCGTCCTCGTTTCCGATAGGAAGAAACATGGCGGTCCTCCAGATCCCGGCCAAGGTGCCTTCCGCTGCACGCGCCCGTCAACCCCGGCCAGGCCTCCCCGATCCGCCACCTGCTCTGCGGACCGAGGCGCACGAGGCCGCGTTTGGGCAAGGAGGCAAGCGGCTGGGCGCGGAGGCGTGGCCGCGT
>CAYZID010000339.1:0-5562 GCA_964478315.1 uncultured Myxococcales bacterium | reverse complement strand
GCCCAGGGCGGGCTCCCCCCGGAGCTGGAGACCCTCGTCACCGCCTGCGCCGCCCGCCAGCGCGCGGCGTCCGCGAATGCCACGCCGGGGGCAGGCGGCGCCCCCTCCGCCGCGCCGACCGGCGCCGTCTGGCGCGCGCGCTCCGCCGAGACGGCGGGCGCGACGGCCCGCCCGGCCGACCCCACGGTCTTCCGGTGGACCGAGAACGAGCCCGTGCACCTGGATCCGGGGCTCGTCTATGAAACGGCGGGCGATCACCTGTCCATGCAGATGTTCGAGACGCTCCTCGTCCCGGGGCCTGGCTACGGCCCGCCGCGCCCCGGGCAGGCGGCGCGCTACGAGGTCAGCGAGGACGGCAAGACCTGGACCTTCCACCTCCGCCCGGGGCTCGTCTGGAGCGACGGCCACCCCCTCACGGCCCAGGACTTCCGCGGCGCCTGGCTCCGCGTCCTCGACCCGGCGACGGGGAGCCGCGCCGCCCAGCGGCTGTGGTTCCTCCGCGGCGCCAAGGACTACAACAAGGGCCTCACGCGCGACCCCGACACCGTGGGCGTGCGCGCCCCGGATACCCGGACCCTGGTCGTCGAGCTGGAGGCCCCCACGGCCTTCTTCGACCACCTGGTGACCTACTCCACCTACGCGCCCGTGCCCCTGCACGTCCTGGCCGCCCACCCCAAGGACTGGACCGCACCCGAGCACATCGCCGTCAACGGAGCCTTCCAGCTCGCCGAGTGGCAGCGCCGCGCTCGGGTCGTGCTCCGCAAGAATCCGCGCTACTGGGATGCGGCCCACGTGGCGCTCGACCGTGTCGAGGTGACACTGAGCGACAGCCAGGAGCGCAACGTGAAGCTCTACGAGGCGGGCAAGGTGGACCTGGCCCGCCCCGTGCCCATGGACGCCGTGCCCGGCTGGGTGAAGGCCCAGCGGCCCGATCTCCACATCGACGCCAACGCCTGCGTGTACTACCTCGCCTTCCAGACCCAGCGGGCCCCGTTCCGCGACCGCCGCGTGCGTCGCGCGCTGCACATGGCCGTGGACAAGGAGCGCCTGGTCCGCCAGGTCCTGCGGAGCTACCAACGGCCGGCGCGGGGACTGCTGGACGACGTCTACCGCGAGACCATCCACTACACGCCGCTCCAGTTCACGGCGCGGGGGGGCACGCCCTACGATCCCGAGGCGGCGCGGAAGCTGCTCGCCCAGGCGGGCTACCCCGGCGGGCGCGGCCTGGGGACCATCGACCTCGTCTACAACACCTTCGAGGGCAACACGCGCATCGCCGAGTTCCTCCAGGCCAACCTCCGCGAGACCTTGGGCGTGGAGGTCAAGCCCCACAACGTCGAGTGGAAGACCCTGCTGTCCCAGGCCAACGCGGGGGACTTCCAGCTCTTGCGCTCGGGCTGGTGCGCCGACTACCCCGACCCGCTCACGTTCCTGGAGGGCCTGGAGTCCACCAGCGAGAGCAACTACCCCCGCTACCACAGCGCGCTGTACGACGCGGCGCTCCACGCGCTCGCGCGGGAGACGGACGAGGCGCGACGCGACGCGCTCCTCTGCGCCGCCGAAGAGGTCTTGGAGCGGGACTCGCCCGTGCTGCCGCTTTACTTCTACACGCGCGGCTACCTCATCCGCCCCTACGTCCGCGGCTGGGAGCCCCAGAGCCAGGACCGCCACCTGCTCAAGTACGTCTCGTTGGGCCCAGCACGGCGCCCAGCACGCCCCTGACCACGAGGAGCAGCCTGCCGCCGCGATGTTGCGCTTCTTGGCCCGCCGCCTCTTGGGCGCCGTCGCCGTCCTCTGGGCGGTCCTCACGGCCAGCTTCTTCCTGTTGCGCTTCGCCCCCGGGGGCCCCCTGGACGCGAACCGCCGCCTCCCCCCAGCCGTGGAGGCCAACCGCTGGCTCAGCCTGGGGCTCGGCCAGGAGATCCGCGCGCCCGCGGCGGGCCGTGTGGAGGCCCTGGGACCCGCCTCTCCGGGCGACGAGGTCGTCGCGGGGGCGCTGCTTGCGCGCCTCGTCACGCCGGCCGGCGAGCGCGTGGAGATCCGCGCCCCGGTGAGCGGCCGCCTCATCGCGCGGCCCATACGCGTGGGGGAGGCCGTCACCGCTGGCGCGCGCGTGGCCGTCCTCCCCCTGCCCCTGCTGCGCCAGTACGTCGCCGCCCTGAGCCGCTACGCGCGCCTGGACTTCGGGGTGACCTTGACCTCGGGCGGCACCCGCCGCGTGGCCGACAACCTCCGCGCCGGGCTCCCCATCTCCGCCGAGCTGGGCCTCTGGGCCCTCCTCCTGGCCCTTGTCCTGGGCGTCCCCGCGGGCCTCTACGCGGGGCTCCACCCTCGAACCCCCGCCGACCGGGCCCTCATGGGCGCCGCCATGCTCGGGCTCAGCGTCCCGCCCATCGTCTCGGGGCCGCTGCTCATCGCCGTCTTCGCCTTGGGCCTCGGCTGGCTCCCCTACGGAAGTTGGGAGGGCTGGCAGGACCGCGTCCTCCCCGTCGTCACGCTCGCCCTCGCCTACGTGGCCATCTTCGCCCGGCTGGCGCGCGGCGGGATGCTGGAGGTCCGCCAGGCCGAGTTTCTGCGTGCCGCCCGCGCCAAGGGCCTCTCGCCCCGGCAGGTGGTGCTCCGCCACGCCCTGAAGCCGGCCCTCCTGCCCGTGGTGTCCTACCTGGGCCCGGCCGCCGCCCAGGTCCTCACGGGCTCCGTGGTCGTGGAGCGCCTCTACGGGCTCCCGGGCCTCAGCGAGTACTTCGTGGGGCCGGCGCTGGGACGCGACTACCCCATGGTGCTGGGCGCCGTGTTCGTCTACACGCTGCTCCTGGTGGGCCTGAACCTCCTCGTGGATCTCGTCTACCCGCTGCTGGACCCGCGCGTGCGGCTCACGGCGCCCCTGCCCGGAGGCGGGGCATGAGGTGGCCCCGCGCCCCCCGCGACCGCGCCACCGCCCTGGCCGGCGCCGTGCTCTTGGTCCTCACCGGGGCCGGCTACGCGGCGCCCCTCCTGGCCGCCCACGCGACCCACTTCGCCTATGACGAGGCCCACCCGCGCCTGGCCTTCGCCCCGCCCGGGACGCTCGCCGTACCGCGCCGTTTCCCCGTCTACGACGACGATCCCGCCGCCGGCCGCGCCGCTTTCGCCGCCGCCGACCTCGACGGTGACGGGCGCCTCACCTGCCGCCGCGAGCGCCTGGCCAGCGCCGACACGAGCTGGCTCCGCGTGCTCGCCCGCTGGTCGCCCACCCTCCACCGCCGGGCGCTCGCGCGCCTGGACGCCCTGGACCGCCGCGTACCCGTCAAGGCCCTCATCCGCGTCGCCCTGGGCCCCCTGCGCTGCCCCGAGCTGGACGAGCTCGGCCGCCTGCGTCGCTACTTCGACCTCCTCGTGGACACCTACGACGGCCGCGGGGCGGGCGGCGCGCGCGACGGGCGCCTCACCTGGGACGAGTTCCCCCACGAGGACGCCGAGCTCGCGGACGCCGCCCCTGGACACGCCTCGCGCTACGCGGCCCGCGGGCTCACGGGGCGCGCGGCCTTCGACCGGCTGGACGGCAACGGGGACGGAGTGCTCACCCAGGGCGAGATCACGCGGGCCACGCGCGTGCTGCGCTACGACCCCCGCGACCTCCTGGCGCGCTTCGACCGCGACCGCGACCTCACGCTGACGCCGGAGGAGTTCCCGGGCCCTCCGCGCACGCGGCCCCTGCTGCTGGGCGCCGACGGGCGCGGCCGTGACGTCCTCACGCGCCTCATCTACGGGGCGCGGATGTCCCTCACCATGGGGCTCCTCACGACCTTGGTGGGGCTCCTCGTGGGCGTGCTGTACGGGGCCGCCGCGGGCGTGGCGGGCGGCTGGGTGGACGAGGTCCTCATGCGCCTGGTGGACGTGCTCTACGGCCTCCCTTACCTGGTGCTGGTCATCGTTCTCATCGCGCTCTTGGGCCCCAGCACGGCCAACCTCTTCGTAGCGCTGGCGCTGGTGTCCTGGTTGAACCTGGCCCGCATCGTCCGCGGCCAGGTCTTGAGCCTGCGCGCCCAGCCCTTCGTCCAGGCGGCCCGGGCCCTGGGCGCCAGCCGCCTGCGCGTCCTCCTGCGCCACATCCTGCCCAACGCCCTGGGCCCCGTCCTGGCCTACGCCACGCTCATGGTCCCGGCGGTCATTCTCCAGGAGGCGTTCCTGTCCTTCCTGGGCCTGGGCGTCCAGGCCCCCGAGGCGTCCTGGGGCACCATGATCCAGGCGGGCGCCGACCACTTGCGCCAGGCGCCCTGGCTCATCGCCTCGGCGGGGGGCGCGCTCGCCGTGACCCTCTACGCCATGAACCAGCTCGGCGACGGTCTTCGCGACGCCCTGGATCCGGGCGCGCCGGATGGCGGGGGCGCCCTCGACCGCCGAGGGGGGCGCCCGTGAGCGACGGCACGGCGCTCCTGGAGGTCCGCGACCTGACCGTATCCTACCCGGCGTCGCCCGGCGGGGGCCTCGCGGGGCCCGCCCGCGCCGAGGTCGTGCGCGGCCTCTCCTACGAGGTGGCCGTGGGCGAGGCGGTGGCCCTCGTGGGCGAGTCCGGCGCGGGCAAGAGCACCTCCCAGCTCGCCCTCTTGGGCCTGCTGCCGCCGGGTGCCCGCGTGGACCGGGGGGCGGCGCGTCTCCGCGGGCGCGACCTCCTCGCGCTGTCGCCCCGCGCCCTGCGGGCGGTGCGCGGTGCCCAGGTGGGTGTGGTCTTCCAAGACCCCCTCGCCAGTCTGAACCCCTACTATCGCCTGGGGCGGCAGCTCGTGGAGGCGGTCCCCGCGGGGGCGCGGCGCCGCGAGGCCAGGGCGCTGGCGCTGGAGATGCTCGCGCGCGTGGGGTTGGCCCAGGAAGGGGCTCGCGTGCTGCGCGCCTATCCGCACGAGCTCTCGGGCGGGATGCGCCAGCGCGTGCAGCTCGCCATGGTGCTCCTGGGGCGCCCGGCGCTGCTCATCGCCGACGAGCCCACGACGGCCCTGGACGTCACCTCCCAGGCGCAGATCCTTGCGCTGTTTCGCTCCCTGCGCGGGGCGAGCCGGGCTCTCCGCGGGGCGCGAGAGGGAGGCGCCGAGCCCCTGTCCCTGACCCTCATCACCCACGACCTGGCGGTGGCGGCGGCGGTGGCGGACCGCGTCCTCGTCCTCTACGCCGGGGAGGTCGTGGAGGAGGCGCCCACGGCGGCGATCTTCGCTCGGCCGACCCACCCCTACACGCGCGCTCTCTTGGCCGCCATCCCACGTCTGGACGGGCCGCGGCGGCGGCGCTTGCCGGTGGCGCCGCCTTGCGCCCCTGAGGCGGCGCCAGGCGCGCCCTCGCCGGCCTGCGCTTTCGCGCCGCGCTGTCCCAGGGTGGAGGTCCGTTGCCGTCAGGAGGCCCCGCCGCTGCGGGACCTCGCGCCGCCCCGGGGCGCCGGCGCGTCCGCCGGCCCGCACCGTGTGCGCTGCCATGTGGCGTCCGGGGCGTCGACCAGGGGGGAGGCATGATGTCCAACGGCCACGTCGCTTCCCACGCAGGTTCTAGCGCGCCGCCCGCTCCGCGGCCTGTCTTGGAGGCACGGGACGTGCG
>CAYZID010000338.1:0-5616 GCA_964478315.1 uncultured Myxococcales bacterium | reverse complement strand
GGGCCGCGCAGCCCGACGCCGCCCACACGCGGGATCCAAAGCCGAATCCCAGAGTTAGGTGGCGGATCGGGGCCCGCTTTGGCGGGCCCAGCGTGAAGCCCAGAGGAGGCTGGGTGCTCGGTGGTTGCGGGCGGCTTCGCCACGCGCCACACTCCCCCGCGCGGGGCGTCCAACGGGGGTGCTGCGCAGGCACCGTGGGAGGTGCGTGTGAGACGACTGGACTGGCGGCTCGTGGGCCCGGGACGAGACGCGGACACGGACGGCGAGCTGCTGTTCCGCGCCTATCAGGAAGCGTATGAGCGGGCGCGCCACGCCCTCCCAGGCAGCCGCGCAGACCGCACGCTCAGCGACCTAGAGTGGGTCTGGACGGACGGCACCGTCGCGCCGTGCGAGGCGGTGGACGCGCCGCGCGTCTCCGACGACCCCGACTGGCGCCCACGGATCGTCGATGAGTATGGGGAAACCGAGACGGACATGGACCTGGAGGACTACCTCGCCATGCGCGCCGACGAGCGCGACTGTGAGCGCTGCCCCTACGCCACGCCGTACAGCCTCTTTCCCATGGATCCGTGCGAGTTCTCCGCGGGCGCCCTGGAGGAGATCCTGCGCGCCCCGGCCCTGGTCCGCCGCCTGCGCGAGCCCCAGGGGCCCCAGGAGATGCTCGACCTCGCCGGGCACATCGACGAGGCCCTGCGACGCGGTGACGTGCGCGAGGTGCCCTTCCTGGACACCCGCGACTACGTGTCCAAGGCGGTGCACTTTCTGCGCTTTTGGGCCCAGCGAGGGTTTCACATCTTCCCCGAGGACATCGACGCGGACGCCGCCGTCCAGCAGGAGGCGCTGGCGGCTGCCGGGGAGAGCGGCGGGGCAGGCTGGAGAGAGCCCATGCCCGGCGAGGACGACGACCCCGGCCCCACACTGCACTGACCGCCCGTCTCGCCTCGTTGCGGCGGGGGCGGGGCCCGCCCCTGCCCCAAGACCTGCGTGGGGAGGAGGCGAACGTGGACGGGCCCGGGAACCCTACCGGATCCGCAGGGGGATGGTCACCCGCCGCTCCGAGCCCGAGAAGGTGGGCGCCTTGGCGCGCCGCAGCGTGCTCTTGACGCAGGCCACGAAGGGCTTGTTCTTGAGGGCCTTGCGGCTCACGGTGATCCCGCCCAGGCGCCCCGACCGCACCAGGAACGACACGTTGGCGCCGCGGAAGTCGCTCTTGGCTGCGGCCGTGGACGCGCAGCGGAGGAGTCCGGGCGTGACGCTTCGAACCACGCGGTCGATCTGGGCCTGGCTGGGCCCCGCCCCCCCGCCCTCGCCGTCCGCGAAGGACAGCCGCGTGACGGGGGCGCTCCCGCTCCCCTCCGCGGTCACGCCCGCCGTGTCGTAGTTCCTGAGTTCCCTCAGCTTCCGCACCTTGCGCCCCTCTGCGGGCCGCAGCGCGGGATCTCCCAGCTTGGGCTTGGGCGGCGCCGGCAGCAGCGGCGCCTCCTTGATGGCGACGGCCTCCAGGACTCCGGTGGGCTCGGCGTGGAGGATCCGATAAACGACCCAGGCCCCCAGCCCAAGGACGACGACGGTCGCCAGGGCGATGACCTTCCAGGCGCCGCCCTTGACCTTGTCCATGGCGCGCAGCTTGGCCTCGTGCTTGGTCACCTCGGCCTCGATGGCCTCGCGCTCCCACCGCTCGTGGAGCCCGCCGTAGAACTCCCGGAACTCGGCGTACACGCCGATCGGTTGCCAGGTCTGCGTCCCCAACTCCGCCAGCAGCGTACCCAGGTCCATCTCCTTGCGCGCCAGCGCCTCCTTGACCTCCTCCGTCGTGAAGGGTCCGTAGTCCACCGTCCCGCGCTTGGCCAACCAGCGCTGGGATCGCTTGCGGCGCGCGGCGCTCATGGGCCGTCCCCCGAGGCCGCAGCCGGGAAGCCGAGCGCCACCTTCCAAGCCCCACCCTCGCGGACGAGGCGCAGGTCCACGTCTCGGCCCTGGGCGGCCTCGCCCCCCGCGGCGCCAGCGTAGTAGTTCGCCATGTGCACCCGAACCGTCGCCCGGTCGGCGCGCACATCCAGGGCCTCGGCGGAGACCACACGGTCGCCGCCCACGAGCCCCAAGTAACGGGGGACGTCCCAGGGAGCGACGGCCTCCTCGGACACGCCGGCCCCGGCCGCGGCCACCGCCGCCCGCTTCTTCAGGGCCGCGCGGGCGTCCGCCGCCAAGAGATCATACGCGGCACGTCGCCCCGCCTCGGTCTCCGCGAGGCGCACCTGCGACACGAAGTCGGTGGCGACGGCCGCGGGGCTGGGAGACGGCTCGGAACACCCGGCCCCAAGAGCCACAAAGCCGACGACGACGACGAGCCACTTCATAGCCTTGTTTCTGCGCGAGCGAGGTGCCACTGTCAACCGCCACGCCCCCCCAGATCCGCCACCTACGCTGGGATTCGGCTTTGGATCCCGCGTGCGGGTGGCGTCGAGCTGCGCGGCCCCACAAGCGACTGGCCGCTCGACGTGACGCGGCCACGCCCCCGCGCCCAACCGCTTGCCTCCTTGCCCAGACGCGGCCTCCTGCGCCTCGGTCCGCAGAGCAGGTGGCGGATCGGGGCCCCCGCCTGGTGAGACCAGGCGTCCGGCTTGCCGCGCTCGGGGAGGAGCGGCACAGTAGCGGCATGGCTAGCGCACGATCCTCACGCCCGCCCCAGACCGCCCGCCTCGCGCCGGCGACGACCTCGATGGGCAGACGCGACCATCCCCCGGGCCGAGGGACACGACGGCCCCCCACGAGGCGCTTGTGGCGAGCCGCCGGGGCCGCGCTGGTCGTCCTCGGGGGCTTGGGGCCGAGCCTGGGCTTGGGCCCCGCCGGGTGCGCGCTGGACGAGGAACAAGAGCGCGTCGCTCAGGCGCTGCTGGACACCGTGGAGGCCCTGGACCGTGGGGATGTCAAGGCCCTCTGGGAGATCTCGGCGCCCGGAGCCCAGAAGGTGGTCCTAGACCTCCACCAACGCCTGGCGCGCGCCCTCGCGGCCACGGACGCCCTCTACCCGCCGAGCGAGCGCGCGGAGGCACGCGCCGCGCTGGGTGAGCAGCTCCTTCAGGGGCTCGCCCCCTCGGGCCCGGACGACCAACTCGGTCCGGCCCTCTTGGGGCGCCTCCTGGACCCCGAAGCCATGCGCCTGGATGACAAAGCCCGAGACGGGCTCCGCGCCCGGGGCGCCGTCATCGAGGGGGACAAGGCGACCATCCACACGGCGGCGGGCGAGCTGTTCACGTTCGAACGCGTGGACGGGGCGTGGCGCTCCCGGCTCATCGCGGACCTCCTGGAGCAGAGCGTCGCCGTGGACCGCCTGCGGGCCAACGCCGACGCGGTCTTGGAAGCCCAGGCGGCGGCGCGCAAGGCCTGGCAGGAGAGCCGCGACCCGCGCACGCCCAACGGCGCCTACAACGCGCTGCGGGCGGCCTCGGCGCACGCCCCGCCGGACGGGGCGGTCCTCTACACCCTCGTGGACGACGAGGCCCGAGAGGTACTCACGCGGAGCCTCGAGATCGCCCGCAAGGCGCAGCGGATCATCCAGCGCAAGACCAAGCGGGCCCAGCGGAAGAAGCTCTACGAGCGGCACGGCCTCCCGCTCTTCGTGGGGGCGGGGAGCGACCGGGAACTCCTAGAGCGTTGGGCGGAGGAGGAAGACTTCGTCCCCCCCGTGGACAAGGACGACCCGCCGGACCGGGTGGAGCCCAGCGCCGCACCGTCGAAGACGACCACCAAGGAGAAGGGAAAGGCGGCGACCAAGGCGGCGGCGACCGAGAACGAGACGGCGCGAGGCACCGCAGGAGCCGAGGGAGAGAACGCGAAGCCCAGCCAAGCCCAAGCCCAAGCCCAAGAGATCATCACGCTCGTCACCGTGGGCGGCAAGCGGCTCACCATGCGCCAAGACGCCGCCAAGGGCGGCTACTGGCGCATGGTGGGGTACGCGCCCACGCTCACCCAACACCTCCTCGCGCGCGCTCAGCGAGCCCTGGACGCCCTGGCGTCGGGGCCCAAGCCCGGCGGGCCGGCGCCCCCCCGCTGAGCGGACGTCCTGCTCGGAGGGGCGCCCGAAAGGTTGGCCAGCGGGCTGGTCACCGCGCCGCCACGGGCATGGGGTGGCGCGCGGGGCGCCCGAAGTGGTAGCCCTGAAAGAGTTCGCAGTGGAGCCCCCGCAGGGTGGCCGCCTCCAGCTCGTTCTCCACCCCCTCGGCCACGGCGCGGATGCGCAAGTGCTGACAGGCGTTGAGCAGGGACCCCACGAGCTCCTGGCGGACCTCGTCGGTGTGGATGTCGCGCACCATGGACATGTCCACCTTCACGATGTCCGGATGGATGATCGCGATGCTCTGGAGGGCCGAGAAGCCAGAGCCCAGGTCGTCCACGGCGACCCGAAAGCCGGCGCGGCGGAGGACCTGGAGACGCTCGGACAGGTCGTCCAGGTCGTTCACGCTGGCGCGCTCGGTGATCTCGAGCACCACGCGGTGGGCGACCTGGCTCAGGGGGGCGTCGGGGTGAAAGAGCTCGGGATCCCGAAGGTCTCGCGGGTGGAGGTTCACGAACAACGAGGAGCCCGGCGGGACGACCGTGCGGATGGCGTGCGCGGCGGCCTCGCGAACGCGGCGCCCCAGCTCCACGGTGCGCCGCGTGCGCTCGGCAATGGGGAGGATGATGCCGGGGTTCATGGCCTCCAGCTCGTCGGATCGCAGCAGCGCCTCGTACCCCACGACGTGGGTCCCGAAGGCGGTGACGATGGGCTGGAAGGCGAGCCACATCTTGTCGAGCGCCCGCGTGAGCAGCGCCTCATCCCCCGGGCGGGGTCGCTCCTCGGTGGGCACGGTCGTGGCGGACTTCTCGGGGCGAGACTGGACGGCCTCGCGCACGACCCGAGACACGGCCTCGACGTCGGTGGGCTTCTCCAAGTACATGAACGCCCGCCAGCGCACGGCCTCCTTGGCCGTCTCCAGCGTCGGGCCCGCGGTGAGGAGGATCACGGGCACGTCGTCACCGCGCTCCCGAAGCTGCTGGAGCATCTCCATCCCACCACCGTTGGGCATGGTGATGTCCGCCACGACGGCGTCTACGCGCTGAACGGCCAGGAGGTCTAGGGCCTCTTCGCCGCCCTCCGCGGTGAGGACGGCGAACCCATCGGTGCGCAGCCTGCGGGAGAGGAGCTTCCGGATCCCCGGCTCGTCGTCCACGACCAACACGATGGGGGGCGCCGCGTGGGCGGAGACCGCCGAGCGCACCATCACGAGATTCTGGGTCCTCATCGCATCACCCTCGCCCGGGGGGGGCGCCAACCTTCGGAGTAGCGCGGCACAATGCCGAGACGGGCCCACCCGGTTTCCGTTGTCCTCGCCCCGCGGTGTCATGCAAGGCGGGGACCACAACGGAATCCGTTGGAGTCAAAGGCAAGCCCCCCCTCGGGCAGGCTCGAAGCCGTTTCACATCGGTGCACCAACGCGGCACAACCGCGCGGCCCACGCCCCAAAGCGACCCAGGCCGCCCCGGGCAGACGGGGTGGAGACGGCTCGGCTTTCCCCGGTCCCCCACCTGCTCTGCGGACCGAGGCGCAGGAGGCCACGTTTGGGCAAGGAGGCAAGC
>CAYZID010000337.1:0-5632 GCA_964478315.1 uncultured Myxococcales bacterium | reverse complement strand
ATCGGGCGGTGTACCTGCGGCACGTCCAGTGGGGCCCGGGCCCCGGCGGCGGCGAGGGCGAGCCGGTGTTCGAGGTGTGGCTGGGCTACGAGGGGCGCCCGGACCGCATCGCCAGCTACCGCCTGGGCTTCCGGCAGGTCTGGGGCGCGCGCCTCCAGAGCGTGGAGGTCGTGAGCCACGGCGAGACCATCCGCCGCTACGCGCTGAGCTACGAGAGCGTCGACGGCAGCGGGCTGAGCCGCCTGCGCGAGGTCCTCATGGCCGGCAGCGACGGCGTGACGACCCTGCCGCCGCTGACGTTCGAGTACCGGGCGGGGGCCCAAGACGGCGCGGCCTCCCCCGACCTGGGCGAGCCCATCGAGGTGGAGCAGGACGGGACCGAAACGAGTCCCATCACGAACGGCCACCGGGGCGCGGGCGGCTCGTGGCTCGTGGGGACGCGCGGCGTGACCCTGGCCGACCTGGACGGCGACGGGCTGCAAGATCTCGTGCGGCTGGAGCTGGGCGCCTGGAGCTGGCGGCGGAACCTCACGGGCGAGGGCTGGGAGGCGGGCAACCCCGACGGCATCGAGCCCAGCGAGCCGCGCTTCGGCCCGCCCGAGCCGCTCGCCGGCGTGGGGATGTCCGCCGTCCACGGATGGGGCGAGGGGCCCGACGCGCGACCCGCCGATGAGGTGCGCATCCTCGACCTGGACGGGGATCTCATCCCCGAGCTCACCTACTCGGTCGGGGACACGTGGCGCGTGTGGTGGGTGCACACGGAGACGGTGGACGGCGTGGTGCACGCGTGGCTGGCTCCTTGGAGCCCTCGGGACGCCACGGGGCAGGAGGACGCGCTGGCGTCGCACCAGGAAGGCGGCCGCGTGTGGCCTGGCACCGAAGGCGTGCCGCTGGACGCCGCGAGCGGGCGGCACTTCGTGTTCGCCGACTTGAACGGCGACGGCGGGACGGACGTGCTGGAGGCGGGTGGGGACGGGTACACGGTGCGGTGGGCTTGGTGGCTCCCCGGGACGAGCACGGGCGGTCTGAGCGAGCCCGAGCGGTTTGGGCCCATCGACCCCACGGAGTCGTACATCGAGCTGGGCGACCCGAGCATCCAGCTCCAGGACGTGAACGGCGACGGTCTGCCGGACTTCGTGTGGCTGCGGGACGAGGGGCTGCGCGTCTACTACGGCTTGGGGGACGGTCGTTTCGACGGCACCGAGGTGGACACGGGCGACGACCACGAGGGGCACGGCTGGCGCTGGAGCTACCCGTGGAGCGGCGAGCCGGGCGGCGCGTGGGGCGTGTATGAAGATCTGTCGTCGCTTCGCCTGGCGGACTTGAACCGGGACGGTTTGCCGGACTTGGTTCGTCTTGGGACGGGCGGTGTGCACTGGTGGCGCAGCACGGGTTCGGGGTTCGAGCCGGTGGAGGCCGGGTTCGTAGCACGGCCGCCGGGTGCGAGCTACGACGACGTGGTGACGGTGGCGGACCTGAACGCGAACGGGTCGCGGGACCTGGTGTGGAGCGCGACGGGCACGGGGACGCTGTGGGCGTTGGACCTGGTGGGTCTGTCGAGCGAGTCGCTGCTGTCTCGCATCGACAACGGCTTGGGGCGCGTGACGCGGTTCCACTACACGACGGCGGCGCGGCTGCGGGCGGAGGACCTGGCCGCGGCGCGTGCGGCCCAGGAGTCGGGCGACTGGTCCCGGTATGATTCGCTCGTGTGGCACCACGCGACGCCGCTCGCGCTGGTGGTGGCGTCGGGCGTGGAGGTGGACACGCAGCTCCCGGAGGAGCCGGTGCGGGAGGCTCGCTACCGGGTGCGTGACGGGTACTACGACGCGCTGGAGCGTCGGTTCGCGGGGTTTCGGCTGAGCGAGGCCACGACGGTGGCCGACCCGGACCGCAGCTACGAAGAATTGCACGTGGAGACGGAGTACGACCTGGGGACGGGCGACAGCCGGGTGCTGCGGGGGAAGCCGCTTCGGGTTCGGAAGACGGACGGCGATGGGTTCTGGTTCAGCGAGGTGTTCAACACGTGGGACGCCATGCCGCTGGGCAGCCTGCCGCTCCCGGCGCGGAGCGACGCGGGGTGGGAGGAGTCCTACGCGCTGCTTCGGGTGCCGGTGCTCATCGAGGCGGTGACGGGGGTCTACGAGGGGGAGAGCACGCCTCGGTTCACGCGGACGCGCTACGAGTACGACGAGGAGGGGCACCCCATCGCGGAGCACCGCGACGGGGAGGTGGAGCCCGGGGCGCCCGAGGACGGCGGCGTGGCGGCGGACGTTCCGGGCGACGAGGTGGAGGTGCGGCGCGTCTTCGCGCCCCGAGACGACGAGACGTGGATCCAGGGCAAGGTGTGCCGGGAGACGGTGGGGGAGCGGGACAGCTCCCAGGGAGGCGGCGCGGGCTCGGACGCCCTGGGCACCGTCCTCGCGGACACCTGGACGGTGTACGACCGAGCGCCCCAGGCGGGGGAGTCGCCGTCCACGGGCGCGTGTACGGCGCCCTACGGGCAGGTGCGTGCGACCTACGGGTGGCTCGGTGCTTACGACGCGGCGCCCCACACGAGCAACGCGGCGGCGTGGGTGAAGCTGTCGGAGACGCGCTACGACGACTACGACGACGACGGCACGACCGACCCCGAGGGCGGCCCGGCGGCGAACGGCGTCGATGGCGATGGCCCGGTCGGCCCGGGCGGGCTGTCCTGGGGGAACCCCACGCACCAGTGGCTGCCGCCGGCGGTGGACGCCATCGCGGGCGAGGGCGCGGCCCAGGGTGCGGGGGGCGCGGGCTCGTGGCGGCGCCTGAGCTACGACGCGGAGCGGCTCCATCCAGTCAGCGAGACCGTTGTGGCGGCCGACCCGTCCGACCCGGGGAAGCCCGCGGTGACGCTCACGTGGACCGTGACGTGGGACGAGGCGCTGGGGCTGCCGCTGTCGCTCACCGAGCCCAATGACCAAGGCAGCGGCCAAAGCAGCGGGGGCGGCGTCACCCAGGAAGTCAGCTACGACGCCCTGGGCCGCGTGACGGAGGTGCGCGCGGACGCGGACGGGGACGGCGTGCTGGAGGTGCTGTCGACCTACGAGTATGCGTGGTACGCGCCGCGCCCCCAGACGACCACGACGACCTACGCCGGGCCGGGGGGCACGGCGGGCGGTGGGGCGGGAGATAGCACCGGCGCCGTGCGCTCGGTGGCGGTCTTCAACGGCGCGGGCGAGCCGCTCCTGAGCGCCGTCCACCTGGGCGAGCCCGGGCGGGCGTGGGTCGTGAGCGGCCACCGGGAGCGCAACCGGCTGGGCAAGACCATCGCCGTCTACCAGCCGCGCTACTGGGCGAGCGAGACCTTGCCCCAGGGCCCGCCCGACCCGGCGAGCTCGCCGCCGGAAGACCTCGCCAAGCAGACGCTTCGCTACGACGCGCTGGGGCGCGTCATCGAGCAGCGCCTCCCGGCGACCGCCGACACGCCGCCGACGCCCGACAACCCCCTTGGCGGCGCGTGGACGCGCACGACCTACGGGCAGTTCTCCGTGACCTACGAGTCCAGCGACCGGGCGCCCATCACGACGACCCTGGACGGCCAGGGCCGTGTCATCGAGACACGGCGCGTGATTCCCGCGACGGCGGGCGGCGGGGCTGGCACGAGCTCGGGCGCGACGTACCTGGGCGGCGGGAGCACCTGGGACATGGAGGAGCGCGTCACGGCGACCTGGGACGCGGCGGGGCGGCTCACGTCCTACACGCTCTCGGGCGACGACGGCGTGGGTGGCGTGGTGCCGCCGGTGGTGCACACCTTCTCCTACGACACGCTGGGGCGGTTGCGGGCGACGACCGACCCGGACGCGGGCCCGCGTTGGATGTCCTGGTCGGACGTGGGGGCGGCGGGGGCGCACCTGCTGCAGACGGAAGACGCGGTGGGGAACGTCCAGCGGTTCTCCTACGACACCCTGGGGCGGCTCACGGCGGTGGCCGGCCTGGACGCGCTCGACGCCACGTTGGACATCTCCCACCGCTACCACTACGACCTGCCGCCGGCCGCGAGCGCGGCGGAGGCCGAGAGCCTGGCGGCCGCGCGCCGGACGCTGGGGCGGCTGGCCTACGTCCAGGAGGGCGGGGACGGCACGCCGGGCTCGGCCGACCTCTCCCCGGAGCACATCGACACGGCCTACGACAGCCTGGGGCGCGTGGCGTGGACGGAGCGGACGCTCATGCCGTCCTCGGGCGCGGCGGGCGGCGGGGCGTCGGCGCGGACGCTCAGGACGTGGTCGGACTACGACTGGCAGGGGCGTGTGCTGGGCTCGCACGTGGCGCGCTGGGACGGCACGGCGGCCACCTGGGACGAGCGCCTGGCCCTGGCCCAGAGCTACGACGAGGCCGGCCGCATGGTGGGGCTGGACTACGCCTTCGAGCCCGATACGGGCGGCGGCGGCACGACCTGGCACGCCCTTTGGACGGCCGGGGACATGCGCGCCGGGGGCGAGCTGCTGGTGGAGACGCTGGGCAATGGGGTGACCCAAAGCTGGCAGCGCAACGTCCTGGGGCTGGCCGAGCGCGTGACCCTGGCGGCGGACGACGGGGCGGGCGGGGTGGAGACCTTGCGCGACCTGCTCTTCCACCGCACGGCCTCGGGGGCCTTGGCGGAGGTCCAGGACCTGAGCTTCGACGACACGGCCTCGGGTGGTGGCGGCGGTGGGGCGACCGGCCCAGCCCAGCCCACCTTCGCGGCGGCCTTCCGCTACGACCGCGCGGGGCGGCTCATCGCGGCGAGCCTGGGCGGGCGTCGGTCCAGCTACGACGCGGGGACGGGCACGGCGAGCTGGGACGCGAACACGAGCTGGGCGCACGCCTTCACCTATCGGTACGACGCGCTCCAGAACATGCGCGAGCGCCTCATGCCCACGGCGGCGACCGCGCCCAAGGCGCCCATCGACCTGGGGACTTACGACTACGACCCGGGTCGGCCTCGGCAGCTCGCGCACGTGGACGACGGTGCGGGAGGAGGCCCGGCCTTCCAGTACGACGCCGCCGGTCGCATGACGACGCGCGACGAAGTCAGCGGCCAAACGGCCCTCACCTTCGACGCCTTCGACCGCATTCGCGAGGTCACGCGGCCTGGCGGGAAGACGCTGCGCTACCGCTACGGCGCGGATGGGGAGCGCGTGGAGTCGGTGCACACGGGCTTCCCGGTGGGGGACGCGGACTATCCCGAGGGCGGCGCCGCGGCGGACGAGCTGGTCTTCGGGCCGGGGTTGAAGATCGTCGGCCCGTCCGGCGTGTCGGGCGGGACGGTGGAGATGGTGGTGTCTCTGGGCGCGCGTCCGGTGGCGCGCTTGGAGGTGGGCGAGGACTCCTCCACGACCTCCATCCACTACCTGCACGCCTTGCTGGGCCCGGGCCCGTCGCTCATCACCGACGACGGTGGAAACGTCCTGGAGGAGCGCTCCTTCGAGCCCTTCGGGGCACTGCTCACGAGCTGGGACGCCACGGGCACCTCCCAGGCCTTGGCGACCGCCTACGCCTCGGAGCCCCTGGGCTGGGTAAACAAAGAGCACGAGCGAGCCACGGGCTGGTCCGACCACGGAGCCAGGTGGATGTCCCCAGCCACCGCCAGGTGGCAGTCCATCGACCCGCCCCTGAAAGCCCCAGA
>CAYZID010000336.1:1434-5706 GCA_964478315.1 uncultured Myxococcales bacterium | reverse complement strand
GGGGGGGGGTTGTGGTGGGGGGGGTGTGGGGTGGGTGGTTGTTTGTTTGAGGGAGAAGAGGGCTTAGGGGGTTTCTGCTTGTGTGGTGGGCTCGGGGAGGTGTATGAGGGACGGCTCCACCCCCCACACCCCAAGCGCGCCACACCCGCCGAGGGCGTGGCCGTTCAGGAGGGCCCGCTCGGCGCTCTGGACCCACCCCGCGCTCGCCGCCAGCCCCCCGCGCGCCGCCCGCCCCGCCGGCAAGCGAAACCGCAACCGGTACCACCCCACCCCCTGGGCGCTCAGATCCTCGGCATCCAGCCCGCCCGGCACGGGGACCCGCGCCCAGCCCGTGTCGTCCAGCTCAGCCGCCGCCCAGCCCGGGTCGTCCCCCGCCCGAAACGGCTGGCGCCCGGCCAGCGACAGCGCCCCCTCGGGCGTCGCGGCCTCCCGCGCGCACCCGGCGACCCCGAGCAGCGCCACCAGCGCCACCAGCCCGGGCAGCCCGCCTCGTGCGCGAGGCCGAGGGCGTGAGGCTGGGCGACGGCGCCACATGGGCAGAGCCTCCGAGAGTCGCCGCGCGCCGGGACGCGGCCATCAAGGCGTGAGGGACGGGACCCCCTTGTGATGGCACGACCGCGCCCCCAGGACAAGCGGGCGCGGCCTGCCCCCCCCATGGCGAGCGGCCTGCGCGGCTCCCGCTCGCCGCCGGTCATCCGTCACCGGCCTCGCCGAAACGCCGGCGCATCTCGGCGACGACCTCCTCGTGCGAGGTCCCCCGGCCGGCTTCGACGTCGGCCAGCCCCTCCTCGACCGACCCCATGATCCGCACGCGCGCGGCCAGCTCGTCGTGCGCGGCGGGAGCGAGCGGCACGCCGGCAGCCTTGCCGTTCTGCGTTCCGAAGGGAGGTCAACCCGGCGCCCTGTGCCCCGATTCGGCCCCGAACTCCACGCGCACGACCAGGCGCAGCCCCCCGTCGCCCAGGGGCTCGCGGTCCAGCGTCGCCCCGGCCACCGCGCAGCGGGCCGCCAGCAGCGTCATGGGCAGCGCCACCCCATCTACGGGCGAGGGGGCCGCGGGCTGGCCGGGCGCCGGGAGCTCCTCGGGCGTCACCTCCAGACGCAGCTCCACGCACTCCCAGTCCCCGCCCCGTCCCCACGGCGTCCGACCGCGTCGCAGCCACGCCTTGAGCGCCGTCCCCGGGCCCGCCTGCGCCACCGCCCGCGCCGTGTGCTGGAAGATCCGATAGAGCTGCACCGCCACGCCGCGCGGCACAGGCGGCCCGTCGCCCGGCGGTAGGCGCAGCGCCGCCCCCGAGCGCGCCGCCACCCCCAGCGCGTAGCGACGCAGCGCTGGGAGGAGCGAGACGTCGCCCGGGCGAGCGCCCTCCGCGGCGTGCGCGTCGGCGCCCGGCCCCGGGTCGATCTCCAGGGCCAGGCGGCGCGCCGCGTCGGCCGCGTGCAGCAGGTCGCTGATGACGGGCGCCAGCGTGCGGTCGGCCCGGCGGTGGAGGGCGCGCTCCACCGCCTCCAGGGAGCGCCCCAGCTCGTCGCGCAGCCGGCGCGCGGCGGCGCGCTGGGCCGCCTCCTCGGTGGTCAGCACGGCGCGCAGGGGGTCCGGGGCCATCAGCAGCCGCCGCCCGGGATCACGCCCGGGTCGTGGTCGTCACAGTCCAACCCCGACGCGGCGTCATAGGGCCCCGGCTGCCACCAGCGCGCGAAGCCGTCGCCGTCCACGTCCCAGGCGTCGGCCTGGGGCCCCCCGTAGACGCCCACGTCGCAGGCGCCGCCGTCCGGGTCGTGGGTGGCCGGGTCGCCCGCGTCCACGAGGGGCGAGGTGGGCGCTAGGTGCAGATCCCAGTCGGCCGCTGCGTCCGCCCCCAGGTCCGCGTACCCCGGGGCTGCCGTGAGGTTGCCCAGGGCGTTGTCCGCGGCGAAGGGGTCCGGGAAGGCGCCGGGGCCGCCGTTCGCCACGTACAGATCCGAGGGCGCGCCGTTCGCCCCGGTGTTCTCCCAGGCGTTGCTGTGCTCGATGGTCAGCGTCGTGTCGCCGGGGGTCCACAGCCACACGCCGCCGCCGTTCACGTCGGCGGCGTTGTGGGAGATGTCGGTGTGGCGCACGGTCACCGTGGAGCCGGACGAGACGCCCAGGCCGCCGCCCAGGCCGCCGAAGGGGGAGGTCACCCGGCCGGCGTGGTTCCCCACGACGGCGGCGTGGTCCAGGGTGAGGGTGGAGTAGGCGGTGTAGATGCCCGCCGACGAGCCGTCGAGGACCTCGTTGCCGGCGATGAGGGCGTACTGGAGGGTCACGGTGGCGGTGTCCACGTGGAGCCCGGCGCCGCCCGAGCGCGCCCAGTTGTCGGTGAGCTCCAGGTGGTCGGCGGTGAGCTTGCCGCCCTGGTCCATGAAGATGCCGCCGCCGTAGCGGTTGACGGTGTTGGCGGTGGCGTTGGCGGAGAGGCGGCTCTGGTGGAGGGTGCAGATCCCAGCGCAGTAGAGGCCGGCGCCGTTGCCCGAGACCGTGTTGTCGGTGGCGGTGAGGCGCGTGAACTCCGCCACCGTGCCGCCCGCTTCCACGGCCACGGCGCCGCCGAAGTTGGCCTCGCAGGCGGTGACCGTGAGGTCGATGAGGGTGGGCATGGCCCCGCCCGAGACGAACAGCCCGCCGCCCCGCTCGGTGGCGGTGTTGGCCGACAGGGTCACGCGCTCCACGGTGGGGTTGGACAGCCCCAGGATGGCCAGGCCGCCGCCGCTGCGGGCCGTGTTGTCGGTGAGGACGAGGTCCTGAAGGGTCGGGGAGGCGTCCTGGACCACCACGCCACCGCCGTTCAGGAGCGCCGCCGAGACGTCCGCGCCGCGCACCGTGAAGCCCCGGAAGATGGTCCCGGCGCCCTGACCGCCGTCGAAGGTGACCACCGGCGTGGCCGGATCTTGGGGCTGGATCGTCGTCTTGAGGGCCCCGCCGAGCCCCTCCAGGCGGACGGAGCCCGCGGGAAAGACCAGGTTCTCGGTGTAGGTGCCCGGGAGGACGCACACGGCGTCGCCGGTCGCGGCCGCGTCGTCCAGGCCTGCTTGGATCGTGGGGAAGTCCGTTGGGACCACGGACTCCTGCTCGCTGAGGTCGCAGTCGTTGTCCTTGCCGTCGCACAGCTCGGGCGCGCCCAGGTAGGTCGCGGGGTCGGCGTCGTCGCAGTCCACGTCGTCGTCGGCGTAGTCCCCGGGCTTCGCGCAGGCGTCGCGGGGCGTCTGGGGGTCGCCGTGGCCGTCGCCGTCCACGTCGGCGTAGAAGGTCTGGCACCCGTCGTGGCAGGCGACGCCGCTGGAGGCGTCGTCGTCGCAGTCCGAGCCCAGGTCACAGCCGTCGCCGTAGCCGTCGCCGTCGCCGTCCTGGCAGGTCGCGCAGTCCGACCAGTGGGCCGCGCTGGAGGGGTTGCAGTCCGTGTCGCTCACGACGTAGCCCGCGGGCACCGCGCAGGCCGCGAGCGCCGTCGCCGGGTCGCCCACCTGGTCGCCGTCATTGTCGGCGTAGAAGGTCTGGCAGCCCGCGTGACAGGCGCCGCCCGTGGCCGCCGTGTCGTCGCAGTCGCCGCCCTGGGCGACGTAGCCGTCGGGGGCCTCGCAGGCCTCGGTCGTGTCGTCGTCCACGCCGAAGCCGTCGCCGTCGTCGTCGCGGTACCAGGTCGTGGCGTCGGTGGCGTCTTCGTCGGTTTGGGCGTCGCAGTCGTCGTCCAGGCCGTTGCACAGCTCGTCGGCGCCCGGGTACACGCCGGCCCCCGAGCCCGGCGCGTCGTCGCAGTCGCCGGTTTGGGCGACGTAGCCGTCGGGGGCCTCGCAGGCGTCGGTCGTGTCGTCGTCCACGCCGAAGCCGTCGCCGTCAGCGTCGCGATACCAGGTGGTGGCGTCGGTGGCGTCCTCGTCGGTCTGGGTGTCGCAGTCGTCATCCAGGCCGTTGCAGACCTCGTCCGCGCCCGGGAAGACGGTCTTGTGCAGGTCGTCGCAGTCGTCGCCCAGCGCCGCGTAGCCCTGGGGGGCCTCGCAGGCGGTCTTGGTGCTGGCGGGGTCGGCGGGGTCGGCGGGCTGGCCGTGGCCGTCGCCGTCGGCGTCGCGATACCAGATGGTGGCGTCGGTGGCGTCCTCGTCGGTCTGGGTGTCGCAGTCGTCGTCCAGGCCGTTGCAGACCTCCACGCCGCCCGGGAAGACCGAGGCGCGCGCGTCGTCGCAGTCGTCGCCGAGGGCCACGTAGCCCTGGGGGGCCTCGCAGGCGGTCTTGGTGCTGGCGGGGTCGGCGGGGTC
>CAYZID010000336.1:0-1334 GCA_964478315.1 uncultured Myxococcales bacterium | reverse complement strand
GGCGGGCTGGCCGTGGCCGTCGCCGTCGGCGTCGCGGTACCAGGTGGCGGCGTCGGTGGCGTCCTCGTCGGTCTGGGCGTCGCAGTCGTTGTCCACGCCGTCGCAGATCTCGGCGGCGTCCGGGTGGACGGCCGGGTTCGTGTCGTCGCAGTCCACGCCGGCGGGGTAGCCGTCGCCGTCCTCGTCGGTCTCCTGGGGCGCAGGCGTGGCGGGCTCGCCGCCGCCGCACGCCGGGCTCGCCGCGGCCAGCGCCAGGGCGGCGGCGAGGCCCAGGGCGGTCCATCCGGGGGCCCTCCGGAGGCGCGGCCGGTGGGTGGGGCAGAGCGGGCGAGTCGGTGGGAGCGCGGTGCGCATGGTGGTTCCTCCTGTCGTGGGAGCTTGGGGGGGCAGTGCCGGGGCGGCGGGCGCCCCGAGCGGCGGGTGGAGCGGGCGGGGGGCGAGCGGAGTCAGTACATGGAGGGGGGCGGCGCGCAGGCCTTGGGCATGCACTCGAGGTCGTGGAGCTTCATGGGCCCGTCCTCCATCCACGAGCACGACCCGTTGCTCTCGCCTACTTGGTTCCCATCCTGAAAAGCCTCCCGTCGCCGCGACGGCCGCTGCACGCACCATGCGCGTCCCCGCAACCACTTGAAGTAGCGCTGCTACTCCGGCGGGTTGCGTGAACGCACCTGGCACGCACATCGATTCGCCGTGGCTCGGTCCGCCTTTTCAGGATGGGAACTACCTGGCACTTCTCGTCGCACACGCAGGCGCCGCAGTCGGCGGGGCCGGCGCCCTGGGTCGTGGGCGTGCCGCCGGCCATGAGGCACGTGTAGGCGGGCTGCGTGTTGTGCTCCAAGCCTGGCCCGTGACAGCAGGTGGACGCGCACAGCGCCGCCCCGCCCACGGCCACGCCGCCCGCCGCGTCGCAGGCACCTTGGGCCATCACCTCCAGCGGGCCGGCGTCCGGCCCCGTCTCGCCCCCCAGGGCGCAGCACACGCTCGCGCAGGGGGCGGGGTCGGTCACCAGGGCGCCGCCCGCCACCAGGCACTGCTCCTCGGCGCTCGGGCCCAGCGTGGTGTAGCTGGGGCCGCCGCCGCAGCAGCAGCTCGCCGGGACCAGCGTGGCGGTGCCGAGGGCGGCGCGGGGGAAGGGCGGGCGCGGGTGGGCGGGCGTGGGGCGGGGCATGGCGGACTCCTTGGGGCCACGGGCCAGGATGGCCACCAGGGTCGCCACCCCGGACCGCCCGCGCCATGGGGGGCTGGCTGGAATCGACCCCGGGGCTCGCCACGCGCCGCGGCGCGGGGGGGGGCCGCGCCGCTCCCCACCCCGCACCGACGCAGCCTCGCCCCCT
>CAYZID010000335.1:0-5731 GCA_964478315.1 uncultured Myxococcales bacterium | reverse complement strand
CCGCCCACACGCGGGATCCAAAGCCGAATCCCAGAGTAGGTGGCGGATCGGGGTGACGGGCAGCCTCCGCCCGCTCGCAGAGCACGGCGTGCACCAAGGCCGTCCGACCGTCGGCGTCCACGGCGTTCGGGCCGGTGCCGCGAGCCAGGAGGCCCCGGAGCCCGTCGACGTCCTGACGGTACGCCATCGACACGAGCGCGCTCTCCCTCGCGTTCGAGACCTTCTACAGATCCACCGTCGTCACGTGGGTCAGGTCCCCGTCGAAGAAGGTGCGGCCCACCCGGACGAAGCGCTCGGGGGCATCCGTGCAGAAGAAGGTGCGCCGCCCCACGCGCTCGGGCGCCCGGAGGTCGCGGGCCGCGAGGAGCGCCCCCAACTCCGCCGTGACCGCCTCGGCGCTGTCCACCAGCGCCAGGTCGGCGCCGTGGAAGTCCGCGGCCAGCACCTCCGCGATGAGCCCCTTGAACACCGGGAAGTGCGTGCACCCCAAGACCAGCGTGTCCGCCCCCGAGGCCACGACGTCCTCCAGGTAGGTGCGCACGGTGAGGCGGGACACCGGGTGGTCCACCCAGCCCTCCTCGGCCAAGGTCACCAACACCGGCCAGGGCGCGGCGTGGAGCGTCGCGTCCGGACGCAGGGCTCGAATGGCCGCCTGGTAGGCACCCGAGCGCACCGTCCCTTCCGTCCCCACCACGGCGATGTGCCCGCTCCGCGTGGCCGCCACGGCCGCACGCGCGCCCGGCTCGATGACGCCCAGGACGGGGACGTCGGTGGCCTCGCGGAGCGCCTCCAGGGCGTAGGCGCTGGCCGTGTTGCAGGCGATGACCAGCGCCTTGAGGGGGTCGCGCAGCAGCAGCCCCGCGGCCCGCTGGGCGTACCGCTGGACCGTCCCCGGCGACCGCGTGCCATAGGGGAGGCGCGCCGTGTCCCCCAGGTAGATGAGGTCCTCGTGGGGGAGGCCGCGCACGAGCTCCGCCGCCACCGTGAGGCCGCCGATGCCCGAGTCGAAGACCCCGATGGCCCCGCGGCGCATCAGCTCGCTTTCCGCTGGGCCAGCCAGGCGCGCGCGTCCACGCGCTCGCCGTTGTGGGCGCCCCCCTCCAGGGCGGCCAGCTCCACGAACACGGCCGCCACCTCGTCGGGGCTGGGCAGCGTGCTGGGATCCTCGCCGGGCATGGCCGCGGCGCGCATGTCCGTGCGCGTCCCGCCCGGGTTCACGGCGAGGACCGACACGCCCGCGCCCTCCACGTCCGCGGCCAAGGTCTGCGTGATGCCCTCCAGGGCGAACTTGCTCACGGCGTAGGCCCCCCAGCCCGCGCGCCCCCGGACGCCCACGGACGACGTGACGTTGAGCACGACGCCCTGACCGCGCCCCAACATCCCCGGGACCATGAGGCGGCACAGGTCGAACACCGCCTCGGCGTTCACCTCCATGACGCGCTGAAAGGACGACAGCGAGGTCTCGTGGAGCGCCACGCGGTCGCCCAGGACGCCGGCGTTGTTGACCAGGATGTCCATGGGACCCGCCGCCTGGGCGAGCTCCTCGCGCTGGGCGGGGTCGCGGAGCTCGGCGGCGTGGACGCGGGCGCGCCCGCCCGACTGGGCGATCTGCGCGGCCACCTGCTGGAGCGCCTCCCCGTCGCGCCCCGTGAGGACCACGCAGGCCCCCTCGCGCGCCAGAGCGCGGGCCACGGCCGCGCCGATCCCCCGGCTGGCGCCCGTCACCAGCGCCCGCTTTCCTTCCAACTTCCTGGGCTCCATGGGCTCTCCTGCCTGCTTGTGGGCCCGCGCGGGATCAGGACCCGGTCGGCGCGCTGGGAGGCGCCGCGTCGCCCGCGCCGCCACCCTTCAACACAGCGTCTATCATGGCCTCCACGACGGCGCGCGGGCGGCCCCCCTCGACCCTGTGACCGTTCACGAAGAAGGTGGGCGTGGCCTGGACGTCGGCGTTCACGCCCGCGCTGAGGTCCTTGGCGACCTGCTGCCTGGGCGCCGGCCCCAAGACGCACGCTTGGAAGGCCTTGAGATCCAGCCCCGCGCGCTCCATCTGGGCGACGACGTCCTCGTCGCTGGCGCCGCGCCCGGCGCGGAACAGCCAGCCCGCGACGTCGGCCCACTTGCCCTGGGCGTGGGCGCACTCGGCGGCGAAGGCCAGGGCACAGGCCCGGCGGTGGAAGGGGCGGGAGAGCGCCGGGTTGCAGGACTGGTCCAGGGGGAAGTTCATGAAGGTCACGCGCAGGTCGTGCGGGCGCTCCTGGACGAGCGCGTGGAGGGTCTCGTAGAGCTTGGCGCAGTGGGGGCACTCGAAGTCGGCGAACTCGATGATGTGCACGGGCGCCGCGGGGTCGCCCAGGGAGGGGCGCCCGGTGGTGTCGATGGTGTAGGTCTTCGTGGCGCCCACCTCGCGCGCCTTGTCCATCTGGCGAGCCTGGGCGCGCTGGTGGGCCGCGTCGACGGGCCCGGCGTAGACCACGTATCCCGCGGCGACCGTGGTCGCGAAGAGCGCCGCGGCCACCCACGTGATGGGCTTGAGCAGCGTGCCCCAGACGCCGCGCAGCCAGGCGGTGAGCGGTTCGGCGCGGGCCCACACCGAGAACCCCAGGAGCAGGATGTTCACCGCGTAGAGGATCGAACAGAACTTGCACAGCCCGCCGATGACGACGATCGAATAGACGCCCAGGGTGATGGCGTAGAGGGTGCCGAGCAGCGCGCCGCCCAGGATGAGGCGCCGGGCGTGGAGCTCGGTGGGCTTGCGGCGAGTCTGCCAGGCGAGCCCCAGGACGGCCACGTAGAAGCCCAGGCCCAGCAGCGCGATGGGGAGGCCGGGGCGGTCGCCGGGCAGGTGAATCTCGCTCCACTGGGAGTAACGGCTGATGTCGCAGGCGGACCCGCGCTGGCAGATGCCCGCCTGCCCGGCGGGGTCCACCTGGGCCACCTGGTGGTCCCAGGTGAGGGCCACGCTGTCCACGACGCCCACCAGAGCGAGGAAGGTGGCGGCGATGACCAGTACCTTGGTGCGTCTCGCGTTCATGGGGTTGGTCTATCACCAGGCCGTCACCGGCTCAACGGTTGGCATCGCACAACCACCGGCCGCAGTTCGGCCGGTCGGTCCCCGGGGTGGGGCTCACACCTCCTGGAGCGCCGCCTCCACGAGCAGCCGGTAGCGCCCGCCGCGGGCCATGAGCGCCTCGTGCGTGCCCTCCTCGACGACCCGCCCGTCGTGGAGGACGACGACCCGGTCGGCGCGGCGCACGGTGGACAGGCGGTGGGCGATGACGAGGACGGTGCGGCGCGCGAAGACGGCGGCCATGGCCTCGTCGAGCAGGCGCTCGGTCTCGGGGTCCACGGTGGCCGTGGCCTCGTCCAGCACGACCACCGGGGCGTCCCGGCAGAGCACGCGCGCGATGCCCAGGAGCTGGCGCTCGCCCGCCGAAAGGTCCTTGCCGCGGTCGGCCAGGGTGTGCTCCAGCCCCTCGGGGAGCCCCGCCACGAGGGCGTCCGCGCGCGCCAGCCGCACGGCCTCCTCCACGCGGGGGCGAGGGATCGCCTCGTCCCACATCCGCACGTTCTCGAAGACCGACGCCGAGAACAGGTAGACGTCCTGGGCCACGGTCGCCACGGCGCGCCGCACGTCCCCGGGGCGCACGGTGCGCAGCTCGTGGCCGTCCAGACGGATGCGCCCCTCGTAGCCGTCGTAGGCGGCGGACAGCAGGCGCGCCACCGTGGACTTGCCGGAGCCGGTGGCGCCCACCAGGGCCACGACCTCGCCGGGGTGCACGCGGAAGCTCACGCCGCGCAGGACGAGGGGGGCGTCGGGGGTGTACCGAAAGGACACGTCTTCCAGGGCCACCTCGCCGCGTATGTGGGGGAGGGCCGCTTCGCCGCCGCGCACGCGGTCCTGGGTGTCCAGGAGGCCGAAGATGCGGTCCAGGGCGCTGGCGCCGCGCTGGAGGGTCGCCAGGCGCCCCGACAGCTCGCGGACGGGCACGTAGAGGCGCCGGAGATAGTCCACGAAGGCCACGAGGAGGCCCAGGGAGAAGGCGTCGGCCCCGGGCGCGGCGGCGAGGAGCAGGACCGCGCCCACGGACACGGCGCTCATGCCGTCCATGAGGGCGTAGAGGCTGGCGTCCCAGATGTTGGCGCGCCGCGAAGCGTCCAGGAAGCGGTAGGCGTGGCCCTCGAGGTCGCGCCGGGCCTCGGCCTCGGCGGCGGGGCCGTGGAGGCGCACGACGTCTACGCCGTGGACGTACTCGGCGAAGGCCCCGTTGAAGCGGCTCAGGGCCTCGCGGATAGTGTCGTGGAGGGCGCGCAGGCGGCGGCGGAACAGATCCATGAGCCAAGCGAGGGGCGGGGCGACCGCGAGGGAGGCCAAGGTCAGGCGCCAGTCCAGGAGGAACATGGCGACGACGACCCCGACGACGGTGAGCACGTCCGTGACGATGAAGATGGCGCTCATGACGAGGCTCTCGTAGACGGCGTCGGCGTCGTGGATGGTGCGGGTCATGAGGGAGCCCGTCGTGCGGCCGTCGAAGAAGCGCTGGGCTTGGGTGAGGACGTGGCGGAACACGGCCCGTCGCAGGGCCGCCAGGGCGCGGAGTCCGCCCGCGGACGTGGCGTACAGGCCCAGGGCGCGCGCCGCGAAGCCGCCGGCGATGAGCAGGGCGTAGGCGGCGCTGAGCCCCAGGAGACCGTCCAGAGCGCTGGCGTCGCCGGCGGCCGCCGGGGTGATGTGCTCGTCGATGCCGAGCTTCAGGAGGTAGGGTTCGAGCAGGGTGGCGGCCACGGCGGCGAGGTTCAGCGCGAGGGCCGCGAGGAGCAGCCAGCGGTAAGGGCGCACGAAGGGCCACAGGCGCCGCAGGAGGGCCGCGTCCGAGGGTGTCTCGGGAGCGTCGCGCGAGCTCCGCTGGGGGCGCGGCTCAGCCACCTACCGCCTCCTGGGCGCGCTGGAGGTGCCAGGCGCGGGCGTAGAGGCCGCCGTCTTGGGCGAGGAGGGCCGCGTGGGTCCCCTGGGCGACGACGCGACCGTGTTCGAGGACCAAGACCCGGTCGGCGCGCGCCAGGGCGCTCACGCGGTGCGACGCGAGGACCATCGTGACGCCTTGGGCGCGGGCGTACAGGGCGTCGATGAGGCGGCGCTCGGTGGCGTGGTCCACGGCGCTGAACACGTCATCCAGGAGGAGGACGGGGGTGGCGGGGCGAAAGAAGGCGCGGGCCAGGGCCACGCGCTGGCGCTGGCCGCCCGAGAGGGTCACGCCGCGCTCGCCCACGAGGGTCTCCAGGCCGTCGGGGAGGGCGGCGAGGTCTTCGCCCAGGCAGGCGTCTCGCACGGCGGCGGCGAGGAGGGCGTGGGCCTCGGGGGTCCAGCGGTGAGCGGAGGCCTCGGTGGCACGAGAGGGGGCGGGGGAGGCGCTGGGGGCGACGAAGGGGGAGCCCAGGGCGATGTTGTCGCGCACGGAGCGCGTGAACAGGTAGGCCTCCTGGGGGACGAAGGTGAGGCGGCGCGCGGCGGCGCGGCGGGCCGTGGGCTGGGTGAGGTCCTGCCCCAAGACGCGGACGGTGCCCGGCGGGGGCGCGTAGAGCCCCGCGAGCAGCCGAAGCAGCGTGGACTTCCCGGCGCCGGTGGGACCGAACAGGCCCAGGCGCTCGCCCGGCGCCACGGTGAGCGAGAGATCGCGCAGGGCCGGAGCGCGGCCGAAGGGGGCGCCGGGGTAGCGGAAGGTGAGCTGGGAGA
>CAYZID010000334.1:0-5736 GCA_964478315.1 uncultured Myxococcales bacterium | reverse complement strand
CATCTCCACCCGCCCCGCTCATGCCTCACCCTCCTCCACCGCCACCTCGCCGGCCGCCTCGCCCAGCCCCCGGCCCTCCAGATAGGCCCGCAGCCCCGCCGCCACCCGCGGCGCACCCCGCTCCCCCGCCGCCACCACGCGCCCCGCCTCCATCAGCACCACGTGCTCGCCAAAACGCTCGATGTCCTCGGGCTGGTGCGTCACCATGACCACCGTCATCTCCTCCCCCGCGCGCCCCCGCTCCTCCACCAGCCGCGCCACCAGCTCCCGCAACACCCCCAGCGCCCGCGGGTCCAGCCCCGTGAAGGGCTCGTCCAGCAACAGCACCGCCGGCCGCGGCCCCAGCGCCCGCGCCAACGCCAGCCGCTTGCGCTCCCCCCCCGACAGCGTCGCCACCGCCCGCTCCGGCGCCAGCCCCACCTCCTCCAGCAGAGCCCGCGCCCGCGCCTCCGCCTCCCCCCAAGGCACCCCCAGCGCCCGCAGCGGCCACGCCACGTTGTCCAGCGCTCCCCGCCCCACGAACAACCCCTCGCGCTGGAACACCAGCCCCACCGTCGCCCCGCGCACCCGCCGCCCCAGCAGCTCGCGCTCGCTCATCCCCAGCAGCTCCAGCGGCTCGTCCCCCGACCGCGCCTGGAGCCACAGCGCCCCCTCCAGCGGCGCCGGCTCCTCCGCCGGGAAGTAGCCCCCCTCCACGCGCCCCAGCAGCCGCAGCAGCGTGGACTTCCCGCTCGCCGACGGCCCCAGCAGCAGCGTCGTCCGCCCACGCGGCAGCTCCAGCGCCGGCACCTCCAACACGAACCCCGGCCCCACGCGCCACCGCAGCCCCTCGGCTCGATAGGCCGCGCCCCCCGCCCGGCCCCCCGTCCGCCCGCCCGTCACGTCGCCACCGCCACGACCAGCGTCGTCAAGATGTGGTCGCTCACCAGCACCAGGAAGCTCGACAGCACCACCGCCGTCATCGTGTGCCGCCCCAGATCCCCCGCGTCCACCTTGTCCTTGAGCCCCCACGTCACGCCCAGGGCGGCGATGAGCGTCCCGAACGCCCCGGCCTTCACGAGCCCCATGAGGAGATCCACCGGCGCGATGGCCTGGATGGTCCGGTTCAGGTAGTGCACGGGCGACATGCCCACGTGCCCGCTCCCCAGCAGCATCCCGCCCAGGAGCCCCAGCAGCGTGGCCGCGATGGTCAGCAGCACCGTGCCCGCCACCACCCCGAAGACCCGCGGGGCCACCAGCTCCCGGTCGATGTCCAGCGACAGCGCCCGCATGGCCTGGGCCTGGCCGCTCAGCGTCACCATGCCCAGCTCGCTCGCCAGCCCGGCCCCCGCCTTCCCCGCCATGAGCAGCGCCGTGAAGATGGGCGCCAGCTCGCGCACCAGCGACACCCCCACGATGTCCGGCACCAGATGCCCCGAGCCCAGGCGCGCGAGCTGAATGCTCGTCTGGAGCGCGATGACCATCCCCGCGAACCACGCCGCCACGCCCACCAGCGGCAGGGCCGACAGGGACACGGCCCCGAGCTGCTCGGTCAGATCCCGCCCCCGCGCCCGCGGCAGCGCGCGCGCCGCCCGCACGAGCACCAGCCCCAGCAGGCGACTCTCGTGCCCGAAGTGGGCCACGGCGCGGGCGGGCGTCCTCACCGCAGCCGCCGCTCCAGCGCCCGCGCCACGGCCACGGCGTGCGGCGCGAAGACCCGCGCGTGCGTCACGTCGCCGCGCCGACACGCCGCCGCCACGCGCCGGTCCGCCTCGTGCGCCCCGAAGCGCAGCGCGCCCACGACCGCGTCGAAGTCCCCGCGGGCGATCTCCTCCAGCACCGCGTCGTCCAGCTCCTCCAAGGCGCGCGTCTGGACCTCCAGCCCCAGCGCCCGCGACAGCCCCTCGGCGCCCGCCTCCTCGGCCGCCTCGGGCGCCACCAGCAGCACGCGCCCGCTCGGCGGGTCGCCGCCCTCGCCGCCCGCCCGGGCGCGCTCGCGCAGGCGGGCCACCAGCGCCTCCAGCCCGTGGCCGGCGTGGTCGCCGCGCTCGGCCGCCGTGGCGCCCACCTCCACCGCCCAGGGGGCCTCCGAGCGGTGGTCCGAGTCCAGCAGCTCGCTCACGCGCCCGCTCTTGTCGCCCGGGAGCTGCAAGGCGAGCCACCGCACCCGCCCCAGCGCCGCGCCCCAGGTCTCCAGGTCCGTGGCGCTCCCGCGCACCCACCGCAGCAGCGCCGCCCAGCGCCCCAGCTCCGCGGCCGTGACCGCCCCCGACAGGACGGCCTCGCGCGCCGCGGCCCGGGCCGGCTCGCCCAGGGGGCCCGTCGCCGCCGTGATCGTCCGCGCCACGCCCGCCAGGACCCCGTCGGGGTCGCGCGGGGCGGGCTCCAGGCACTCGGCGTCCGCCCAGCCGTAGGCGTCGCGCCCCAGCCGCGCGTCCCGCTCCAGCAGCGCCCGGAGCTGCTCGTCCACGAGGGCCGCCGCCTCCGCCCAGGAGCGCACCGGGATCTCGCCGCCGCGCCCGCCGCCCGGCCAGCGACGGAGGTCCACGCCCGCCTCGTGCACGGCCTCGGCGGGCGTGGAGCGCGCGTGCAGGGAGCGCACCGAGCCCGGCCACCAGATCTTGCCCAGCCACGTGAGCTTGCGCGCGATGGCGGCCACCTGCCGGGCCACGAAGGAGTCGTCGGGGCGGCGGTCTTCCCAGACGCGGGCGCGGCAGATCCACGAGAGGATCACCATGCGCTGCCGCCGCGGGGTCATCATGCCCAGCTCCAGGCGCTCGTCCTCCACGCGGTCGCTGAGGGCGCCGAGGGCGCTGAGGGCCTCGGCGCGGTCGTAGACGCGCTCGGCCCGCCCCGTCGCCCGCGTCGCCAAGGGGGCGTTGTCCGAGCCCGCCGCCGGCGCCGGCGCGCTGGCGCTCGGCGCGGTCGAGAGCGCGCCGCCGCCGGGGTCCGCCCCCGTGCTCTCGCCCCGCTCGGCGCCGCCCTGGGCCCAGTGGGCGAGCAGGGCGCGCGCCATGTGCGATGGGAGGGCTTTGCGCGCGGCGGCCTCGAAGGCCTCGCGGTCATCCACGCCGGTCCCGAGCCAGCGCTCGTGGCGGTAGCGCAGCAGGCACTCGACCCAGGTGTCGCGGCGGAAGTGGACGGTGTAGCCCAGCTCCCGCAGGAGGCGGCGCAGGGCCGCGGGGTCCATCTTCGTCGAGCTCGTCATGGCAACCCCTCACAATGCAAGTAGGAGTAAACAAAGAAGCCAAGGGATGAGGTTCGAACCAGGCACCAGGTTGTCAGCGCGCTACTCGAGGCCCAACAAGGCCACCCGCACGGTGCCGAAGTCGCCACCGCGGAAGCGCACGTCCAGCTCCACGCGCTCGCCCACGTGGACCGGCGGCAGGGGGTCGTTGACCACGCCCAGCTTCTCGTCCGAGCTCCAGGCGTCGCGGTCCATGAGGGTCACGCCCAGGGCGGCGCCGGGGCGCACGTCCAGGACGAAGCTGTCGCCCCAGACCGGCTCCAAGGTGCCGTCGGCGACCGAGGTCTTGAAGCGCTCGCCCTCGTAGTCCAGGACCACGTAGGGGTCGGTCTCCCCCGGACCGGCGTCCGTGTCCGGCAGGCCCTCGCCGCGCACCACCGTCACGCGCAAGCGCCTGGCGAGGGGCGCGGCGGGCGGCGCCGCGGCCTGGGACGCCGACGCGGGGGAGGCGTCCGGGGTGGCGGGTCCGGCGTCCGCGGCCGCGCTGGGGGAGGCAGGCGCCGCCGCCGTCGCGCTGGGCTGGGCGGGGCCCGGCCCGGGCTCGGTCGCGGGCGCCTTGCGGCCCACGTAGGCCTCCACGGCCTCGGCCGAGGGGCCGTGCTCGGGCGAGCAGGCGGCCAACGCGAGCGCCGCGACCGTGACCGTCGCCGCCGTCACGCCGCGCGCCGCGCGCGCCCGACGCGCAACCCGGCAAGCTCCAAGGTGGTTCCACATACGCCCTCTGTTATGCCACACCGCGCCCTCGCGGGACACTTCGGCGACACAACACGCGGCCGCCCGGTTCCCTTACCGCCCCGCCCCTACCCCCTTCCGTCGGGGCGGGGGTCGTGCCACAGTGCGCCCATGATCGAGCTACCGGACAGCGAACGCGGTCGCGCCCTCCCGCGCCTGGTGAGCCCCGTGCCCGGGCCCGCCAGCGTCGCCCTGGTGGATCGCCTGGCCCGCCACGAGTCCCCGGGCATCACCGCCCGCCGCGCCCGCGCCGGGGAAGCCCGGGGCACCACCGCCGACCCCATCGTCTGGGAGGCCGCCCGCGGCGCCAACGTCTGGGACGCCGACGGCAACCGCTACGTGGACCTCACCGCTGGCTTCGGCGTGGCCCTCATCGGCCACGGCCACCCGCGCGTGGCCCAGGCCGTGGCCGCCCAGGCCAAGCGCCTGGTCCACGGCATGGGCGACGTCTTCCCCAACACCCCGCGCATCCACCTCATGGAGCGCCTGGCCGCCCGCGCCCCGGGCGCGCTGAGCCAGTGCATCCTCGCCTCGGGCGGCGCCGACGCCGTGGAGGCCGCCCTCAAGACGGGCGCCCTGGCGAGCGGCCGCCCCGGCGTCCTCGCCTTCTGGGGCGCCTACCACGGCCTCAGCTACGGCGCCCTGGCCGCCACCGCCTACCGCGGCGACTTCCGCCGCCCCTTCTGGGGCCAGCTCGGCGGCCACGTGCGCCACCTGCCCTTCGGCGCCGACCTCGACCTCATCGACGCCTTCCTGGGCGGCGCCGCCACGGGTGGCGAGGCCATCGGCACCATCCTCGTGGAGCCCATCCAGGGGCGCGGCGGCGAGGTCGTCCCCCCGCCCGGCTGGCTGCCCGGGCTGCGGGAGATCGCCGACCGCCACGGCGCCGTCCTGGTCTACGACGAGATCTTCACGGGCCTGGGCCGCACCGGCGACTGGTGGGCGGCCCAGCACGAGGGCGCCCTGCCCGACGTGCTGTGCTGCGGCAAGGCCCTGGGGGGCGGCATGCCCGTGAGCGCCGCCATCGCGCGCCCGGATGTCATGGCCGCCTGGGGCCGCAGCACCGGCGAGGCCATCCACACCTCCACCTTCCTGGGTCACCCCGTGGCCGCCGCCGCCGCCCTGGCGACCCTGGACGTGCTCGACGAGCTCGACGCCCCCGCCCTGGCCCGCGCCTTCGAGGCCGCGGCCCGCGCCCGCTTCGGCGCCCGCGTCCGGGGGCGCGGCGCCATGCTGGGGTTGGAGACCAGCGCCTCGGCGCCGCGCGTGTCCGGGCGCCTCCTGCGCCGCGGCTTCCTCGTCCTCCCGGGCGGCGTGGACAACGACATCCTCAGCCTCACCCCGCCCCTCACCCTCACCGACGCCCAGCGCGACGCCGCCTTCGACGCCATCGAGGAGGCCCTGGACGCCCTGGAGAGCCAGGTGGACGCGGACGCACCCCGTGCGCCCCGTGGGGAGACGCCCCCCCGTGGCTGAGCGCGGCGCCGCCCCCGGCTCGCCCGAGGCCCGCGCGGCCCTGGTCGCGGACCTCCTCGCCTTCGTGCGCGCGGCCGGGCCCACGCCGCTGACGCCGCCCGGCGAGCCGGCCCAGCGCCGGGCGCGCGCGGCCGCCTTCGAAGCCCTGGCCGCCCCCGTCCTGGCCCACCAGGCGGCGGCCGGCGCCCCCTCTCGGCGCCCCGTGAGGCCCCAGCGCCGCCCGCCGTCCGCCCCCGCGCCCCCCCCCCCCCCGGCCCCCCCCCCCCCCCGCCCCCCCACCCGCGCAACCACGAGCCACCCCG
>CAYZID010000333.1:0-5744 GCA_964478315.1 uncultured Myxococcales bacterium | reverse complement strand
CGACGTGACGCGGCCACGCCTCCGCGCCCAGCCGCTTGTCTCCTTGCCCAAACGCGGCCTCCGGCGCCTCGGTCCGCAGAGCAGGTGGCGGATCGGGGCGGCTCCAAGCCGGTTGACAGCAGAGGTGGGCGGCTACGAGCATGGTTCGGTCCCCTCTCCGCGCCACCCGCGCGCCCCCTCCCGCTCGCAGCGGGGGGCCCGCCCCGAGGCCCATCCATGCCCCACGCCGCCGCCCACGATCTTCTGGACGCCACGCTGGTCGGGGACGCCGCGCGGGCGCTGCGGGCGCTCACCGCCGGGGCGGACCCCAACGCCCGCGTCCTCCACGGCGACTGGGCGGGCTTCCCGCCGTTGGTCATCGCCACGCTCCTGGGCCATACGTCCGTGGTCTCGGCTCTGCTCGCCCAGGGCGCCGACCCCGACGCGACGACGCCCCGGGGCAACACGGCCCTCATGGTGGCCTCGGGGTTGGGGCTCGTGGACGTGGCCGTCTTGCTCCTGGCCGGGGGCGCGGACGCCGGCGCGCGCGACCCCCAGGGGCGCGCGGCGCACGAGCTCGTGGACGCCGAGCGCGCACCGGAGCTGGCGGAGGCCCTGCGCGACGCTTTGGCCGACTCCAGGGGAGGCGGGGTGCGGCCGAAGGGCCCCGACGAAGACAGCGCCGTGCGGCGGCTGGCGCGCGGGGTCCGGCGCCCGGCGCGGTGGGCGAGCGAGCGGGTGGCCGGTGCGCGCTCGGCGCTGACCCAGGTGGCGGACTCCTTGGCGGCGGGGGTGGCCCACGGCGCCGGGCTGGCCCAGGGCGCCTCTCGGGCCCGCGCCCGTCGCGGGAGCCCGCGCGAGGCCTGGGAGCAGGCGGCCCAGGCGGCCGGGGCCAGACCGGGGGCGGTCGTCCGCTACGAGGGGCCGCCGACCCACCGGCTGCGGGTCGCTTGGGAGCACGTCCAGCCGGCGGTCTCGGAGCTGGCCGTGGGCCGTTGGCGTGAGGAGGAGCACGAGGGGCTGGTGGCGCTCTCGGGGGACACCGGGCAGGTCACCTACCTCACGGTCGAGGGGGCGCTCCGGGCGGCGTTCCCCCTCCCCGCGCCGGCCGAGCACCTCGCCGTGACGGGCGACCGCGGCCACGGCTTGCTCCTCGCCGCGGCCACGGGCTTCCGGGGGCGCGCGGTGGTGTACGACGTCGCGGGGACCGTCGTCGCGCGGCTCCCCAAGCGGCTCCTGCCCGCCGGGCTGGCGTGGACGGCGCCCCGATCCGAGGCCGAGCCGTCCCCGACCTCCGACGCTTGGCCCCACGTGTCCCTGCTGTGTACGAGCCCGTTGCGGCGCGCGGCGGCGTTCCGGCCCGAGGGCCTGCCGCGGTGGGAGACGCCGGGGGGGGTGGGGGGGCGCGCCATCACGGCCGTGCCCACGGCGCCGCCTCCGCCGGCGGTGACCGAGCGATTGTCCTCGACCTTCAACCCAGCCTCCGATGCCTTGGGCAGCGCGGTGGCAGCGGTGGCGCTCATGGCGGGTGGGGTCGCCCTGGTGGTGGGGGGTGGGACGCCGCTGCGCGTCTTGGGGCGCGAGCGCTTGGAGCGGCTGGTGACCTTGGGGCCCGAACGAGGCCACGGCCCCGCCGCGGGATCCATTCGCTGGCCGCGCGTCGTGGGGGTCACCGTGGCTCCGCGGCGTTGGCGGCGTGGAAGGGCGGCGGTGGCGAGCGGAGGCGACGGGCCTCACCTCGTGGCGCTCGATGGCGCGGGTCATGCGCTGTGGCGAGCGCCGTGCGCCCCGGCGAGCCCCCTGGCGGTGGGGTGGGTGTGGGCGGGAGAGGCCCGGGAGGCCACGCGGGACGATCCGGTGGCGCCTGCGGAGGACGTCTTGGACGACGAGCCCGGGTGGGAGCCTTGGCTGGCCTACGTGGACCGCGGAGGGGACGTGGTCGTGCTGGACCCGCGGGCCCGGCGTCGCGCCCTCCTCAGCCCGTCCGAGGGCGGGCTGGAGCGGCCCACGGCCCTGGCCTGGCTCGTGGGTACGACGGAGGGCGATCCCACGCTCCGCTCGTTCCTGGCCCTGGGGCACGAGGGCGGCGTTACCGCCTGCGAGATCACGCCCCTGGACGGCTGACCGCGCGAGCCCCGCGGGCGCGCCGCCGGAAGCGGCGGCGGAAGCGGCCGCAGATGCGGGAGCGGGCGCGGCTGCGGGCGCGGAAGCGGGTGCGGGCGCGGGCGCGGAAGCGGCGGCGGGTGCGGTTGCGGTTGCGGGAGCGGAAGCGGAAGCGGCGGCGGAAGCGGTCGCGGGAGCGGCGGCGGATGCGGATGCGGATGCGGGCGCGGGTGCGGCGGCGGTTGCGGTTGCGGGCGCGGCGGCGGATGCGGTCGCGGGTGCGGCTGCGGGGGCGGATGCGGATGCGGGCGCGGGTGCGGGTGCGGCGGCGGATGCGGATGCGGATGCGGGCGCGGCGGCGGATGCGGATGCGGATGCGGGCGCGGCGGCGGATGCGGATGCGGGTGCGGACGCGGGTGCGGATGCGGATGCGGGTGCGGACGCGGTTACGGATGCGGGCGCGGGTGCGGGTGCGGCGGCGGATGCGGATGCGGATGCGGACGCGGACGCGGACGAGGTCCGCTCGACGGGACCCGCTCTCGACCCCCACTCGCGACGAGGTCCGCTCGACGGGACCCGCTCTCGACCCGCACCTTGGGTGGGGACGTCCCGGGGGAGCCGGGCGAGCGTCCTGGGGTCAGGGAAGCACTCGAGGAAGAGGATGGCCTGGGTGGTGGCGAAGGCGGTGCGCGTGGCCTCGTCCACGGCGAAGCGCCCGGCCTGCACGAGGCAGCACCAGGATGACTCACAGTCGGACGGGCCTCACTGTCGCACGGGCCTCCGTAGCTTTCACGATGGAGCCCGGCCCAGGGCCTGGGTGGCGGATGCTCAGTTGGGCAGGTAGCCGTGCTCGGCGTTGAGCACCGAGCGACGGTCTCCCAGGGATCCGCTGACGGCGTCGAACTCGAACATGAGCAGGACCTCGGCGCGGTGATCCAACGCCGGGCTTCCCAGGGCCGCGCGGAGCGCCCGATCCGCGCTCTCCACACGATACTGAAGGCCCAGGTCGAACCCAGCGCCCAGGCGATAGAAGCCGTTGACCAGTCCGCCCACGCGCTGGCCGTCGTCATTGAGAAAGCGCTGAAGGCCCCCGACGAGGCTCACCTGCAGGGTGGGTATCATCTCCTTGGACCACAGATACCGCAGCGACAACGCGGCGCTGACGTAGCGCGCTCGATAGCTCGACGTGTCGTCCCTGACGACGATGCCCTGCAGCCCGTGGCTGTAGACCGCCTGGCCTCGCAGCTCAACCAGGTGGATGGGGTCCGGGTGCAGGTTGACGCTAAAGCCGGCGAGCACGTTGAACAGCATCTCCTCGTTCCCCGTGGATACGTCGATGGCGTTGAAGCCCAGCCCGGCGCTGCGCACCACTCGCTCGTCAGCACGGCCTGGGATCTCATCGTAGCGCAGCGTCACGCCATACGAGTTCAACGAGAAGTCGTCCAAGCCAAAGGGCGGGTTCGCCCGCAGCATCTGTTCGGCGTGCAGGCTAGCGAACCAGCGGTTGTCAAAGTGCAGCGTCACCTCGGCGGTGTTCGCGTATTGGTGCTCCTCAGTGTTGCGCCCCGCCGAGAAGGGGTTGAGCACGTTGGTGAACACCAACAGATCGTCGTCGCGGAAGGTGGGGAAGTCGATGATCGACGTCTGCGCCCGCGTGCGACCCAGCTTGACGTCGACATATTCGAGTTGCACGAACACGTTGATCTGGTTGAAGAACACGAGCCCCAGGTCGCTGTCTGCGTCGGGAAACTGAAAGCCCAACAGCAACCCCCCATAGCCCGCGTGAAAGAGGTCCAGGCGGCCCCGCAGCAACAGCATGGAGTCCGCGAAGCTCACCGTGGGCCCCAGGTTGTTGCCCACACCCAGCGAGGATGTGACCCGGCTGCCCAGGGTCAGCTCGGGCGTTACCTCTTGGGCTTGGGCCTGAGCACCGCAGGTCAGGATCAGGGTGAGGGCTGTCAGAGGGCCCGCCAGCCGGCATACGAATCGGGTTGAGGTCATCATCGCTTACTCGTCCAGCGCCACGGAAGGGGCATAGCCGCCATCGAACCCTTCATACGCCAACACCGTCAACATCCCGCCTGGGTACAAGCCGTTGTTCGTGACGCGCCGGGTGTCGTGGTCGTGGAAAGTCCAGATCCCGGGATTGGTGCCCTGGATGACGATGTCCACGGTCTGCCCCGGCCCCACCGCCACGGTGTTCATACGTATGGGCTTGGGCAGCGGCGCCCCGTCCTGACTCACCTGGTAGAAGTCGTGCCCGTGCAGATGCATGTGGTGCACCAGGAACCCCGGATTCGCCATGCGCACGCGGATCGTCTCGCCCGGCTTGATGCCGATGGGGGCCGTCGCCGGGTAGCACTGGCCGTTGATTGTAAAGAAGTTCGGTTCGGGCAGCCGCGCGTGTGAGCGCCGGCTTCGCACGTAGGGCGGGATATAGCCGCCCGCCACCGCGGCCTTGAGCGCGCCCACGTCTTTGAAATGCGCCTGCGTGCGGTCGTCCAGACGGCCCTCGCGCATGAGCTTCATGCGCTTGGGCATGCGGCGCAGCATGGCGTTGAGCTCCTCACGCAGGAACTCGGTGTCCACGGCTGACAGCATGAGCACGTAGTCGCGCGTGTAGGGGAAGGCGCGCCGGATGGGGTCGTCGTCGCTCTCGACGATGAAAGCCCCGTACATCCCGGAGTGCATGTGAAGCGGGGTGCCCCAGTGGCAGTGGTAGAAGTGGGTGCCGGCAGGCTCGGCCCTGAAGCGGTACACGAATCGCTGGTTGGGGTGCACCGGGGGCTGGGTCACGTAGGGGACTCCGTCCATGGCCCAGGGCACCGTGAACCCGTGCCAGTGGATGGTGTGCATGAGGGGCGTCTCGTTGAGGAACGTCACCTTCTGCCAACGCCCCTCCTTGGCCCGCAGCACGGGACCCGGGATCTTCCCGTTGAAGCCCAACGAGTGGATGGTCACGCCGGGCACCAGCTCGTGGTTGACGAGCTGGACCCGGATCTCGTGTTCATCGTACGCACCCGGCCGATCCACCGGCGCGTCCTTGGGCATGGGCGGCCAAGGCGGCATGGCGTGGTCCATGGCCATGGCGCGGCCCGTGGTCCCGCTGGTGGGCTTGGCCGCCACTTGCGCCTCGGGCATGGACATGGAGCCACCGGCTGGGGTGCTGGACTCTGGCAACTGGTCCCCCGCGTGCTCCTCACGTGTCCCCGGCTGAGCCGCGAGCGCCTTGCGCCCTACCGTCATCGCCGCCAGCCCTACCGCGCTGGCGCCGAGGAAGCGTCGGCGATCCACCCCCGCCGTTGGATCTCTGCGCGCCTTGCGGTCGCCCCCATTCTCGTCGCCCATAGCCCCCACCATCGTGGAATGTGGAGGCCAGACCTTCTACCCTCCAGGGCTCGCCGTCAACCAGCCCCCTCCCCCTGGATCCGCCACCTCCTGCTAGAAGCGTGATTCACAGCCCCCTCCCGTCGCGGGCCGAACACGGATCGGTGCAATGGCGGCGCGGATGCGGACGCGGAAGCAGGCCCGGAAGCAGATGCAGGGCGCGGAAGCGGCATCGGAGGCGGGTGCGGGAGCGGAGGCGCGGGCGTCCGGAGCCCGCGTCACAGGGCGCAGTCGCCGCCGTCGGGGCTCACGCCTACGAGGTGGTGCCAGAAGTT
>CAYZID010000332.1:0-5784 GCA_964478315.1 uncultured Myxococcales bacterium | reverse complement strand
GCCCAAACGCGGCCTCCTGCGCCTCGGTCCGCAGAGCAGGTGGCGGATCGGGGCGCCCCGGGCTCCCTTGCCCGCCGCCCTCCCCTCCGGCACGGTGTCCCCAGGCGGTGAGGCCCACCGAGCACCCCAGAGCGAGGCGCCCCGCCGCCCTCCCCCGAGACCGAGCGGGCGCCTATCCCCCCAGCCGTCGCCATCGTGAACATCAACCCGCGTGCGAGCACCCTGGCGGGGTGCCGACGCATCGCGCGCGCGTTGGCCGCTATCGATCCGGACGTCGAGGTGCGCGTCCTGCACTGGGTGGACGCCGCGGCGGCGCGCGGCCCCGGGCTCCGGGCGGTCATCGTGGGCCCCAACGGGACGCCCTTCCCCGCCTATCCGGCGGCCTTCGACCGCTTCCTGGCCTGGCTGCGCGCGCGCCGGGGCCCCACCCTGGGGATCTGCGGCGGACACCAGGCGCTGGCCCTGGCCCACGGCGCCCCCGTGGGCCCGGTGTTCCCGGTGCCGGCGGGCACCGTGAGCTACGCGGGGATGCCCAAGGTGTCGGGGCGCACGCGCGTGCGCCTGCTGGGGGATCGGGGCCCACTGCTGGCGGGCCTGCCCGACGAGATCGACGCGCACGCGAGCCACGTGGACGAGGTCAAGGGGGTCCCGCCGGGCTTTCGCCTCCTGGGCCTGGGCGACCCCTGCCACGTCCAGATCATCGGGGCCGACCGGCGCCCCTCCTGGGGCGTGCAGTTCCACCCCGAGCACGACATGGGTCCGGGGCGCCCGGGACGCGCCCTGCTGAGCAACTTCCTGGCCCTCGCGTCGTGACCTACGCGGCCACCGCCGGGGTCGCCGGGTCTTGCACGACCGGTTATGGCGCGAGGGTCGGGGTCTGGCCCTTGGCGAAGGTCTGGAAGAACGTCCCCCACAGGGCGACGGCCTCGGGGTCGTCGAGCCCCACCCAGTGGTCGCCGTTGGGCCACTGGCGCTGCGCCGCCGTCCGGCGCTCGCCGGTGAGCGTGGTGACGTTCGAGACGACCGGGAGGCTCTCCTGGGGCAATCCCGCGAGGACGTGCGCGGGGCTCACGTGGGCGATGGGTTTGAGCTGAGGCACCCGCCCCGCGGCGCACATGGCCTCGTTGCCCACGGACGGGGACTGGGCGTCCAAGAGCCCCGAGGTGACGAAGACGTGCTTGGCCACGCCGCCGGGCGCCGGGTTCAGCCAGTAGGGCGCGTAGTTCACCGGGTCCGTGGCATCCACGAGGGTCTGGACGAGCGTCATGGCGGGGTGGAAGGAGTCCAAGTCCTCCGGCGCGATGTCCATGAGCTGCCCCGCCAGGGCGGCGATGTCCATGGGATCCTTGCGCAGGAGGATGGTCTGGATGAGGACCCCGGCGGCCCCCGACAAGGTGGCGAGCTGGACCGTGGGCTCCACGCCGATGGCGATGGCCCCCGAGATTCCCCCCTGCGAGTGCCCGAAGAAGGCGATCTTCGATGGATCGAAGCGCACGGGCTCACCGAACGACGTGTCGCCCGCGTCCATGTCCAGGCCGCCGCCCGCCAAGGCCCGAGCGAGGCTCATGGTGTCCACGGCGGACTGCTGGAACAGGTAGCGCCCGGACTGGGGGTTGGCGAAGTTGAAGCTGTAGAGTTCGAGCTCGTCGCTGGTGAGCCCCCCCTCCGGACCGCGGTCGCCGTGGAGCGGCTGGTCGATGCAGACCACCGCTAGCCCGTGGCGAGCCAGCTCCGGGCCCACGCTGTAGGTGCAGGTCCCCCAGTCCCCCCCCGTCCCGTGCGCGTAGAGCACCACCGGCCACCCCGCGGCGGGCATGGTGTAGGCGGTGGGGACGAGCACGCGTGCCCGGATGAGCTCCTGCTCCTGGATGATGGGCTCCCCGGCCGCGTCGAAGCGGAAGTCACCGCCCGCCGCGGCGTAGGGCTTGACCCCGGCCTCGAAGTTGGGCGCCAGGTAGTGCCCCTGGAACTCGTAGTTGTACGAAGCCTTCCCCTCGTAGCTCACGTCCACCCACGTGGGCACGGGCTCGCTCTCCAGGAAGGCCCGCACGCGCCGCAACTCCCCGGTGGGCTGGGAGGTCGTGAAGCAGGTGGCGACGGCGACGTCCACGGGCTCCAGGGGGCTCGTGGGCAGCCAGGCGCGCAGCGGGTCCAGCGTGGGGTCGCCCCCCGGCGCGAGGGCCTCCGCGAAGGCCGCGGGCTGCCCCAGAACGCGCCCGTCGGCGCCGCGCACGGCCCGCGTCACCACGGCGCAGTAGGTCTCCCCTTCGGTGAGGGGGAACCCGAACACCGGCCGCATGGCCAGCGTGTTGGGGCGGTAGTAGGGGTCCGTCCCCTGTCCATAGAAGCGAAACCGCAGGGGCCACCGCTGGCCGAAGCGCGCGCTGTCGGGCGTGACGTTCACGAGCTGGATTGTGGCGAGGGGATCCTGCTGGGTGGTGGCGGCGTCCGGCAGCGCCGCCGGGTCGAGCGGCCCGTCGAGCTCCACGTACACGGAACTGTTGAGCCCGAACCCGTCCAGCACGTCCTCGCCGTACTGGAGGTAGGTGTCCAAGAGGTTCACGTTGGGGTTGGGGAAATCGCTCAGGTCCACGTGCCCGTCGGACGTGCGCAGGCGATCGCTGGGCCACGGCGTGGCCGTCCACCCCTCCCCACCGGGCTCATAGCGCGGGGTGACCCCAGCGGGCTCGGTGGCCCAGTCCACACCCAGCCCCCCCACGGCGGTCCCGTCCGGCCCCGCCTCCAACCCAGCGTCCGCGCCGAGGTCTTCTTGATTCGCCACGTCTACGGGCTGCGTTCCGTCCGTCAGCCCGGTGTCGAGCCCGGGCGGCACGTCCAACCCCGCGCCGCCCGAAGGGTCTCCGGCGGTGTCGCAGCCAGGGAGGCCGGCGAGCAGGGCGACCGCGGCGACCGCGACCCACCCCCCCAGCCGTGACGGGCCAAGCCGGAGGCGCGCGGGCTCACGAGGTACGAAGCGGGACGGGCGCGGCCCGGGCAACGGGAACCGTTCGACCGACTGGGGCAGAAGCGACGTCGACATGGGCTCTCCTACGGCGAGGGACGAGGGCGCCAAGGGCCACGGTCGAAGCGGCGCGTGCGTGGCGACGGGCGACGCTCGCCCCTCGGCGCGGGGACGCCAAGGTAGTGCCGGCAAGGCCCCGGAAGCAACCTCGACCGCGAGCGACCGTTCTGGCACGCTCGGCGCCGCGCGCCAGCATGCCGCCACACGCACGGCGCCCCATGCGCGGCGACGAGCGACGGCGGCCGCGAGCGCGCGTCCGCGCGTGCCCGCCGCGCGTAGCGACTACACGGAGGAGCGCGATGGTCCGGCTGACGAAGATCTACACGAAGACCGGCGACGGGGGGCTCACGCGCCTCGTCAACAACGCCCAGGTCCCCAAGGACGACCCCCGCATCGAGGCCTACGGCACCGTGGACGAGCTCAACGCCCACGTGGGGGTGTGCCGCGTGACGCTGGCGGGCGCCGACCTCCCCGCCCCCCTGCGCGCGGAGACCGACGCCTGGCTGGAGGACGTCCAGCAGCGACTGTTCGACCTCGGCAGCGACCTCGCGACCCCCATCGGGGACCGCTTCCCCGGGCAGCCCCTCATCGAGGCGGACCACGTGGCCGGGCTCGAGCGGGCCATCGACGCTTGGAACGCGGAGCTCCCGCCCCTCAAGAGCTTCGTCCTCCCGGGCGGTGGGCCCCTGGGCGCCCAACTCCACGTGGCCCGCACGGTGTGTCGGCGGGCCGAGCGGCGCGTGCAGACCCTGCGCGCCTCCACGGACCTGGGCGAGCACGTGCTCCCCTACCTCAACCGACTCTCCGACGCCCTGTTCGTGCTCTCGCGCTGGGTGGCCAAGCGCGGCGGCGAGGCGGAGGCCCTGTGGACGCGCTGAACCCCCAAGCGGCCCAGGCGCGCGCCGCCCAGGGCCTGGCCGTCGCGCTCCTCGTGAGCGTGCTCCTCGCGGGGATCCTCGCCTTCTTGGTGGCGCGCCTCCACGCGGGCCCCTACGCGGCGCTCCTGTTCCCGGCCATCTGCGGCTGGGCGCTGGGCGGGGCCATCGCCCTGGTCCGCCAGGGCTTCCCCTCGATCCGCCGCCGGGACGCCCTCCTCGTCCTGGGGCTCGCCGCCCTCATCTTCTGCGGTGCGCTCCAGCTCTTCGTCTACGACCGCGTCGTCGAGGTGGTCACCCGCGCCGCGGGCGAACCCGCCCAGGACGTGTTCCAGACCATGACCGGGCGCCGCGGGCTCTGGGCCTACCTCACCTTCACGAGCCAGGGGCACGGGGCGGATCTCTCACCGCTGGGCGTGCTGGGCCACTTGGAGCCGGGGGTCGCCGTCACGGTCGTCCTGCTCCTGCTGGACCCCCTGGCCGCCTTCGGCGCCGGCGCCTGGGCCCTGGTGAACCGCGAACGCGCCGAGCGGGCCGCGCGCGAAGCCGCCGCACTGGACGAGGCGCGCGCGACCGGCGCCCCGTTCGGCGAGGGCGCCGCCCCCCACGCCGCGCCGGTCCGCGAGATCCTGGCGCGCACGGACGCGGCCCACCTGCTGGACGCCATGAAGGCCCTAGAGGCGGGCGCCCTGGACGCGGCCGCCGCGCACCTGCGCGCGCCCATCGCCGGCCCGCCCACGCACGCGGTCGCTGCCCGCTACGTGCCCTTCTCGGACGGCCCGTGGGACCTGGAGCTCCTGGAGCTCCACCAGGACGGCGGCGAGTCGGTCCGCGGCCACCACCGCCTGTCCTCCTGGGACGGACAGGCCCTGGCGGACGACCTCCGCGTGGGTCGCCAGGACCCGGAATAGGCCCGGGAGCCCGTGAGCCTACCGGCTCAGCGCGCTCGACAGGCCACCACGTCGCCCGCGACCCGGACGCGCTCCAGACACCGGAGCTGTCCCTCGCTGGCCTCAGCCACGCAGGCCCGTCGGCAGTCGTCCAGCCAGCTCGCGTAGCGCCCGTCGAGGCTCTCCTCGGGGGCCGTGAGGATGAGGACGCGCCGACACACCCGCGCGCACCGCGCCTGCCGCCCGCGCGCCCAGCGCCTCGCCTCCCCCAGCTCCTCCTCCGTGGGTGGAAGCGCCAAGGGCCCGCGCGGGATCGCACCCCCTGCGTCCCCGGCCCCGCTCTCCGACGGGAGCGCAGATCCCGGCAGGGGCCCCGGCGGTGCGGCGTGGGCCCCCGGGTCCTCTCCGGGCGTGTCCGCCCCCCCCGGCGCGGGCCGCTCGGGTCCCACGACGGGCGGGACCTCCGGGGCGGGATGGGCGACGGTGGACGGCGGCGGGCAGCCCACCAAGCCCAGGCCGCCCAAGGCACCCGTGACGCCCAGCGCGACCACGACCGCCCAGCGGCGCGGGAAGCCGTCCCGGTGCCCTCTCGATCCCGTCTGTCCGGCCGTCGCTGTCATGGGCCGGCTTCCGCATCCGCTTCCGCATCCGCTTCCGCTGCCGCATCCGCGTCCGCATCCGCTGCCGCATCCGCTGCCGCATCCGCTGCCGCATCCGCATCCGCTTCCGCATCCGCTTCCGCGTCCGCTTCCGCATCCGCGTCCGCATCCGCTTCCGCTGCCGCATCCGCTGCCGCTGCCGCATCCGCATTCGCTGCCGCTTCCGCTGCCGCATCCGCATCCGCTGCCGCTTCCACATCCGCTGCCGCTTCCGCGTCTCGCATGGCGCCTCTCATGGCGCGACCATACCGCACAGAGCCCCACCGCGACGACGGCCGGACCAACACCCCGATCCGCCACCTACTCTGGGATTCGGCTTTGGATCCCGCGTGTGGGCG
>CAYZID010000331.1:0-5820 GCA_964478315.1 uncultured Myxococcales bacterium | reverse complement strand
GGCGGGGGGTGGGGTGGCGGGGGGGGGGGGGCGGGGGGGGGCGGGGGGTGGGGGCGGGGGGGGGGGTGGCGGGGGTGGTGGGGGGCGGGGGCGGGGCCCTCGGCGCCGGCGGCGGCGGGCGTGGGGCCGCCGTGGGCCGGGCCGGCGCCCAGGCGCTCCGAGACGCCCTCTCCCTCCCCCCCGCCGCCACCGTCCAGGTCCTGGGCGTGCGCGCCAACGACCGGGCGCTCGCCCGCGCCCTGACCTCCCCGGAGCTGGCTGTCCGCGGCCTGCGCCTGGCCCCCGGTCAGCGGGGCCTCTCCGGCGCCGTCACGGCGTGGCTCACCGTCCAGCCCCCCGGCGCGCCCCCCGCGGCCGGCTGGGCGCGCCTCGCCGTGCGCGTGGAGACGCCCCAGGTCCTCGCCGCGCGCGCCGTACCCCGGGGCGAGCCCCTCACCGCCGCCGACCTCCGCGTGGCCTTGCGCCCCCTCACGGCCCGCCCAGGGCTCCCCTCGATGGACGCGGCCCTGGGACGCACCCCCACCCGCGCCCTCCGCCCCGGTGAGCCCGTGCGCGCCGCGCTCCTCCGGGCGGCCCCCATCGTCGCCCGGGGCGAGCGCGTCACCGCCGTCGTTCGCCGCGGCGCCTTCGAAGTCCGCGCCGACGCCGAGACCCTCGCCGCCGCGCCCCGGGGCGGCACCCTGCGCGTGCGCCTCCTCGCTACCCGCAAGACCGTCGCCGCGCGCGCCCTGGACCCTCACACCGTGGAGGTACTGCCTTGAGCCCCCTGGGTCCCCGCCATCCCCTCTTCCCCGGCGCCCGCCCCGCGCTCCGCTTGCTCCCCCTCGTCGTCCTCGTCGCCGGTCTCCTGACGCCCCCGACCGCCTCCGCGAGCCGCCTCAAGGACATCGCCTTCGTGGATGGCGTCCGCCCCAACCAGCTCCTGGGCTACGGGCTCGTCGTGGGCCTGGACGGCACGGGCGACACCCAGCGCGTGGGCTTCACGCGGCAGTCCCTGACGGCCATGCTGTCCCGCGCTGGCGTCCGCTTCGACCCCGACAAGCTCATCCTCCGCAACGTGGCGGCCGTCATGGTCACGGCCACCCTCCCGCCCCTGGCTCGCCCCGGCGCCCGCATCGACCTCACCGTCAACAGCGTGGGCAACGCGCGCAGCCTTGCCGGCGGGACCCTCCTCATGACCTCCCTCGCCGGGGCGGACGGCAACATCTACGCCGTGGGCCAGGGCCCCCTCCAGGTGGGTGGCTACAGCATCGGGGGGCGCACGGGCAGCCGCCTCCAGCGCAATCACCTGAACGTGGGGATCGTCGCCGAGGGCGGCCTCGTGGAGCGCACCGTCCCCGTGGCCCTGGCGCGGGATGGCAAGCTGCTGCTGCGCCTGCTGCACCCGGACTTCACGACCGCCCAGCGCGTGGCTGCGGGGATCAACCAGCGCGCCGGGGACTTCGGCGCCGCCGACGGCTTCGCCCAGGTCGTGGACGCCGGCACCGTCGCCCTGGACGTGAGCGGGCGCAAGGCCGAGACCCTCCCCGACCTCATCGCCAAGCTCGAAGGTGTCGAGGTGACACCGGACACCACGGCTCGCGTGGTCATCAACGGGCGCACGGGGACCATCATCATGGGCGGCCAGGTGCGCCTGGACCCGGTCGCCGTGGCCCACGGCGGCCTCACGCTGGAGGTGCGCGAGCGCCCCTTCGCCTCCCAGCCCCAGCCGGGCGCTGCCGGGGCCACGGCCGTGGTCCCCGCGAGCGGCGTCCAGGCGCGCGAGGAGCGCGGGAAGCTCCAGGTCGTCGCGGGCGCGGCCACCCTGGCCGAGATCGTCACCGCCCTCAACGGGCTGGGGGTGAAGCCGCGGGATCTGGTGCAGATCCTCCAGGCCGTCCACGCGGCTGGCGCCCTGCACGCCCGGCTGGAGGTGTTGTGATGGTGCGGCTGGATGGTGGGCCCGCGGCGCCCCTCACCTCGCGCGCCCCAGCGTTGGGCGGGGCCGGTCCCCTCACGCCCACGCCCGCGCACGCCGAGGTCGCCTCGCTCCTCGCGCGCGAGGCCCAGCGCGCCCCCGTGGACGGGCTCGCCGCGACGCCGGTGTCGGTGGACCAGGCGGAGGCGCTGGGCCAGCAGTTCGAGGCCCTGCTCCTGCGGCAGCTCGTGGAGGCCATGAGCGCCACGGTGCCGGACTCGGGGCTCATGGGTCCGGCGAGCGGCCCCAAGACGCTCTACCAGGACATGATCACCGACGCGCTCGCCACGCAGGTGGCGCGCTCCGGGGGCTTGGGCATCGCGCGGCTGTTGGAGCCCACGCTGGGACGGGCGACGGAGGCCGCCCGCATCCCCGCCGATCACGCGGTGTTGGCGCGTGCGGACCAAGAAAAGTAAGAAAATGGATCGGTTGGCGTTAAGATCTGGCGAAGCCGCTTCGAAGTAGAGGGTGAAGGAAGGTCGCGAACCGGAGCAGTCACCATGGACACGACAAGACCTTTGGATGGATCGGGCGCGCCCCGACCGAGAGAGACGGCGCCGAAGCAGGTCCTGCGGCCCGAGGCGGCGAAGCCCGTGGGTGCCGAGCGGGACGGCGGATCCAAGACCCTGGCTACGGTCACCGAGAGCGTGGGCGAGGCCCACCGGCTCATGGACGTGGCGCGCGCCGAGGCCGCGCGCGTCGACGACCAGCGCGTGGCCGAGCTCAAGGCCAAGGTGGAGGCGGGCGAGTACCGCGTGGACGCGCCGGGCGTCGTGGATCGGCTGCTCTCCGACCTGGTGGGGTTGGGGCTGGAGCCGGCGGAGGCTCCGGGCGGCGGGGAGTAGGGCATGACGGACCCCTGGCGCCCGCTCCTGGACGCCCTGGACGCCCAGGCTCGCGCGCTGGGCGACCTGGTGACCATCACCCAGCACGAGCAGGCCGCCATGCTGGCCTTCGACATCGGCGCGCTCTCCGACAGCGTCGATCGAAAGCGTGGCGTGCTGGAGCGCGTGGCGGCGGCGGACCGAGCCGCGCGCGAGGCCTTCGAGGGGGCCCGGGCGGCGGCGGGGGTGCCAGCGGCCCAGGCCGAGACCGTCACGGCGCTGGCCGGGCACGTGGGCGGGGAGGCGGCGGCGGCGCTCCTGGAGCGGGCGAGCCGCATCCGGGCGCTGGGCGCCGCGCTGGGCGAGCTGGCGGCGCTGAACATGGTCCACGCCCAGCGGGGGCTCCAGACCGTGCGGGCCTACGCCGGGCTCCTCACGGGGCGCGGCGCGCCCCAGGCGGCGGGGACCTACGGACGCAACGGGCGGGCCCAGACCGCGGGGGCCGGGAAGGCGGGGCTCTCGCGGCCGCACCTGAGGGCGATCTAGGGCATGGCGACGCTGAACCAGATCTTCGGCATCGGCCTGAGCGGGCTCAACGCCAACAAGGCGCTGGCCGCCGTGGCGTCCAACAACATCGCCAACGCGAACACGCCCGGGTACGTGCGGCGGGTGCTCCTGCTGGGGACGCAGACGGCGGGGCTCCTGGGGGTGCAGACCTCCGGGCCTCTGGCCGTGCGCAACGCCTTTTTGGCGCATCAGCTCGTGACGACCTTCGCGCGGCTGGGCTACCACACGGGCCGCCAGACGGCGCTGTCGCTCATCGAGCCCCTCACGAACGAGCTGGACAACGTGGGGTTGGAGCAGGAGATGGTCGCCTTCGACAACGCCCTGCGGGGGTTGTCCTCCGATCCCGGAGGGGAGGCCCCGCGGGCGGCGGTGGTGTCGGCGGCCAAGGACCTCGTGACGGCCTTCCATGCGGCGCGGGCGCAGCTCCTGGACGGGGCCCAGGCCGCCGTGGACAGCGCCCAAGGGGTGGCCGACAAGGTGACCACGTTGGCCGAGCAGGTGGCGGCGCTCAACGGGCAGATCCGCACGCTGGTGGGCGCGGACAAGGACGCCTCGGAGCTCATCGACCAGCGTGACAAGCTCGTGGGGGATCTCGGCGAGCTCGTGGACCTCCAGATCGTCGACAAGGAGGACGGCTCGGTGTCGCTGTTCATCGCGGGCGGGCGTTCGCTCGTGGAGGGCGACACGTCTAGCGAGGTGAGCGTCTCCGAGCAGGGCGGGGCACCGGACTACGCGGTGACGCTGTCCATCACGCGGGACGGCAAGTCCCTGGGGCCCATGGCGCCCATCGGCGGGGAGCTGGGGGGGCTCTTGGACGCCCACGACGAGGTCATCGCCACGAGCTTGGCCGACCTGGACCAGATGGCCTTGGAGTTCGTCCAGGCGTTCAACGCACAGCACGAGGCGGGGCAGACCTTGAGCGGCGCCACGGGCGTGGACTTCTTCGCGCCGCTCACGAGCGCCGACGGCGCGGCGGCGAACATCGAGCTGTCGGCGGACGTGGCGGCGTCGAGCGACAACATCGCGGCGGCCGCGGCGGGCGAGGCCCTGCCCGGGGGGGCGGGGAACCTCACGGCGCTGGCCGACTTGGTGTCCTCCGGGGGGGCGTTGGCGGACGGGTCGTCCCTCATCGCCGGGTGGCGGGGCGTGCGGCGCCAGGTGACGGACGCCATCGCGCTGGCGCAGACGGGGGTCGCCATCGAGGAGTCCACGGCGAACCAGCTCCAGTCGCTGCTCTTGAGCGAGACGGGCGTGAGCGTGGACGAGGAGCTCGTGACGCTCACCCAGGCCAACGCGGCCTACGAGGCGGCGAGCCAGATCATCGCCGTGGCCCAGAAGATGACGGACACGGTCTTAGGTTTGGTGGGGTGAGTCCCGTAGGGCCTCGTGGGAGGACGAGCCTCCCGGGAGGGACCCATGCGGATCACCGACGGACTCGCGCTGCGCTTCGTACAGAGCTCCATGGCCGCGGGCCGCGCGGCGGGCTACGATCCCATGCTGCGCATCGCCACGGGGCGGCAGATCCTCCGCCCGGTGGACGACCCCGTGTCGGCCGACCGCATCGCCCAGCTCGACCAACGGCTCGCGGGGCTCGACCGCATGAACGTCGCGCGTGAACGCCTGCGCACGGACCTCTCGCTGGCCGACAGCGTGCTCCAGGCCGCGGCGGACGCGGTGAGCGACGCCCACGAGATGGCGATCCGCATGTCCAACGACTCCATGGGCCCCGACGAGCGCGCGGCCGCCGCCCAGGGCGTGCGGGACCTCATCAAGCGCGTGAGCGACCTGCTGAACACGCAGACCGCGGATGGGCGCTACCTGTTCGCGGGGACGGCGGACGACCAGCCGGCCTATGACACGACGACCGGGGCGTACCTCGGGAGCACGGGCAACCGCCAGGTGGAGATCGCGCCCGGGACGATGGTGGACGGCGCCATCAACGGCGACCAGCTCTTCGGCTCGCCCTCGGACCTCCTGGCCACGCTGGACGCATTCGCCACGGCGTTGGAGACGAACGACGTGACCGGCATCCGCGACTCCATCGACAACCTGGAGGCCCAGGTCCACGTGGTGGCTCAGGCCCAGGCCACGGTGGGGTTCCGGCTCAACGGGCTGGACAACGCCGAGGACATGGTCAGCCAGCTCGAGCTCCAGTGGCTGGGCGAGCGCTCGGCGCTCAAGGATGTGGACCTGACGACGGAGATCACGTCGCTCTCGGCCGCGGACACCGCCTACAACGCCGTGCTGGAGACGAGCAAGCGCTTCCTCTCCATGTCCCTGGGGCGCTTCCTGTAGCTCTCGAAGCAGACGCAGAAGCGGAAGCGGGCGCGGGCGCGGGCGCTGATGCGGACGCGGAAGCGGTCGCGGAAGTGGGCGCGGAAGCGGGCGCGGGCGCGGGTGCGGGTGCGGGTGCGGGTGCGGGTGCGGGCGCGGGCGCGGGCGCGGAAGCGGGTGCGGGCGCGGGCGCGGGCG
>CAYZID010000330.1:0-5825 GCA_964478315.1 uncultured Myxococcales bacterium | reverse complement strand
CTGGTCGGGCATGGCGGCTCGCGGGCGGATGGGGGGGGCACGCGCCTGGGAACGCGCGGCTACGTTAGCGCCAGATAGAGTGGCGTTCCTTGAGGCGGAGGTCGATCATCTCTTGGATCGTCTGGCGGATCTGCTGGTTGAGGCGGTTGACCAGCACCCGGTCGCGGGTCCCCTCGGGGCCATAGGCGGCCATGTCCACAGGGGGGGCGAAGTCGATGGTCCACTTGGTGGGGAAGGGGATGAGCCCGAGCGGCCCCAGCCAGGGCATCGTGGGCGTGATGGGGATGTACGGGAGGCCCAGGGGGCGAGCCAGCCAGCTCACCTTGCCCACGAGCGGCATGGACTCCTCGGCCCCCACGATGGCCGCGGGGACCACGGGGGCGTTGGCGTTCATGGCGAGCTTCACGGCGCCGCCGCGGCCGAACCGCTGGAGGCGGTACTTGTGCCGGTAGAGCTTGCCGATGCCCTTGACGCCTTCCGGGAAGACGAGGACCGCCTGGTCGGCGCCGAGGAGGCGCAGGGCGTTCTCCTGGCAGGCGCGCACGGAGCCCGCACGCTGGTAGACCGCGCCCAGGAAGGGGAAGTGGTAGACGAAGTCCTCGACGAGGGCGCGGACGAGGCGGTGGGCGGGGTGCTGGGCCTTGACAGCGGTCATGAGCATGGCCGCGTCGTAGGGCAGGGTGCCCGAGTGGTTCGCCTCGATGAGGACGCGGCCACGGTCGGGGATGTGCTCGATCCCCCGGACCTCCACGCGGAAGTAGTGGTCGTGGAACCACTTGGCGATGGGGTAGACGTCCTCCAAGAAGGCCTCGTCCAGCCCGAACTCGTCCACGCGGCGCTCCCGGCCGCGGCTGAGGAGGGCGTGTGTGAGGCGCTCCAGCGTCGCCGGTCCCACCTTGCGGAGCGCGCGCAGGGCTTGGCGGGCGGCGGGCGTTTGGGCGAACCGCTCCCACGCTTCGCGCAGCGTCTCGGCGCCGATGGCGTCGCTCTCGCGCTCCCAGAGGTCGAACTCCACGTCCTCGATGATCTGGTCGAAGTGGGCGTCTCGGTGCTCGCCCGACGCGGGGCGCGCCGCGGGTTGGGGCGCGGCGTCTGGGGGGGGCGTGTGGGGCTTGCTTGGGGGCGTCATGGCGTAGCCTCCTCCAGGCGGGCCTCATCGCGGGCGTGCCTTCCATCCTTCGCCGCGTAGAAGGCCTCGACCGTGGCGCGGGAGGTGTAGCGGGGGAGGACGCCCAAGTCTGCTCGCATGCGCTGGTTGTCCGTCACCCAGGTGTAGCGGAAATAGTTGAGGAAGGTGCTCGGGATGCCCACGAGCTGGAGGTTGAAGGCGGCCGCGGTGAGGGGGTATGCCAGGCCGTGGGGGGCCACGAAAGACAGGCGCCCTCCAATCTTGGGGACGGAGGAGAAGTAGAGCACGCCATCCCCAGCGATGTTGTAGGCGCCGGGGTGTTCCTCGATGACGGCGCGATAGAGGGCCTCCACGGCGTCGTCCTCGTGGACGAACTGCATGAGGGGGTCGTAGCCCATGAGGCGGGGGATGACGTCGCGCTCGTAGAAGCGGGTGTGGAAGGACCGGACGCGCGGGCCCAGGATCGTGGCGAACCGCAGCGAGGTCGTCTGGATCTCGGGGCAGTCCCGGGCCAGCTTGGCGAGCTCGCGCTCGGCGGAGACGCGGTCGCGCACCCAGCGGCTCGCGCGGTTCCCGCGCAAGGGGTGCGCCTCCGTGAGGTACTGGGGGTTGTCGGGGAAGGCGCCGTAGGTCATGGCGCTGGAGCCCAGGACCACGCGGGGGACCTTGGCGTGGGCGGCGGCGTTCATCGTGTAGAGGGTGCCGATGGCCTCCAGCTCGTGGGCCCAGGACGTCGAGTGGGACGGCTTGGAGAGGAAGGCCAGGTGAGCCAGCGCGGCGATCCCGTCTTCCTCCAACGCGGCGGCCGCCCGGCGGTCGGCCTTGGGGTGCGTGAGGTCCAGCCGCACGAAGCGCGTCTTGGGGCCCGCGGTGTGGGGTGGCGCGATGTCCAGGGCGAGGATGTGCTCGCAGCGCGGGTCGTCCTCTAGCCGCTGGATGAGCTGCGCGCCCAGGAAGGTGCGCGCGCCGGTGAGGGCCACGCGGCGGGGATGTCCGTCCGCTGGCTCCACGGCGGGGGCGCCGGGTGGGGGGGGCTGCTTGGTCTTGGTCACCATGACGGGACCTTCCCGCGCCCCCGCCGACCCGTCAACCGTGGGTCCCGCGCCCAGGTGCGACGCTCGGGGCTGTCACGGCGAGCGCCCTGGTTCCCGCTCCCGCGCCCGCTTCCGCAACCGCGCCCGCAACCGCGCCCGCGCCCGCTTCCGCAACCGCGCCCGCAGCCGCGCAGGATTCCGTGCGCGTGCGTGGCTCCGCGCCGGCTACAGGGCGTCTGGGTCGACGCCCAACGCCCGCAGCCGCGCGGCGAGGCGCTCCGCCCGCTCGCGCTCGGCGCGGAAGCTGGCTTCCAGCTCGCGGAAGGACAGGAACGGCGTGCCGTCGGCCTTGTACACGCGCAAGGTGCGCGGTCCGTCTCCGGGCTCTCGGGCGAAGCGGATGCCTAGCGTGGGGCTCGTCCACCCGTCCAGCGTCGGGGTGAGGCGGAAGTCTCCGCTCTCGTCCCGCACGAAGGCGAGACCATCCTGGGTCTCGGGGTCGATCTGGATGAACTCGCGGACCCCGTAGTGCTCATAGAACCAGGTCTTGTGGGCCATCTCCGTGGCGGTGTTGCCCGGGGAAAGGACCTCGATGACGACCTGGGGCGCGACGCCCTCCTCGCGGTGCTGGATGTAGGAGCCCCGCCGCCCCTTGGGCCGACCCAGCGCCACGAGCACGTCGGGCGCCACGCGGATCGTCGGATCGCCCTCCACGGGGTACCAGAGCAGGTCGCCGCCCACGAAGTCTTCGGGGAACAGGGCGTCCAGATTCCCCTGGAGCATCTGGATCCACTCGAACTGCTCGGTGTTGTCGGCCATGGGCTGCCCATCGCTGTCGGGATAGACCACCGGGGCGGTCGGCGCGGTGCTCCGGGGAGCCTCCCGGGCGGGCGCATCTCGCTCTGTCGCAGGCATCGTCATGGTGAAAAGGATAGGGCGCACGCGGAGGTGGAGCAAGGCTGGGGGGGGCCCCCAGATCCGCCACCTACTCTGGGATTCGGCTTTGGATCCCGCCTGTGGGCGGCGTCGAGCTGCACGTCTGGGTGCTCGACGTGACGCGGCCACGCCTCCGCGCCCAGCCGCTTGTCTCCTTGCCCAAACGCGGCCTCCTGCGCCTCGGTCCGCAGAGCAGGTGGCGGATCTGGGGGGCCCACGGGCGCTCCCGCGGCGCTCGCCCGCCGTCGCGGCGACGCCAGATGGTTCGGTCTGCCCAGGTTCTCGTGGGGGCTTGTCGCCATGCACTCGGCTCACAGGCCTCGGGGGAGGAGCTCGCGGAGGTCGCGGGGATCGAGCTGGTCCAGCCCCGTGCCGTGGAGGTCGAACGGGACCTCCTTGTCGAGCTGCCGGAGGAGCTGGTCGGTGCCGGACGTGGCGTCCCCCAGGGCGCCCAGGACGGACAGGGCGACGCCCAGGAGCACGGCCAGGGTGAGCACCGCGCCCACGACGCGCAGCAGCGTCTGCTCTCCTCGGTCCGCGGCCTCGTCGTAGCGCTGGGCCAGGGAGGCGAGCCCGTCGTCCAACGTCCCGGCGTGCTCTGCCGCCGTGAGCACGAGGCGCCCCGCCGGGTCCACGAGCCGCTGGGCCACCAGCGCCTCCGTGAGGGTCCCGCCCCTTCGCAGCGCCGCCGCCGCCCGCTCCGCCCGCGCCCGGGTCCCCGGGGTGTCGGCTGCCCGACCGGCGGCCTCCAGGGCCGCGCCCATGCCCAGGCCGCTGGCGATGGCGCGACCGAGGACGCGGGCGAAGCGCCCTCGGGCTCGGGCGCGGAACACGGACGCGGGCCACGGCGCTCCCCACAGGAGGCTCCCCAGGTGTCCGCGAACGGCGGGCAGGCGGGCGAGCGCGGGGGCGCCCCACAGGAGCGCCAGCGCGACGGCCCCGAGCAGACCGAGGCGCGCGGCGACGGAGGCCGCGTAGGTCCCAGCGCCGTCGGTGATGAGCCCGCCGATGGGGTCCAGGAGACACCAGCTTCCCAGCACGAGGGCGGGGTAGGTGAGGCGCCTACCGAGCTGGCGCCGGACCTCCACCCGCCGCTCGGCGAGGGCCGCGAGATCCCGCAGGGCGTCGCCCACACGCCCCATGCGCTCACCGGCCCGCACCATCTCCGCGTGCCCCGGAGGCCAGGCGCCGTCCGCCGCGAGGGCGTCTCCGAGGGTGTCGCCCTGGGCCAGCCGGGCGTCCAGCCCCTCCGGCGCGTCCTGGGCGCGGCCGGTGGCGCTCGCGGCCAGCGCCTTCAGGGCGGGGCCGAGTGGCGCCCCGCTGTCGCTGAGCGCGGCGAGGCTCGCGTAGAGGTCGCGGGCCACGGCGGGCGCGAGGCGTCGCGCTCGCCTCGGAGGCCGCGGGCGCCCCGAGGGGCCCGGCGCGTCGGCACCCGAGGGTGGGCCTGGGCGCAGTGTGAGGGGGGAGGACGCTCCGGTGGCGGGCTTCCGGGCCTTGCGGGCCCGCCGAGCTGCGTACTTGGAGAAGACGATGCCGCAGCGAGGGCACTCGGCGGCGCCGGGCGCCCGTGGGAAGCCGCAGCGGGGGCAGGTCGCAGGGGCGTCGGGGCCGGTCACCGCGGGCTCACGGTGTGTTCGAGGGGGCTGTCACCGGGCGCCCGCGCCGCCGGGCGGGTCGAGGGGCTGGGCCGTGCGCTCTTCCTTGTCGCTGGTGGTCGCCTTGAACTCGCGCTTGGTCTCGCCGAGCGCGGTGTACGCCAGGCGCTCCACGACCGCGTAGGCGATCTTCTGCTTCACGGCCTCCGTGGCGGAGATGGCGAAACCTCCCTCGTCGAGCTTGGCCCTGAGCGTGGGCGCTTTCCAGTAGATACGCTGGGCGATTGCGGCCCAGAGGTCGTCGAGGTAGGCGGCGCGGACGGCCTGGAGGAGCTTGGTCTTGGGCTCGACATCGGGGGTCTTGGGGGGCTTGGCGTCGGAGGCCTTGCTGCCGCTCTCCCCGTCGGCCTTGGCCTTGTTCTTGTTCCTATCCTTGGGCTTGGCGATGCCCTCGTAATCGACCTCGGTGAAGACCAGCCCAGCGGAGGGATACATGAGGACGCGGTCCGCGAAGGGGGCGAGGGCGGCGCCGGCCCCTCGCACTTGGGTCGTGACGACGGCCACGACGGGGCTCTCGATGCTGCGGATCGTGTCGGCGATGAGGCGCACGCCCTGGGCGGTGCCGTCGGAGGCCGCGAGCATGAGGTAGATGGGGGCTTGGGCCTCGGTGTCCATACGCAGGAGCTGGGACGCGACCTTGTTGGCGGCGCTGAGGTTGATCTTCCCCGTGACCGGGATCTGCCGGTCCGTGAGCGTCAGGGAGCCGGGCCGAACCTTGGCGCTGGCGGCGGCCTCCGAGGAGCCGGCCAGGAGGACGGCGGTCGCGAAGGCGAGCGCGAGGGAGAGGGAGCGGTGGAGCATGCCGGAGATCTCCTGACGAGGCCCTGGGAAGTGACCGGTCCTTCATGCCTCGCGGCTCCTGCCTTGGCAAGAACCGGTCGCCCGCCGGGCATCTTCGGTCGGGGGCGTGGGAGCGGACGAATGCGGTTGCGAAAGCGGTCGCAGTCGCGTGAGCGGAAGCGGTTGCGGTCGCGGTCACGGGAGCGGAAGCGGTTGCGGTCACGGGAGCGGAAGCGGTCGCGGTCGCGGTCATCGCTACGTAATTTGCAAGGAGCGCGTGTTTGAGCGCTC
>CAYZID010000329.1:0-5833 GCA_964478315.1 uncultured Myxococcales bacterium | reverse complement strand
GAGCCACCATGCTCGTCATCGAGAACCTCCACGCCTCGGTCCACGGCAAGCCCATCCTCAAGGGCATCGACCTCACGTTGGCCCCGGGCCAGGTGCACGCCATCATGGGCCCCAACGGCTCGGGCAAGAGCACGCTGTCCTACGTCCTCGCCGGCAAGGAGGGCTACGAGGTCACCCAGGGCTCGGTCACCTTCTGGGGACAGGACCTCCTCGCCCTGCCCGCCGACGCGCGCGCCCGGGAGGGGCTGTTCCTCGCCATGCAGTACCCGGTGGAGATCCCCGGCGTGTCCAACAAGGTCTTCCTCAAGTCCGCCGTGAACGCCGTGCGCAAGCACCGCGGCCTCCCCGAGTTGGACGCCATGGACTTCCTCAAGCTCTTTCGCGAGAAGCTCAAGCTCGTGAAGATGGACGAGAAGCTCGCCGGGCGCGAGCTCAACGCGGGCTTCTCGGGGGGCGAGAAGAAGAAGAACGAGATCCTCCAGATGGCGCTGCTGGACCCCAAGCTCGCCATCCTGGACGAGACGGACTCGGGGCTGGACATCGACGCCCTCAAGGCCGTGGCCGACGGCGTGAACGCCCTGCGCAGCCCCGAGCGCGCCATGCTGCTCATCACCCACTACCAGCGCCTGCTCGACTACATCGTGCCCGACCAGGTCCACGTCCTCATGGGCGGCCGCATCATCAAGACGGGCGGCAAGGATCTGGCCCTGGAGTTGGAGGAGCGGGGCTACGACTGGCTCAAGGAGGCGGCCGCATGAGCGGGCTCTCCCCCCAAGCAGCGCCCTCTCCCGGCTCCCAAGGCGCCGAGCCCGAGTGGCTGACGGCCCTGCGCGCCGACGGGGCCGCGCGCTTCGAGCGCCTGGGCGTGCCCACGACGCGCCGCGAGGCCTGGCGCTACACCAGCCTGCGCGCGCTGAACGCCGTGGACTTCCTCCCGGCCCCGGACGCCAGCGCCCTGCCCCTGGACGACCCCGACTCCCCCGACCTGTCCCTGGAGCCCCCCGCCCCGCTGCCCGACGCCGTGGGCCGCGTGGTCTTCGTGGGCGGCGTCTTCGACCCCTCGCGCTCGACGCTGAGCGACCTCCCCGGCCTGCGCGTGGTGCCGCTTGAGCGCGCCGTGCGAGACGGCGACGCCACGGTCCAGGCCCACCTGCCCACCGCCAAGGAGCTGGGCCCCCACACCCCCTTCCTGGCGCAAAACGACGCGCGCTTCTCGGACGGCGCCCTCATCCACGTGGCCCGCGGCGCCCAGCTCGCCGGCCCGGTGGAGCTGGTCTTCGTCACGGGCGACACGGGGAGCCCCGCCCAGGCCTGGCCGCGCGTCCTCGTGGTGGCCGAGCCCCTGTCCCAGCTCACCGTCATCGAGCGCCACACGAACGGCCGCGGGCCCGGCGCCGTGGTCCCGCACCTGAGCACGCCCGTGACCCACGTGGTCGTGGGCGACGGCGCTCGCGTGGAGCACGCCATCCACGTGGGGCCCCCGCTGGCGGCGGCCGGCGGCGAGCCAGGCAGCCAGGAGACGCCCACCCCCGACTACCACCTGGGCACGGTGCTGGCCCAGGTGGGGCGCGACGGCGCCTACGCGAGCCACACCCTGCTGACCAGCGGGGCCATCGCCCGCACGGAGATCCGGGTGCGCGTCACGGGGCCCGGGGCGGAGGTCACCCTGGACGGCCTCTACGTCCCGGTGGGGAAGGAGGTCCACGACGTCTACACGGTCATCGACCACGCCGTCCCCCACGGCCGCAGCGATCAGGTGTTCAAGGGCCTCATCGCCGGCGAGGCCACGGGCACCTACCAGGGGCGCGTGCTCATCCGCGAGGGGGCCGTCCAGAGCGAGACGCACCAGGTGAACCACAACCTCCTGCTGGGCGGGCGGGCGCGCGCCAACACGAAGCCCCAGCTCGAGATCGACAACGACGACGTCACGGCCACGCACGGCTCCACGGTGGGCCAGCTCGACCGGGACGCGCTGTTTTACCTGGCGTCCCGCGGCGTGCCGGGCGACGTGGCGCGGGGGCTCCTCATCGAGGGGTTCGCCCGAGCCCTCATCGACGCCCTCCCCTCGCCGGCGCTGGCCGACGCGGTGCGCCCCCAGGTCTTGGGCCGCCTGGGGGCGAGCGCGGGCCTGCGCGCCGAGCAGGAGGTGGCGTCGTGAGCGCCGCGACCTCCCAGCCCTTGGACGTCCAGGCCATCCGCGCGGACTTCCCCACCCTGGACCAACAGGTCCACGGCAAGCCCCTGGTGTACCTGGACAGCGGCGCGACGGCGCTCAAGCCCCGCGCCGTGCTGGACGCGGTGCGCCGCCACGACGCCGAGGTGGGGGCCAACGTCCACCGAGGCGTCCACGCCCTGAGCCAGCGCGCCACGGCCGCCTACGAGGCCGCCCGCCAGCGCGTCAAGGCCTTCTTCGGCGTCCCGGAGAGCCCCGCGCCGGGCGGGGCCGACGACTTCGAGGCCGTCTTCGTGCGCGGCACCACCGAGGCCATCAACCTGGTGGCGCGGAGCTGGGGGCAGGCGGGGGGCAACCTGGGTCCTGGCGACCAGGTCCTGGTCACGGGTATGGAGCACCACTCCAACATCGTCCCCTGGCAGCTCGTGTGCGAGGCCACGGGGGCGGAGCTGGTGCACGTGCCCATCGAGGACGACGGCAGCCTGTCGCTGGACGCCTTCCGGGCGCGCCTCAGCGACCGCACGAAGTTGGTGGGCGTGGTCCACGTCTCCAACGCCCTGGGGACGGTGAACCCGGTGGCCGAGATGGCGGCGCTGGCCCACGACGCGGGCGCCCTGGTGCTGGTGGACGGCGCCCAGTCGGCGCCGCACGTGCCGGTGGATCTGCCCACCCTGGGCGCGGACTTCTTCGCCTTCTCGGGGCACAAGGTCTACGGGCCCACGGGGATCGGGGCGCTGCTGGCGCGGCGGTCGGTCCTCAAGGGGATGCCCCCGTGGCAGGGCGGCGGCGACATGATCTGCATGGTCACCTTCGAGGGCAGCACCTACGCCAAGCCTCCGGCTCGCTTCGAGGCGGGGACGCCGGCCATCGCCCAGGCGGTGGGGTTGGCGGCGGCGCTGGACTACGTGGAGGGACTGGGGCGCGAGGCGGTGGCCGCGCACGAGGCGGAGCTGCTGGCCTATGGCGCGGAGGTGCTCACGGCCATCCCGGGTGTGCGCCTGGTGGGCACGGCGCCCCGGCGCGCCGGCGTGCTGTCCTTCGTCATGGAGGGCGTACACCCCCACGATGTGGGCACCATCGTGGACATGGAGGGGGTGGCGATCCGGGTGGGGCACCACTGCGCCCAGCCTGTCATGAAGCGCTTTGGCGTCCCGGCCACGGCGCGGGCCTCCTTGGGGGTATACAACACGCGAGCCGACCTGGACGCGCTGGGTCGGGCGCTCACGCGTGTGAAGGAGTTTTTCGGGTGATGGACGACGCGCTCACCGAGCTGTATCGAGAGCTCATCGTGGACCACTCGCGGCACCCGCGGAACTTCGGGCGCCTGGACGACGCGAACCGCGAGGCGCACGGGCACAACCCGCTGTGCGGGGACGACATCACGGTGACGGCGCGCGTGGCGGAGGACGGCACCATCGAGGACCTGGAGTTCCAGGGCCAGGGGTGTGCGGTGTCCACGGCGAGCGCCTCGGTGATGACGGACGCGCTCAAGGGGCGCTCGGCGGACGAGATCGACGCGCTGTACGAGGCGTTCCACAGCTTGGTCACGGGGCACGGCGTGCCGGACGGAGCGCCGGAGCTGGGCAAGCTGGAGGCCTTCGGGGGGGTGGCGGCGTTCCCCATGCGGGTGAAGTGCGCGACGCTGCCCTGGCACACGCTGCGGGCGGCGTTGGATCCGAGCCGTGCGGGCACGAACGAGGCGGTGAGCACGGAGGGTGAGTGATGTCGGCAGGGGGCACGGACGAGGAGGCGACCATGAGCGCGACGGCGGAGGCGGTGAGCGAGCGGCCCGGACAAGGCGAGCCCGCCGCGCAGGCCGAGTCGGGAGGACGGGAGGCGGCGGCTGCGGCGGCGAGCACCGGAGAGGCGGTGGGGGCCGACGCGGCGGAGGACCCGCGCATGGCCGCGGTCATCGAGGTGCTGCGGGGCGTCTACGACCCGGAGATCCCGGTGAACATCTACGAGCTGGGGCTCATCTACGGGGTGGAGATCGACCCGGACGGCCACTGCGAGATCGAGATGACGCTCACGGCGCCCGCGTGCCCGGTGGCGGGGATTCTGCCTCCCGAGGTGGAGTACCGGGTGAGCCAGGTGGAGGGGATCACGAGCGCCCACGTGGAGGTCGTGTGGGATCCCCCGTGGTCCATGGAGCGCATGAGCGAGGCGGCGCGCCTCATGCTGGGGTTGGACTGAGCCGAGCGGGGCGGGTGCGCCGACGAGAGGAGCGTCCTACCTCTCCCTCGTTGGGGAGCTACTTGGCGCCGGAGTTCGTCAGCGCGGGCTCCAAGATGGGTCGGGGCGACCTGACAGCGACCGCGGACTAGGTCGAACATGGGTCAAGGGCCCTGTGAGGTCGATGTCGGGGTAGGTCGAACATGGGTCAAGGGCCCTGTGAGGTCGATGTCGGGGCAAGCCGATGAGGGATCGGGGTGACCTGATAGCACCCTCGGGGTAGGTCGAAGCTGGGTGCAGGGCGCCGTGAGGTCGATGTCGGGGTAGGCCGAGCGTGGGTCGGGGCGACCTGACCGCGCCCTCGGAGTAGGTCGAACCCAGGTTCGGCCTACCGCGAGTCACCCTGACGCTGCGCGACGGGGTGGGGTGCACACGCAGCACCGCATTCCCCAGCCCTCCTCCCCGTTTGCTGCCAGCCAGGGATTGCCGAGGCGGGGTCGCACGGGCGCGGAGGGACGACCGGCCCCCTCAAGCGGTCGGGGGCTCGGAGCGGCTGCGGGCGTCGCGTAGGTCGTCGGGATCGTGGGAGCACACCATGCGCAGGGCGGGCCGGCGCCCGCGCTCCAGCTCCATGAGGCGCGCGCGCGTGGCCAGCGCCAGGGCCAGGTCGTCCTGGACGGCGCGGTCGAAGATCCGCGTGAGGATGCGGTCGCGACGGGCGTAGGGGTTCACCTGGTGACGGTCCAGGTAGGCGTCGCCCGCGTGGAGCAACCAGCGCTCGCCCAGGCGCACAGCCACACCCGCGTGCCCCGCCGTGTGTCCGGGCAAGGACACGAGCCGCATGTCCGCCCCCAGCCCGCGCAGGGGTTCGGTGGCCTGGAAGCCAAACCACGCGCCGCCCGAGGGGTCGTACCGCTCCCACCGCGACGCGGGCACGTGCGCCCAGTGGGCCGGCCGATAGCGGTGCCGATCGAGCCGCCTCGGGCGCGCCGTCGCCCGATCGTGCTCGGCGGCCAGGACGTGGACGCGAGCGTGTGGGAAGTCACCGAGCCCCCCCGTGTGATCGTGGTCCATGTGCGTGAGGACGACGTGCCCCACGTCCCGCGGGTCGTAGCCCAAGGCCTCCACCTGCCGCACCGCCGTCTCGGACTCCACCAGGCGAGGGCGGACGAGGGTCCAAAAGGGACGCCCCAATCGCTCGACCGGGTGCGCCACGTCCGCGAGCCCGAAGCCGCTGTCCACCAAGACCAGCGAGTCCGCGGTCTCGATGAGCAGGCAGTGGCACACCAGATCGCCGTGCCGAAACCCGGGCGTGGCCGGACCCACGACGGCCACCCCCAGCGGGGGCCGCAGGGTGCCACAGTTGAGGTGGTGGAGCGTTCGGATCGTGGTCATGGGCAGCGGTGGGCGGCTCGGTGACCGCCGTCTCCCTCAGCCCAGATCCGCCACCTACTCTGGGATTCGGCTTTGGATCCCGCGTGTGGGCGG
>CAYZID010000328.1:0-5846 GCA_964478315.1 uncultured Myxococcales bacterium | reverse complement strand
CGGCGTCGGCTGCGTCGTTGTGTATGGCAACCCCACGCCCCCCCCCGACATCACCCTCCGCCTCCTCGGCGCACGCGCCATACGTGTCATCCAGAGGTCCCCTGACGTGCGCCGCATCACCCCCGACACCATCGCCGCCCTCGTAGACGGCGTCCGGCGCGGCGAGCAACGCGCCGGCGCCCGCCTCATGCGCCTCGTGGATGACCGGCACCCGCTCGCCTTCGACGCCCTGCGACAACTGTTCGCCCACACTGGCCGCGCGCGGGTCATCGGCATCACCGGCAACCCCGGCTCGGGGAAGTCCACGCTCACCGACCAGCTCATCGCCCACTACCGAGGCCAAGGGAAGACCGTCGGGGTGGTCGCCGTGGACCCGTCCAGCCCTTTCACGGGGGGCGCCATCCTCGGCGACCGCATCCGCATGTCCGACCACGCCACGGATGACGGCGTCTTCATCCGGAGCCTCGCCACGCGGGGGCACCTGGGCGGGCTCAGCCGCTCCACGCACGACGTCGTGCAGATCCTCGACGCCATGGGCTTCGACGTGATCCTGCTGGAGACCGTGGGCGTGGGCCAGGACGAGATCGAGGTGGTGCGGCTGGCCCACACGTCCATCGTGGTCATGGTCCCGGGCATGGGCGACGACATCCAGGCCATCAAGGCCGGCATCTTGGAGATCGCCGACATCTTCGCCGTAAACAAGGCCGACCGCGAGGGCGCCGACCGCGTGGTGAAGGACCTCAAGGCCCTGGAGCTCCTCGCCGCCCCCAACCTCCACCGGCTGGCCCAAGCCAGCGGACACCACGGGCCCCAAGCGCCCGCACCCGGAGGTGGGGACACGCCCGGTGAGACCCCGGACGAGGAGCGGTGGCAGGCGCCTATCCTCAAGACGGTCGCCCTGCGCGGCGAGGGCGTGGCCGAGCTGGCCCAGGCCATCGAGGATCACGGCGCCTTCTTGGAGCGCACGAGCCGGCCGGGCGGCGAGGGGCTGTCCCGCCAGCGGCGTCGCGAGGGCCACGGCCTGGACAGCCTCATCCTGGACCGGGTGATGGCCGCGGTGGGGGCGGCGATCGACGCGTCCGAGGGAGGACGGTGGGCCCTCTACGACCGGCTCATCCACCGGGACACGGACCCCTACACGGAGGCGGACCGCATCCTCGGTGAGGTGCTCCAGGGTCGCGTGCTCCGAGACGAGTCGGCGCGTCGTGGGCAAGCGTAGCCGCTCCAAGCGCGCGCGGCGCGAGGCCCGAGTCGCCGCGCCTCCCGCGCCGACGAACGCGCAGGCCCAGCCAGCGGCGAGGCCCCCCGGCGCCGAGCCCACCGAGCCGCCGGCGCGCGACGGGACCTCCACGCCAACGGTGGGCTGGAGCCTGGCCGCGGGGCTCATAGCGCTGGCGGCCCTGGCAGCCCCGGGCGAGGGGGCCGAGTTCCCGGGGCTCTGGGACGCGGGGCGCCTGGGCCTGGGCCTCGCCGCCGCCGGGCTGGCGTGGGCCCTGTGGCGAGAGCGGGCGCCCAGTGACGCCCACGCGCCCGGGTGGCTGTGGACGCTGGCGGCTGGCCTGGGCGCCCTCGGGCTGGGCGCCCTCCTGGGGCGCAACCCGACGCTCCACGCCTCCCCCTTCGCCCTCACCCACCAGAACTTCGTGGGGGCCCCCACGGCCTTGGCCTTCGCGGCCCTCGCGGCGGGCGTCGAGGCCCTCCGACGGCGGCCGCGGGCGGCGCCCGCGCGGGCACTGCTTGCCCTGGGCACGGCGTGGGCCACGGCTAGCCTCCTCGTCCCCATCTTCCAGCTCGGGACGAACGCCGTCCCCATCGCCCTCGCGGCGGACGCCCTGGGCGAGGGTGCGCCGGTGCCCGCGCTCTCGGGCGCCCTCATCGCCGTCACGGTGTTGCCGGCGTTGGCGGGCTGGGCGCTGCTCTCACGGCCGCCCGGAGAGGCACCGTCGGGCACCCTGCGAGGGCTCGCGCTGGGGGGGCTGGCGGTGGTGCTTGCCGGGCATGCGGCTACCGCCACGTGGGCCGGCGGGGGGCTCGTCGTGGGCGTCCTCCTCGCCGTGGCCCTCGCCGCGACTACGCTGGCCGCCGCTCGCGCCGCCGCCGCGTGCTGGGACGCTGTCCCCCGGCTCCCCGCCCAAGCTCCGGACTGGCTCCTCCCCGGCGTGGCGCTGGCCCTCTACGGCCTCCTCAAGACCCACGGGATGGGGCCGTCCAACACGGACGAGAACATCTACTTCTATATGGCCGCCGACCTCGCCCACGGGCGCTGGCCCTACGTGGACTACTTCTTCGCCCACCCTCCGCTGCACGTCCTGGTCCCGGGCCTCTTCTTCTCGATCTTCGGCTACTCCTTGGCGCTCGCCAAGCTGTTCTCGGCCGTGGCCGGCGGGGTAGCGGGGTGGGCGGTGTGGTCTATCGGGCGCCGCCACTTCGGGCGCCTGGAGGGGCTGGTTGGCATGGTGGCCTTCCTGTTCGCCGCCGAGGTCCTCAAGGCGACCACGAACATGACCGGCGTGAACCTCACGACCATGTGGATGATGCTGGGCCTCAGGGCCTGGCTCCGCGGGCGCGGGCTCACCGCCGGCCTCCTCTTGGCCGCCGCCGCCACGACGGGCTTCTACGCCATGGCCGCGGTCATGGCCGCCCTCGCCCTGGGGATCTTCCGCGACCGGCGCTTCTTCCTGCGCTTGGCCCTGGGCTTCGCCGGGCTCTTCGGGTTCATCAACCTGGCCTTCTATGCCGCCGCGGGAGACGCCTTCGTTCAAGGCGTCTACACCTACCACGGCCTCAAGGCTTTCCAGGACCCGGCCATGGTGCCACTCACCGGCGGCGAACGGCCGCTGCCATCGGCGCTCCTCCACAACCTGGGCGTCATGGTCCACGGGCGGCCCTTCGGCAAGGAGCTCTACTACCACGCGCACCTGTGGGTCGCCTTCGCCGTCGCGCCGGCGCTGGGGCTCGGCGCCTATCTCTTAGACCCCGCCCGCCGTGCGGCGCCGTGGCGCTTCCTGGACCCGCGACGCCTGTGGCGTGAGGTCCCCACCCACCGGGACGCCCCCGCGGCCCTCCTGTGGCTAGTCGCCCTCGCGTTGTTCTTCCAGTACAGCATGTTCCACGAGCTATACAGCTTCTACTTCACCCTCATCTATCCGGTCCTAGGGGCCCTGGTTGGCTACGTCCTGGTGGGGGGCTGGCGCCTGCTGTGGGAACTCCCCAGCCCACCGGAGGGACGGGCGCGCGAGGCGGGCCCCCGCCGCGTGGGACCGCGGGTCGCCGCGGGTGCCGCCGCGCTCGTGGCCTTCGGGCTATGGCAACCTTGGTCGGTCCACGCGCTGGGCGAGTCGTACTACCCGGCCCTCCAGGCCGCGCGCGCCTCGGGGGACCGAGCGGCGGTGAGACGACTCCGGCCCAAGGTGCTGTTCCCCGACGAGATCGCCCAGCGGGGCAAGCGCAACGAGTACGTCTGGCGGGATCCCCCCGTGCTCGCCAGCTTGGGGGGCGTCGTCCGCGCGCTGTTCTGGCGGGACTTCCGTATCAAGGGCGGCATGGAGCCCGGCTACCGCTACTATCTGTGGACCAAGAAGCGGAGCTTCGAGTCCCTCGACCGCGTGGCGGCCTACGTCCGCGAACACACGGCACCCCAAGAGACCATCACCGGCGGCTCGACCATGGCGCCGCTGGTGGCCCTGGCGGCCGGCCGCCGCCTGGCGGGCGGCGTGGTGGACACCAACAGCAAGCGGTTCAAGGTCGGGCTGCTGAGCCCCGCCTCCTTCTGGGAGCGGGTGTGCGCCGACGACGTGACCCTCCTCGTGAGCATCCCGCGGAGCTTCTTCAACCGCGCCAAGCTCCAGCGTGACCCCACCGTCCGCGCGTGGTTCCGGCCCGTGAAGGTGTTCTACGACGAGCAGCTCCACTACGGCGGCCGGTTCCCGATTACGCTCTACGCCCGCCGCCAGCGCGGAGGTCCGCCCGAGGCCGCGCCCGCAGAAGCGGGCCCCTCGACCCGAGCCCCGGTCTGCCGCTATGAAGGTCCCCCGGCGGGAGGCCGCTGACGCCCTCCGGTCCCCGCCCCATCCCCATCCCTCGACGTCAGGAGCCATCGCCATGCACCGCGCCCTCCCCCTGCCCCTCCCCACGCTTCGTCTTCGCGCGCTCGCCCTCCCCGCCCTGGGAGGGCTGTTCCTTGCCCTGGGTCTGGGGATGTCGGCGGCCTGCGAGAGCAGCTCGCCCGCGCCCGCCACCGATGTGCCCGCGGCCCAGGACGCGGCGCCTGCCACCGACACCGTGGCGGACGTCGCCCCCGACGCCGGCCCGGACACGGCGGCGGTGACCTGTAACGCCATCCTCCAGGAGGGCTGCGGGGAAGGCGAGAACTGCCGCTACGGGAGCGACAAGGACACGAAGGCGACCTGCTTCCCCGCGGGGAAGAAGCTCTACGGGCAGCAGTGTGCTGGCGTGGGAGACTGCGCCGAGGGGATGTGCATGGACCTCAACGGCACGGGCTCGCGCTGCTACCGCTTCTGCAAGACCGAGATCCACTGCCAGGGCGAGGTGGCTCCCGAGGGCAAGCCCTACACGGGGGCGTGTTCCAAGCTCTCCAACGCGTCGTACATGGTCTGCGAGCTGGACGTCGAGTACGACACCTGCGACCTGCTGAACCCCACGTGCCCCGACGGCAAGGGCTGCTACGTGATCGCAGGCCAGTACTCGCCGGTGTGCCTGCCCGCCGGGGCCGCGACCGAGGGCGAGAGCTGCGACGCCCCCAACGCCTGCGCCGGCGGCCTGGTGTGCATCAACAAGGTCTGCCACGCCCTGTGCGACAAGACCGACGACTCGTGGCCCTGTGGGGACTTCGTGCCTTGCTCGAACCACTACGGCAACGCCGGCTACTGCGACGACTAGCAGGGGTTGAGAGCGATGCCTTTGGGCAGCCGCAGGAGGTGGGCTGGAGCCGCGGTCGTCGCGACGGGGGCGCTCATCTGGTTCGCGGCCTGGGGAGATGAGAGCGGAGACGTCCCGCCAAGTCCGCCACCGCCTCGACAGGCCCCCGCCCCCCGGCCCGCACCTGCCCCGCCCCAGGGACCCCAGCGCTCCGCGCCAGCGCCAGCCTCGCGGCGACCCTCGACGTACGTGGGCTCGGCCACCGCGTCCTCGGCGCCGCCCCACCCGTCCACGGCGCGCGGCGGGCGCCCGGCCCTCATCAAGCGGATCGTCCGAGACGAGTCCCAGCGTCGCTCGGATGCAGCCGGAGGCCCGGACGACCACGACGCGACCGCCCCCCCACGTGGCGAACCGCGGAGAGACGACGCCTCCCGCGAGGAGACCGTGTACGTGACCAGCCGTGAGGGCATCCGTGCGGCCATCCGCGCGGCCATCCCCGACATCCGAGACTGCTACGACGCCTGGCTCCAGGCGCGACCCGAGCTGGGTGGCCGACTCGCGGTCCGGTTCACGATCGAGAGCGCAGGGGGGGAGGCCACAGGCCAGGACGACGGCACGGACGTCCCAGCCCGCGTGACGAACGTGAGGATCGTGTCCTCGGAGTTGGACCATGGCCTGCTGGAAGGCTGCGTCCTCAACGTCACGGCGGGGCTCCGTTTCCGGCCGCCTCGCGGGGGCAAGATCACCGTCACCTACCCCTTCCGGTTCGCCCCCAAGGAGTGACCCCGCCCAGGAGGCACGCGAGACCGGGCGCGGGGGCCCCAGGATTACTCTCGGCCCCCCTAACAGCATGACACCATTGGGTTGTGATGTGTGGGGGCTGTCTCTTATCCACAGCCGACGCTGCCGCGCCGCTCGCGGGTGTAGATCTGGGTGCATGCCGGGTCAGTACAAAACAACTACATGTA
>CAYZID010000327.1:0-5877 GCA_964478315.1 uncultured Myxococcales bacterium | reverse complement strand
CGCCCACACGCGGGATCCAAAGCCGAATCCCAGAGTAGGTGGCGGATCGGGGGCCCCAGTTCGCGCCCCAGAACGACCCGCGACGACGCGGTGACCTGCCAACCGACTCGCGGATTGACCCAGCGGGTGGCTATCCCTACGTTGCTCCGCCCGCAGCCCTTCGAGAGGCCCCCCATGTCCCTGGCCGAGCACCCTTACGCGTCGTTCGTGCAGCGCGTGCAGAAGCCCGCCCGCTACGTGGGCGGCGAGTACCTGTCGATCCGCAAGGACCCCGCCGCGGTCGACCTCACGCTGTGCCTCGCCTTCCCCGACGTCTACGACATCGGCATGAGCCACCTGGGGACCAAGATCCTCTACGACGCCGTGAACCGCCATGAGCGCCTCGCCTGCGAGCGCGTCTTCGCGCCGTGGCCGGACATGGAGGCCGAGCTTCGGGCCCGCGGCGTGCCGCTCGTGTCGCTGGAGAGCGCGCGTCCCCTCAGCGAGTTCGACGTCTTGGGCTTTTCGCTCCAGTACGAGCTCACCTTCACGAACGTCCTCAACATCCTCGATCTGGCCGGACTCCCCCTGCGGGCCGCCGACCGCGGCGAGGACGCGCCCCTCGTCATCGCCGGCGGCCCCGTGGGCACCCACCCGGAGCCCATCGCGCCCTTCCTGGACGCCGTCCTCATCGGCGAGGCCGAAGAGCACCTGCCACGAACGCTCCACGAGATCGCGCGTTGGCGCCGCGAGGGCCGGCCGCGCCGCGCCATCCTGGAGGGCCTGGCCGCGCTCGGCGGCTGGTACTGTCCGGCCCTCTACGAGACGCGCGAGGACCCGCGCACCGGGCTCCTGGTCGTGGACCCCGAGCGCAGCGCGGGCCCCACGCCCGTGCGTCGCGTGCTGGTGGCCGACCTCGACGAGCACCCCTTCCCCACGGCGCCACCCGTAGCCGCCGCCGAGGCCATCTTCGACCGCACGTCCGTGGAGATCGCCCGGGGCTGCACCGAGGGCTGCCGCTTCTGCCAGGCCGGCATGATCTACCGGCCCGTGCGCGAGCGCGATCCCAACGCCGTCGTGGACACGGTCGTGGAGAGCATCCACACCGGCGGCTACGACAAGGTGTCGCTCACGGCCCTCTCCACCGCGGATTACTCCGCCGTCAACCCCCTCATCAAGCGCCTCATGGCGCGCCTCCGCGAGGAGGGCGCCACCCTCTCCGTGTCCTCGCTCCGGGCCTATGGCCTCGACGAGGAGCTCCTCGACGAGATCGCCACCGTCAAGAACACCGGCCTCACCTTCGCCCCCGAGGCGGGCACCCAGCGGCTCCGAGACGTCATCAACAAGAACATCCGCGACGAGGACCTCATGCGCACCGCCGAGCGCGTGTTCTCGCGCGGCTGGAGCCGCATGAAGCTCTACTTCATGATCGGCCTGCCCACCGAGACCGACGAGGACATCGACGGCATCATCGACACGGCCGCCCGCGCCCGGTCCGTGGGCCTGAACTACCATCGCCCCAAGCGCCTCGATGTCACCGCCTCCGTGTCGAGCTTCGTCCCCAAGCCCCACACGCCCTTCCAGTGGGCGGCCATGGCCTCCATGGAGACCCTCGCCGCCAAGCAGGAGCGCCTGCGCCAGCGGGCTCGGGCGCGCCGCGTGACCCTGCGCCACCACGACACCCGCGTGAGCTACATCGAGGGCATCGTCGCGCGCGGCGACCGCCGCGTGGCGGACGCCATCGAGGGGGCCTTCCGGCGTGGTTGCCGCTTCGACGGCTGGGATGAGCAGCTCCGATGGGACGCCTGGCAGGAGGCCATCGCCGAGGCCGGCCTGGATCCCGCCCGCTACCTCTCCACCCTCCCCCTGGACGGGGGCCTTCCCTGGGACCACGTGGACGTGGGCCTCGCGGACGGATTCCTCGCCAAGGAATGGAAGCGCGCCAACCGCGGCCGCCTCTCCCCCCCGTGCGGCAAGCCGCTCGGGGCTCAGGTCCACCACACCAACCTCGCCGATGCCCGCGCCGACGCTCGCAAGCTCGTCTGCTACCACTGCGGCATCGCGTGCGACCTCTCGGCCATGCGGGCGCACCGCGAGGAGGCCTTGGAGCACCTCGGGGCCCTGGCCCCCACCCCCCCCGAGGAGCGCCGCGTCCCCGTGGAGCGGCGCCGAAACCGTCGCGGGCACGCCCTGCCGCCCGTGCGCGAACACCAGGGCCCGTCGTTCACCTACCGCGTGCGCTACACGAAGCTCGACGTCGTGTCCCTGACCAGCCAGCGCGACCTCTTGCGGGCCCTCCCGCGCCTGCTGCGCCGGGCCGGCATCCGCCTCAAGCGCTCGTCGGGCTTCTCGCCCAAGCCCCTGCTGTCCTACGGCCCCGCGCTGCCCCTGGGGGTGGCGAGCCTCGGGGAGATCTTCGATTTCACCGCGCTGGAGTCCCTGGATCCAGCCGCCCTGGTGCCGCGCCTCAACGCCGTCGCGGAGCCGGGCATCCGCGTCCTCGACGCGGCCCTCCTCCCTGCGAACACCAAGGCCGCCGCGCGAGCCGGGCGCCTGTCCACCTACCTCGTGGCCGCTCCCGGCCGCTGGGACGCGGCTACCCTCCAGCGGGCCGCCGCGCGCGTCCAAGAGGACACGCCCCTGGTCGTAGAGGTCTCTCGGTCCAAGGGCGCCCGCGTCATCGACGTGCGGGATGGGCTCGTGTCCATCGAGGCCACGCGCCCCACCGCCGCCGAGGCCGAGGCCCTGCACCTCGCCCCGGACACGCCGTGCTTGCGCTGGACCGTGGACCTCCACGCGGGCGCCCATGTGCGCCCCGGGGAGTTGGCCTGCGCCGCGACGGGGACGCCCTTGGACGCCGAGGGGATCTTCACGGCCCGCGTAGCCCTGGAGGGCTTCGCCAAGGGCCAGCGATTCGACCCCCTGCGGCCCCCCGCTTCCCCCGTGAAGGCCCAGCGCGCCCACACCGACGCCGACGCGACGGCCGCGGCTGGGTAGGGGGCTGCCCGGGCGCTGGCACGCAGAACCCGGACCGAGAGCCGGGCGTCAGTCCAGGAACTCGTCTACGGCCTCGCGGTAGGCGGCGGTGTTCTCCATGGACGGCAGGAGCCCCGCGCCGGGGATCACCTTGAGCCGGATCTTGTCCGAGCCTCGGGCCACGCCCTCGCGCCAGTCCGCGGGCGTCACGGACTTGGCGCCATAGATGAGCAGGGTGGGCTTGGCGATCTCGTTCAGGTCGGCGCTGAGGTCCCAGGCGCCCATGGCCTGGAAGTAAGCATCCCGCCACGAGGCGTTGGGCTCCAGCAGGGGCTTGAGGTAGACCAACACGCCGGGCTTGGCGAGCTGCCCCGTGAGCAGGGCGAGCCGGAGCATCCGATCGCGCACGGCCGGGGCGAAGGCGCCCGACGCGCGCTGGAGGAGCTTGATGTCCTGGGACCAAGGGGGCGGGGCCGCCGTCGCGGCGGCCACCTGCTGGGCCTGCCAGCCGGCCCGCGTGGGGACCGGGGCGTTGTCCAGGACCAGGCGGCGCACGAGCTTGGGGTGCCGGGCCGCGAGGCGGGCGGCCACCAGGGCGCCCCAGCCGTGGCCGAGCACGTCGATGTCGCGGAAGTTCAGGCGGGCGAGGACCATGGCCGCCGCAGCGGCGTCCGCAGCCACGCCGTGGAGCGCGCCGTGGGAGGGATCCGGCCCCGTCGGGAGCTTCGACTCGCCTCGCCCCGGGAGATCGATGAACAGCAGCAGGTGCTTGCCGTAGAGGCCATCCAGCGCCCGCTGGAGGTAGCGGTGATCCCAGTCCGGCCCGCCGTGGAGGACCAGCAGCGGCTTGCCGTTTCCGCCGAGCCAATAGGGGACGACCGTCCCGTCCGAGAGCGTCATCTCCCCGTGCTTGTAGGCGCGCTTGGGGGGCTTCACCTTCCGGAACCGCTCGTACCAGGCGAGGAACTGCTCGGGCGCCTTCATGTCTGGGCGGAAAACGATGCGGCGCAGGGCGTTCCGGATGGCCGTCACGACGCTGGGGCGGGGGCTGGAGAGGTCTTTGACCACCGCCGGGACGTCTTCGGGGGCGCCCATGTAGCCCACGCCAAAGGCCGCCACCTCGCGGATGTGGGGCTTCTCATAGCCGAGCATCTTCTTGAGCAGGGGCAGGGACTGGGTGTCCCCCTGCTCGATGAGGGTCTGGACGGCCCACTGGCGGGCCTCGTGGCTGTCGTCCTCCGCCGCCACGTTCCGGAAGAACTCGATGACCTGGGGGCTCGGCTGGAGCCGCAGGGCCCGGATGGCGGCGATGCGCAGCGTGTGGTCGTAGCTCTGGGCCGCCAGGCGGCGGAGGGCCTGGTAGCTCTCCGGAGCGTGGATCTTGCCCAGCAGCGCCACGAGCTGCACCCGGCCCGGGGTTCGCTGGTCGTCGATGAGCTTGGCCACGGGGGCCACGATGAGGGGGGAGCCCATTCCGGCGAGGGCCTTGCGGGCCACGAGGCGCACGTCTCGGGCGGGGTGGACCAGGAGGCGGATCATGTCGTGGATGGCGGGGGCCCCCACCTTGGCCAGGGCGCGGACCGCCCGGGGGCGCCGCCGGTCGTCGCCCGTCTTGATGAGGAACAGGAGGTTCTTCACCGCGGGGGCGCCCATGAGGCCCAGCCCGTCGATGGCCGCCGGGGCCTCATCATCGCGCCCCAGGGCGGCGATGAGCTCGCTGGTGGCGTCGGCGTCACCCACGCGCCCCAGAGCGCGGAGCACCTCGGCCCGCTCGGTGAGGTTCGCGGGGGTGCGCTTGCGAGCGAGCTGGCGGTAGTGGTCGATGAGCAGGCGCTGGATGGCCGGGTTCGGCTCGTCGCCCTTCACGAGCGCCTGGAGGGCGAGGACGCGCACGCCCTGATCCTTGAACTTGAGGTTCTTGGGGAGGCTGGGGAGGGGATCGGCGCCCGGGACCTTGGGCATGAACTCCAGCGCCACGCGCTTGACCTCGGCGCTGCGGTGCCCCGCCAGGGCCGTGACCAGGCGCGCCGCCGTCTCGGGCGCCTTCATGGCGAGGAGCCGCAGCGCCGCGCGCTTGGTCTCCAGCGGCGCCTTGACGATGATCTTCTGGAGGAGCTTGTCGCCCGCCGGCCCGTAGTCCGCGAGGACCGTCGTGAGGGCGCGCGCCGTCTCCGGCTGCGCAGCCGAGCGCTTGATGAGCCACTTGGCCACGCCCTTGGCCGCTTTGGGGCCCAGGTAGGCGAGGCCCTTCACCGCCGCGGCGGACACGCTGGGGTCATCGAGCGCCTTGAGGAGCGTCTTGAGGGCGCCGCGGTCGGGGAAGCGCCCCAGGGCGGTGAGGAACGGCCCGCGCCCGACCCCGGGGGGCGGTGTCTTGAGGAGGCTCTTGATGACGCCCGTGATGAGCTTCGTGTCTCGCCCCTCCAAGGCGTCCAGCACGGCCTCGCGGACCTTGGCGTCGGGGTGGCCCAGGTAGCGGACGAGCGCCTGCGTGGGCCACTCACCCTCGTACTTCTTGAGGGCGTGGGCCGCCTCGATGACCACCTGGGGATCGTCGTCGGCCATGGCCTGGACGAAGGCGGGCATGTTCGAGCGCGCGGCGCGCGTGGCGAGGGCGCGGAGCGCCGCGCGGCGCACGGCCGGGGAGGGGTCGGTCGCCAGGTCCAAGAGGGTGTCGTCCACCTCGTCGCTGAGCGCCGCGAGCTCGCGCGCCACGTTGGCGATCCGCTTGTCGTCCGGGCGGACGACTTCCCGCAGATCCTGGGCCATCTGCAGGGCGCGCGCCCCGAGATCGGGGGCCTCGGCCCGCGCGGGGCTCCCCGCGACGAGGACGACGGAGGCGAGGGCTGTAAGCGCGGGGAGCGCCACCCGGCGCGCGGCTGCGGCGGCCCAGGGAGCCAGCGGGAGGCCGGTGGGCGGGGC
>CAYZID010000326.1:2843-5915 GCA_964478315.1 uncultured Myxococcales bacterium | reverse complement strand
GGGCCGGGCTCCTCGGTGGTGGGCGGAGCGGGCGGCGCAGGCGGCTCCTCGGGGGGCGGAGGCTCGGTGGCTGGCGGAGGCGGCGGGGGCGCCGTGGCCGCGCCCGCGGCGAGACCGTTGCCGCCGGGCGCCGCGGCCGTGCGCACGCAGCGCGCCGCCCAGAGCTGCTCCTTCACCGTCACCGGGACCTCCTTGTAGATGGTCCGCCCTTCCTTCTTGCCGGCCTTGACCTTCTTGGTGGCCTGCCGCTCGCGCATGGTGTTCGCCAAACCCACGAGGGCGTCACAGCCGTGGCGCCGCGCGTGCTTGGACAGGAGCTTCGCCACCTCGTCCTGCGTCTTGGACTCCGAGGCCTCCACGGCGAGCTGGAGCACTCCCACGGTCACCACCGGCTGGGGTAGCTCGGCGTCCGTGGCTACGATGAACACCTCGGTGCCCACCGGCAGCTTCTTGAACTTGAGGCTGTCGTCGGCGCGCGTGAACTGCACACCGCCGCCACAGGCACCCAAGGCGAGGCCACCGAACGTCGCCAAGGCGAGGGTGAGACCGAGGGCGCGCGTGGCGCGCGCGTCCGTCCTGCGAGTCAGGGGGGGACAAAGGGACATGGCAACCGTCTCCCGTGCTTGAAGGGGGTGCTCTGCTCTAACCCGGTCTCATCGATGGCTCAACCCCAACGCGCACGGTAGACTACCGCGCTCGCCCGGGAGGCCTCATGACCCACGGCTCCAAGCGCCCCGCGGACCGCCCCGCTGCGGGGCAGACTGGCCCCGCCCCCTCGTCGGCTCTGGCAGATCGCACGCTGGGGACGCTGGAGCCCAGCGACGATCGGAGTGCTCCCGCCGATCCCGCCGCGGTGCCTCCCCCCGATCGCGCGGTGGCGCCCGCGGGGTGTCCCGTCCCGGCCGGCCCCTCCCCCTGGGAGCGCCTGGGTGGGCTGGACCCGCGCACCTTCGTCCAGTGCCTCCTGGAGACGACCGCCGCCGGTCTCTTCACCGTCGACCGCGACGGGCAGATCACCTCGTGGAACCGCGCCATGGAGGAGCTCACCGGCTACACCGCGGCCGAGGCCATCGGGGCCTCCTGCGACCTCATGAAGGGCAGCACGTGCTTCGGAGGCCCCCACGGCGCCCGCGGCCCTGATGGGGCTGGCCCCTGCCCTCTGTTCGCGGGCGAGGCGCTGGTGGACAAGCGCTGCACGATCACCACCCGGAGCGGGGTCGAGCGCCTGGTGTTGAAGCGCGCCCGGCTCATCTACGACGAGCGGGGCGAGGTCGTCGGCGGCGTGGAGGGCGTCACGGACATCACCGAGAGCGCCGCCCTGGAGCGCGAGGTCGCCCTGCTGCGACGGGAAGCGGGTGGGCGCTCGCGCTTCGGGCGCCTCGTAGGCCACCACCCTTCCATGCAGCACCTCTATGAGATGATCGAGGTGGCCGCGCGGACCCCCAGCTCGGTGCTGATCCAGGGGGAGACGGGGACGGGTAAGGAGCTCGTCGCCCACGCCATCCACCACGCCAGCGACCGGCGGGACGGGCCCTTCGTGCGCGTGAGCTGCGCGGCGCTGTCCGAGACCTTGTTGGAGAGCGAGCTGTTCGGGCACGCCCGAGGCGCCTTCACCGGGGCCGTGACCACGCGCAAGGGCCGGTTCGAGGCGGCCCACGGGGGGACGCTGTTCCTCGACGAGATCGGCGACGTCTCGCCCAGCGTCCAGACCAAGCTCCTGCGGGTGCTCCAAGAGCGGGAGTTCGAGCGCGTGGGCGAGACCCGCCCCATCCGGGTGGATATCCGGGTCATCGCGGCCACGAACCGCGACCTCGCGGCCCTGGCGGCGGAGGGTCGGTTCCGCCAAGACCTCTACTATCGCCTGGCGGTCATCCCCGTGGAGGCGCCGCCCCTGCGGCGGCGCATGAGCGACCTGCCGCTGCTGGTCGACTTCTTCATCGAGCGGCTGAACCGGTTGCTCGGGCGCAGCGTCCGAGGCATCTCGCCGCTCGCCCTGGAGCACCTCATGGGGCACGACTGGCCGGGCAACGTGCGCGAGCTCGAGCACGCCCTGGAGTTCGCCTTCGCCGTTACGACGGGAGACGTCATCGAGTTGGACGCGCTTCCCCCCACGGTGCGCCGGGGCGAACGAAGCGGCGAGGGGGCGCCAGCGACGAGCCGAGGGCACGGAGACAGGTTGGGCGGGCGGCGGCGGCGAGCCTCCGACCAGGAGATCCTGCGCGCGCTGCGAGCGACGAACGGCAACCGAACCCAGGCCGCGGCGCTGTTGGGGGTGAGCCGCGTGACGCTGTGGAAGTGGCTCAAGGACATCCCAGGCGCCACGGACGGCCTGTGAAGCGCATCTGCTAAGAAACGATAACCGTTAAGGCAACGGTTAACATCTAGCGCTCACTTAGCACTCCCTTAGCACACAGCTCGCGCACGTGCGCGAGAGCGCGACCGTTGCGCACTCGCAAGAACTGATTCTCACGTCCCTTCCCCGTCGCGGCCTCCCGAGAGCCAGCGCCGACGCGCTCGGTAGGGTGTTGGCGCACGCCTTGCGTAGGCCTGGACCGGCGCCCTCCGCGAACCACCTCGCGGAAGGCACATCACGCGCGGACCCCGCCGGGCTCCGCGCGCGAACCACAACAACTGGCACCGACAGAGGAGAGACGGGACCATGCGGACCATTCGAAACCGGACCATTCGGACGCGGCGCGTTGCGGCGTTCTGGGGCGGCGCGGCCGCCCTGGTGCTCATGGGCGGCGGCCTGTCCGCCTGCGACAGCAGCGACGGCACGAGCTCCACGGCCTGCGATCCCGCTTGCGAGGCGGGCTTCACCTGCGTGGACAAGACCTGCGTGGACGAGTCCACCATCTGTGACCCCGCGTGCGAGGACGGCTTCTCCTGCGTGGACAACGCCTGCGTGGCCGACGCGCCCACCTGTGACCCCGCCTGTGAGAGCGGCTTCTCCTGCGTGGACGGCACGTGCGTGGCCGACACGCCCACCTGCGACCCCGCCTGCGAGACCGGCTTCACCTGCGTGGACGGCACGTGCGTGGCCGACACGCCCACCTGCGACCCCGCCTGCGA
>CAYZID010000326.1:0-2743 GCA_964478315.1 uncultured Myxococcales bacterium | reverse complement strand
GACCGGCTTCACCTGCGTGGACGGCACCTGTGTGGACGACACGACGATCTGCGATCCCCCCTGCGAGACCGGCTTCACGTGCATCGACAACGCGTGCGTGGACGAGACCACCATCTGCGATCCCGCCTGCGACCCGGGCTTCGAGTGTGTGGACAACGCCTGCGTGGAGAAGGCCTGCGACCCCGCCTGTGAGGCGGGCTTCACCTGCGTCCAAGGCGCGTGCGTGGACGAGACCACCATCTGCGATCCCGCCTGCGAGACCGGCTTCACGTGCGTCGACAATGCGTGCGTGGACGAGACCACCATCTGTAACCCCGCCTGCGACCCGGGTTTCGTCTGCGTGAACAACGCCTGCGAGGAGAAGCCCTGTGACCCCGCCTGCGAGACGGGCTTCACCTGCGTCCACGGGATGTGCCTGGACGAGAACCTCAAGCACCTCGACAACGCCATGCTCCAGGGTCCCTTCACCGACGGCATGGCCGTGACCGCCGCCTGCTCCGGCTGCCACGCCCAGGAGACCACGGACGCCCACGCCTCGGTGCACTTCCAGTTCCAGGGCCCCACACCGGGCATGCAGGGGCACGAGTCCGACACGACCGTGGGCAAGAACAACACGATCAACAACTTCTGCATCGCCATCCGGGGCAACGAGGCGCGCTGCTCCCAGTGCCATGCGGGCTATGGCTACGCGGACAAGGACTACGACTTCGCCAAGGCCAAGGTGGACTGCCTCGTCTGCCACGCCGCCAAGGGCACCTACAAGAAGGCCCCCAAGACGGCCGGCAACGCCGACGAGACCGTGGATCTCGCGCTCGCCGCCCGCAGCGTGGGCACGCCCGACCGGCACAACTGCGGCTCGTGCCACTTCTTCGCGGGCGGCGGCGACAACGTGAAGAAGGGGGACCTGGGCTCTTGGGCGGAGGAGCCCACGGCCGACATGGACGTCCACATGGGAGGCCAGGGCATGACCTGCGTCGACTGCCACGCGGGCGCCAACCACAAGGTCAAGGGCTCGGGGCTCCACAACCCGGTGGAGGAGGAGCCCTTGGGGTGCATGGACTGCCACCAGGGGCCGCTGGTCCACGAGAACGTCGCGGACATCGGAGGCACGCTGGACACCCACCTGGCCCACGTGGCCTGCCAGACCTGCCACATTCCGACCTTCAGCCGCACCCAGGCCACGAAGCTGAGCTGGAAGTGGTCCGAGGCGGGCGACGCCGACCGCGTCCCGGTGGAGGACGAGTACGGCAAGGAGGACTACAACAAGCTCAAGGGCGAGTTCGTCTGGGGCAAGGACGTGGCGCCCACGTTGGCCTGGTACAATGGCACCTTCACCCGCATGCAGATCGGCGACACCTACGACACGACGCCCGTGGACCTGGGCTCGCCGCTGGGTGACATCAACGACCCCACCGCCAAGATCTTCCCCTTCAAGGTCATGGTGGGCAACCAGCCCGCCGACACGGTGAACAAGGTGCTGGCCGTGCCCCACCTGTTCGGCAAGAACTCGGGCGACAACCCCTACTGGGCCGTCTTCGACTGGGACCTCGCCATCCAGGAGGGCATGGCGTACGCCGGCCTGGACTACAGCGGCACCTACGACTTCGTGGACACCGAGATGTGGATGGAGTTGAACCACGAGGTGGCGCCCAAGGCCCAGGCCCGCAAGTGCGACGACTGCCACAACGGCGGCATCGACTTCACGGCGCTCGGCTACACGGGTGACCCCATGACCGTGGGCGGCGAGCACGCCACGAACGACTGACAGACCGAAGTTTCTTGCCGAGGCGGTAGGCCGCCCCTGCCGCCTCGGCCTCGTTCCCCGTGCGTCGCCGCTCTCCTCGGTCGCACGACCCCACGGCCCGCGCCCACGGGCCCGCTCGGCGCGGATCCAGCAGCCCAGGGCGCGGCGGTGGGAGTCGGGGCGCCCGCGCGGCGCGCGCCTGCCTACGGCGCGGAGGTGGATCCGCGTCGTAGGCCTCTCACCTCGGCTGTCCAGTGGCCTCGCCCCGGGCCTCAAGCGTGGAAGCGCGCCGCCTCCTCCTGGGGCAAGGCGGCCTTGCTCAGCGGGATGCTCCCGGGTGCCTTGAGCTCCCTGATGGCCAGCGCGAGGATCGACGCGGCCCCCCACGCGAGACCGCCGACCACGCCCGCGTCGATGATCCCGCGCCAGGGCTGGACCAAGAGCAGGCGGACAGCGACGATGAGGGCGATGATCACCAGCAGCACGCCCCACGAGACGATGAGCTGCCGACGGTGGGCGTGGAACAAGGTCATGGCGTAGATGGGGGCCACGAGCTTCTGCAGCGGGGTGCCATGCCGCCCCACGTGGAAAGCGCGCGCTACGACGCGAGGCGAGTACCCACGCTGGAAGCCCTTGAAGCCCTCCCCGTAGAGCATCCACAAGACCCACGGGACGAGCACGCCCCACTGGGCGGCCGTGAGATCGGTCTGCAGGGCCTCCACGGCCAGGGGCGCCAAGCGGACCAAGGCCTGCCCCAGCAGCGCCAGCACACCCAGGAGCGCCCAAGCCGTCACCGCGCGCGCGCGCCAGCCAGGGTTCCCCGCGTCCGTCCCGCCTCCGTCCATCGCCGCCTCGACCACGCCGTCCTCCCTTCGCGGCGCAACCGAACTCGGCGCCGCGAGCCGGGGAGTAACGCCAGCCCCTTGTCCTGTCCACCCCCAAGCCCCAGATCCGCCACATGCTCTGCGGACCGAGGCGCAGGAGGCCGCGTTTGGGCAA
>CAYZID010000325.1:0-6008 GCA_964478315.1 uncultured Myxococcales bacterium | reverse complement strand
CCGGGGGCCCTGCGCCCCGGGCCCCCGGGGGGAGCCCGGGGCCCCCCCGGGACCGCCCGGGCAACCCGAGGGACGGGTGAGGGCGGGGCCGCCCCCGCCCCCCTCCCCCCCCGACCGGAGGTCCTGGACCCCAGCGCCTGCGATGAGGCGACGGTGGCGTCCCCAGTGCCGCCCCCCAGGCCCCGCGCCGTCGGCACGTCGGCGCTGGGCGCCAAGCTCGCCGCCCAGCGCGCCGCCAAGCTCCAGGCCGTGCGCTTTGGCGACTACCTCGCCGTGCTGGAGGTCAAGCCCAGCAGTCCAGCCTACGTCGTCGACGAGCGCTACGAGGCCCTCCGCCGGGCCTTCGCGCCCACCTCGTGGCCGGTCCCCCTGGGCGCGCGGGAGCTCGCCGAGCTCGTGGAGATCCTCGACGGCCTCCGAGACGCCCACCTCGTGCTCGGAGATCCCACGCTCCGCGCGCGCTACGAGCGCGCCCTGCGCCAACCCACGGTCCGCCCATCCACCCACCCCCACGCGACCCGCGACGTGCGAACGCCGCGCCTCCCGGGCTAAAAGCATGACTCACAACGTCTCCCGTCGCCAGGCTTGCTCTTGTGATTCCAGGCGGTTCCGCTCGCCGGCCACGTGCCACCAGCACGCTCCCTCCTCGCGAAACCACCTGAAACCACGACGCGGCGCCTGGCTCGATCCGCCCTTGTGAATCAAGCTTCTAGGCCCGCTGCCGCCCTGAACCCTCGGAGGACCACCCCCATGTCCAAGATGCCCCTCGTCATCTACCCCGACGCGATCCTCAAGACGCGGTGCACGGATATCCTGACGATCGATCAAGAGATCGTGGACCTCGTGCGCGACATGTCCGAGACGATGTACGCCTCCAACGGGATCGGGCTGGCCGCCCCCCAGGTGGCGAAGAACATCCGCCTCATGGTCGTGGACGTGGAGCCCGAGCGGGGCGGCAAGAGCCGCATGCACTTCATCAACCCGGTCATCGTCGAGAGCCACGGCAAGACCTCCTACGAGGAGGGCTGCCTGAGCTTCCCGGGCCTGTCCGCGGAGGTGCGCCGGAAGGACCAGATCCACGTCAAGGCCTATGACGTCCAGGGCCGCGAGATCGACCTGGAGGCCGACGGGCTCCTGTCCATCTGCATCCAGCACGAGCTGGACCACCTCAACGGGATCACCTTCGTGGACCGGCTGGACCCCGTGAACCGCAAGCTCCTCCTGCGCGACTACCTCCGCGAGCGCCGGGAGGAACGGGAGCGCCAGGAGGAGCGCCGCCTGGCCCAGCTCGCGGGCGGCAAGTAGATGCGCGTCGCCTTCATGGGGACGCCGGAGTTCGCGGCGGCGAGCCTGCGCGCCCTCCTCACCAGCGAGCACCACGAGGTCGTGTGCGTGGTCTCCCAGCCCGACCGGCGCGCGGGTCGCGGCAAGCGCACGGTGGCCCCGCCCGTGGCGCGCCTGGCCCACGAGGCGGGCCTCCCCCTGTCCCAGCCCGAGGGGCCCAAGGGCGTGGGGACGCGCGCCTTCCGCGCCTGGCTGCGCGGCCACGAGCCCGACGTCACGGTGGTCGCGGCCTTCGGGCGCATCCTGGGGCCGCGCCTGCTCGCCGTGCCGCCCCGGGGGTCGCTGAACGTGCACGCGAGCCTCCTGCCGCGCTGGCGCGGGGCGGCGCCCATCCAGGCCGCCCTCCTCGCCGGGGACGCGGAGACGGGCGTGTGCATCATGCAGATGGAGCCCGGGCTGGACACGGGGCCGGTCCTCCTGCGCCGCGCGACCCCCATCACGGACGAGGACACCGGAGAGACGCTGCACGACCGGCTGGCGGCGCTGGGCGCCCAAGCCCTGGTGGAGACGCTGGACGCCCTGGAGGGCCCGAACCCACCCACGCCCGTCCCCCAAGACGACGCGCGGTCCACCTACGCCCCCATGCTGCGCAAGACAGACGGCGACGTGGACTGGACGCGCCCGGCCCAGGCCGTGGCCCGGCAGATCCGCGCGCTCCACCCCTGGCCCGGGACGCGCACGCGCTGGGCGGGGGGGTGGCTCAAGCTGTTGCCGCCCGCGCGGGCGGTGGCGGACGTGGGTGGGCGCGCCGCCCAGCCCGGTGAGGTGCTCGGGTGGGCGGACGGGGGGCTGCTCGTGGCCGCCGGGGATGGCGCGGCGATCGAGGTGGGCCGCCTCCAAGCCCCGGGCAGGCGCGCCCTGGACGCCGCCGCGTTCCGCGCGGGGCAGGAGCTGCCCGTGGGGACCGTGCTGGGTGGCGATCCGTGAGGCGGGCTGGAAGCAGGGCTTTCGCGCGACGCTCCCTCGCGCGGCGCCACGACGCGCTCCTGGTCCTGCTGGGCCTCGTGGGCGTAGGCGTCGGTGGGTGTGGGGGTGACCCTCTCAACCGGCCGGCCTTGGAGGGGGCGCTCGCGAGGGCGCGCCCGGACAACGCGCCGCCGGTGCACCGCGGCCAGGCCCCGCCGTTGGCGGAGGCGGGGCCCACGACGGCGGTCTTGCAGCTCTTCTATCGGCTGCTCGGCCCGGATGTGGGTGGGCGCCAAGCCCTGGCGGCCACCTGTACGATCGAACGCGACGGGCGCGGGGGCTACCGGATCCTCTGGCAGCGGTCGTGGACGGGGGCCGCGGAGGCCGTGGATGGTGTGGACGAGTCGGCGGAGGCGCGGTTCGACGGGCACCGACTGGCGCAGCGGCGGCACGGAGGGCCCTGGTACGAACGGGAGACCTGGCGGGGCGACGCCGTGACGCTGCACCGCGAGGCCTACCGGTTCCTGGACCCGCTGCTGGAGGCCTTCGAGCCGTACATCGCGTGGCGGGAGGGGGAGGCCCTGGAGGTGGCCGGGCTCCGCGGGCGGTGGCGCGAGGGGAGCCTGCGACCGGGCCTGGCGCCCAAGCCCCTCACCGAGCAGCAGGAGCGCGATCTGCGGGACAACGACACGACCTGGACCGCCTGGCTCGCGGCCACGCACCGCCCCCAGGAGCTCGTGGCCCGGGTGGTGCGCGACGACCGAACCGGCGAGCTGTTGGGGCTCACGCTCCGCGTCAAGGGCGACGCCCGCGTGGGCGGGCTGGGGGCCCATTTCGAGCTAGAGGCGACGATGAAGCTCCACCCGCGCCAGGAAGACGCCCGGCCCATCGCCTTCCCCAAGGAGGTGCTGCCTCCCGTGCGCGAGCGCCCTTGGCTGGCCGTGCGAGACGTGCTGAAGGACGCCCTACGCCCCGTGTACCGCCGCGGGGGGCGCTGAAGGCGGGGGCGGCGGGGCGTCGCCTGAAGGGAGGTCCAACGGGAAGCGCACGCCCGGCCGCAGGTCGAGGGTCCGGATGGGGAAGGGGATGTTGATGCCCGCCTCGCGGTAGCGCAGGGTGACGGCCCGGATGAAGGCGTCGCGGAGGCGGAAGTAGCGCTCCCAGTCCCGGGCGCGGAGCCACACGCGGAGGTCGATGGACGACTCGCCGAAGGCCTCGAAGACCACGACCGGGTCGAAGCCTGGGACGCCGTTTGGGTGGTGGTTCTGGAGGTCGCGAGCGACCTCGATGGCGATGTCCGCCGCCTGGTCGAGATCCGTGTCGTAGTCCACGCCGATGGGGATGGTGAAGGACATCTCGGAGGTGGGGCGCGAGCGGTTGATGATGGTCGAAGACGCCAGCTTGGAGTTGGGCATGATGACCTGGATGTCGCTCCGCGTGCGGATGCGGGTCGTGCGCCAACCGATGGTGAGGACCTCACCCTCCTCGTCGTCGCCCAGGCGGATGTAGTCCCCCACGCGGATGGGCTGGTCGGCGGCCAGAAAGAGCCCGGCGAGGAAGTCCTCCAGGGTCTTCTGGAGCGCCAGGCCGATGGCCAGGGAGCCGATGCCCAGGGAGGTGAGGAGCGGCGTGACGTCGATGCCCACCGTGGACAACACGGTAAGGATGCCGATGAAGTAGATGCCGGCCTTGGCGGCGGCCCGCAGGACCGAGCCGCTGGTGCGCAGGACGGTGGAAGTGCGCGAGCGACGGCGCATCCAGTCCGACACGAAGCTGGCCAAGAACATGACCACGAGGAAGACCGCGGCCCCGGAGATGGCGAGGTTCACCGTGCGCACGAGGCCGGGGGGCAGCGGCGCGATCCCCGCGAAGATCGCGAGCCCCGCCACCAGGACGGCGAACCACAGGGGGCGGCGCAGGGCGGCGACCAGGGCGTCGTCGAGTTCGGTGGTCGTCCGGGCGGCGCGGCGCCCGAGGAAGGCCACGAGGTGGCGCGTCCCGAAGAGTCCCAGGGCCACCCAGGCGATGAGGGCGATGGAGGCTCCCACCCAGCCGGCGACGCGCCGGTCGAGGAAGTCCGAGACGGCGGCGGGCATGGGCACCCAGCTCGCCCACAGGTAGAGCGTGCCCACGGAGCCGCCCAGGAGGATCGCCAGGGCCACGCGATGCACGGTGACGCGCGCGACCTCGTCCGGGGCGCTGGCCGCCAACCGGGAGGCGAGCCCGCGCTCGAACCAAGGCGAGATGGCGCGCGCCGTGGCGAACATGGCGGCGGCCAGCAGCGTGGGCCAAGCCCAGGGCCACACGGCGTCCCAGAGGGCCTGGACGGAGGCCGGGAGCACGGGCGTCACCGTGAGCCACAGCGCCACGCCGCCGGCGAGCACGACGGCGGCGAGCCAGCGCCCATAGCGGCGCCAGGAGGGATCCGTCAGGGCGTGCTCGCCAGCGCCCAGGTAGCGCCGAGTCCCCACCGCCACCCCCAGCGCGAGGGCGAGGAGCAGGACCGTCGGCCAGGCCCAGGGCCAGATGTCGCGTAGGGCGTCCACGCCGGCGATCGAAACACGGGCTGGGCGGATGCGCGAATAATCGCCTCCCGCCGACGCTGGTGCCCCCTGCCGCGGCGCGGATCTCGGCTGGGTGTCCCACGCCGTGCGCTTCTTTCGAGCCCCCGGGCGCGGTTTGGGGCAACATGGGGCCCCGGTTCGAGGTGTCGCCCATGCTCCCAAGGCCCCCCACGCCCACCCGCGCCGCCGCGCTCTGCGCCCTCGCGTTGATGACGGTGACCGCGGCCCCAACCCGAGGCCAGGGTCCCGCCCCCGAGGCGCCGGGCCGCTGCCACCTGCGCGCCCTGTTGCTGGGCGACTCCAACATGTACGGCGCGCTGGGCCACGCGCTGACCCGATCGCTGCGTGCCCGCGGCTACGAGGTCGCGCGCGTGGGCAAGCCCGGCAGCGGGCTCGCCCGGCCGGACTTCTACGACTGGCCCACGGAGACCGAGCGCATGGTGGCCGAGCAGGACCCGGACCTGGTGGTGATCATCCTGGGCGGCAACGACATCCAGCGGCTCCGGGACCACTCGGGCGAGTACGGGACGGCCGTGCGCTGGGACGACGAGGCCCGATGGGAGGGCACCTACGCGGCCCGCGTCCGCGCGCTGGCCCAGGCCATGGACCAGCCGCGGCCCGACCCGACCTCGCCGCCGCGGCGGCTGTTCTTCTTGTCCCCCACGAACCGACGCCCGCCCAAGAACCGGGCGCGAGTCCAGCGGGTGTGGGCCGTGCAGCGGGAAACCCTGGCGACCTACCAGGGCTGGGGATCGCCCCTGGGCGTCCAGTGGATCGACGCCTTCACGGCCAGCTCGGCGCCCACGGGCCGCTACCTCGCCAAGGGCCCGGACGCCAAGGGCCACACGGCGCGCTACCGCAAGGGCGACGGCATCCACCTCACGCGAGCGGGCGCCGAGGCCCTGCGCGACCGCATCTGGGCGACCCTCGTCCAAGGCGACGGCTGCGGCCCGCCCTAAGGGACCGAAGGGGCGGGGGCGGCCGCGATCGCGACAGCAACCACAACCGCAGCCGCACCCGCACCCGCACCCGCTCCCGCAACCGCACCCGCCCCCGCGCCCGCACCCGCACCCGCCCCCGCCCCCGCCCCCCCCCCCCCCACCCCCCCCCCACCCACCCCCCCCCCCGCCACCACCCCCCCCACCCCCCCCCCAACCCCCCCCCCACACACCCACGCCCACCGACCACGCCCCA